>CALFJE010000048.1 GCA_937877545.1 uncultured Selenomonadales bacterium | reverse complement strand
TGCTTGCCCAATACGTCAATCCGAATTCGGCGGAGTCGTTGGCTAGTCTCAACAAACTTTGCGTGCGATTGGTCTTCTGCCTCTACGCGGAGAGCGCAGGCATTTTCGGCAAGCACAAAATCTTCCGCGACTATTTAAATGGAGCGCGTAATATCCGCCGCGATCTGCTTGACCTGTTCGACGTGTTGAATACGCCGCTCGATAAGCGCGACCCTTACCTTGACGACACGCTTAAAAAATTCCCCTACGTCAACGGCGGGCTTTTTGAAGGCACGATTGAAATTCCGAACTTCACGCCGCAGATTAAGGAGCTTCTGCTTGAGGAGGCAAGCAGCGGTTTTAATTGGAGCGGCATTTCCCCGACGATATTTGGAGCCGTCTTTGAAAGCACGCTCAATCCCGAAACACGTCGTGCCGGCGGTATGCACTACACCTCCATTGAAAACATTCACAAAGTTATCGACCCGCTGTTTCTCGACGACCTTAAAGCCGAATTCGCTACCCTCAAATCCAAAAAGCAACTCGCCGCCTTCCACGATAAGCTTGCCGCGATTAAAATATTCGACCCGGCGTGCGGCAGCGGCAACTTCTTGACGGAAAGTTATCTGAGCCTCCGTCGCCTCGAAAACGATTTGCTTAAGAAACTCCTCGGCGGACAAATCACGCTCGGCGAACTTGACAACCCAATCCGCGTGTCAATCGGCAACTTCTACGGCATTGAAATAAACGACTTCGCGGTAGCCGTGGCGCAAACCGCCCTGTGGATCGCCGAACTTCAAATGATGATTGAGACCCGCGAAATTATTCACCGCGATTTGAATTTCCTGCCGCTCAAGAGCTACGCCAACATCACCAAGGCAAACGCCCTGCGCGTCGATTGGAAAAGCCTCGTTCCCGCCGCCGACTACATCATCGGCAATCCGCCCTTTGTCGGTTACTCCAATCAGACCAAGGCTCAAAAGCTCGACATGCAAGATTTGTTCGTCGACACCAACGGCAAGCCCTACAAGAAAGCCGGCAAGATTGACTACGTGGCGGGCTGGTACCTCAAGGCGGGCGCGTTCATGAGCGGCACTGCTATTCGCGGCGCGTTCGTCTCGACCAATTCCGTCATTCAGGGCGAGCAAGCCGTCGACGTTTGGCGGTTCCTCCTCGCCCGCTGCGACTTCCATATCGACTTCGCGCATCGCCCCTTCCGCTGGGAAAGCGAATCCTCCGATATGGCGCACGTCCATTGCGTTATCGTCGGCTTCAGCCTCGCGCCCAATCCCAAGCCCAAACGCCTCTTCGACGGCGACGACTGCCAAATTGTCGACAATATCAATTTCTACCTTCTGCCCGGCAAAATGACTTTTATCGAAAACCGCCCCCTGCCCCTTTGCAATGTGCCGCGCATTACGACGGGCAACCGCCCTGCCGACGGCGGACATCTGATTATCGAGGCGAACGATTACGACGACTTTGTTAAGCGTGCGCCCGACGCCAAAAAATTTATTAAGCGGCTTATCGGCTCCGAAGAATTTATCAACGGCAAGTTGCGATATTGTCTGTGGCTCGTCGACGCCACGCCCGCCGAAATTCGCAAGATTAAGCCGATTTATGAGCGCGTCAAACTTTGCAAGGAAAATCGCCTTAAAGGTGCGCCCGACCGTCAAAAGCTTGCCGACACCCCGCACCTTTTCCGCGAAACCAAAAACCCCGCGCATTGCATTGTTATTCCCAAAGTCAGCGGCGAACGGCGCAAGTATATTCCGATAGATTTTGTCGGCGACGACGTTATCTTAACGGATTTGCTGTTCATGATTCCCGACGCCACGATTTATCATTTCGGAGTGTTGACCTCAATCGTACATATGGCTTGGACGCGGGTAACCTGCGGGCGATTGGGCATGAGCTACAGATATTCGGCGACGATCGTATACAACAACTTTATCTGGTGCGAGGCGACCTCCGCGCAGAGACGGCGAATCGAGGCGACGGCGCAAGCGATATTGGACGTGCGAGCCAAATACCCGGATTGCACGTTTGCGGACTTATACGACGAGCTGACTATGCCGGCGGACTTGCGGGCGGCGCACAAAGCTAACGACAGGGCGGTTGCGGCGGCTTACGGCTTTGAAGACATATTGGACGACGAGCTTGCCATGGTACGGGAGCTGTTCCGCCGCTACGAGTCATTGACGGGCGATTGACAAGGCGGCGCGGCTGTGCTAAATTAACGGTGCAGATCAACAGAGCAGAATGATGATCGTAGTTCCATGCTATTCACCAAAACGAATAACCCCGTACAGCCCGAGGAACTGTGCGGGGCTTCGTTTTTGCCTAATCGGTTGAGGAATCCGATTGTCAGGGGCAATCAGTAATTGGAATGCCTGCCGCTCACTGCTTTTTTTCGCGGATGTAGTCGAGGATCAGCCCGCCGAGGACGGTGCCGATTGTTCCGCCGACTGCAGTCACGCCGAGCAGAATGATAATCTCCATACTTTCACCTCCCTCCTCAAGCGTAGCGTTACCGCTGTTAGAGGTGCGGCATTGGCGCGATTATAACACGGCGGCTTTTGCCTTGACAAGGCGACGGGCGTATGATAAAGTTCATATGACTTGAAAGTCTAAAGACGTTAGGATACGAGTCGTGGCTATCACAAACGAAGATAAACCCCCGCGCAGAATGGTGGAACTGCACGGGGGCTTCGTTTTGCCTAACCGATTGGTGGAAACCGATTGTCAGGGGCACCTGGAGTAGCCGATTCTGCTACTTACCGAATGTACTTGTCATAGATGTAATTACCGATGATACCGGCAACGACACCGACGACAAGCGACGTTACTATCACCTCCTTCCGTCTTGGTTTAATGCTGAAGTACAGAAGGGGTAGCATTGGCGCGATTATAACACGGCGGCTTTTTCCTTGACAAGACGACGAGCCTGTGGTAAATTCTAACTGCGATACTCAGAAGTACTCGGCATACTGTTCACAAACGAAAACCCCCGACGGAGTGGTTACCCGACGGGGGCTTCGTTTTGCCGCAACCGGTTGGTTAGTCCGATTAGAGGGCGGGCAGAGGGTTTATGCGCCTGCTACCTTTTGAAGAACTTTTCGTAGATGTAGAGTCCGAGAACGGTTCCGACCGTAGTGGAGACCACACCCACGCCAAGCATCGTCACGATACTCAGCATACTGCTCACCTCCTCTCCGAGTGGATTGATGCAGTAGGCGAGAGGCGTAGCATCAGCGGGATTATATCACGGCGGCTTTTACCTTGACAAGGCGACGCGGCTGTGGTAGATTTTACACGCGATGTAAGATCATAAGACGTGATGATATGAGTCGTTGCTATCACAAACGAAGATAAACCCCCACGCAACGTAGCGAACTGCGCGGGGGCTTCGTTTTGCCTAACCGGTTAGCGAATCCGATTGTCAGGGGCACCCGGAGTAGCCGATTCTGCTACTTAACGAATGTACTTGTCATAAGTGTAATTGCCGATAATGCCGGCGACCACACCAACGACAAGCGACGTGATGATAGTCATCATTGTTATCACCTCCTTTCGTTTGGCTTAAGCCTCCCGAAGGGGTAGCATTGGCGGGATTATATCAGAAAGGTTTCAGCCGTTCAAGGCAAGGAAATTGCGGGCGCGGCGCAGAAAATTCGCTTTACAATCCCTTGAAAATTCTTTAAAATAGCGGCGTGGTAATTTTTGGGGAGCAGGGCGCGAGCCTTGGCTCCATAGAGAATGAGCGGGAGGGGACAAATATGGTAAATGCGATAGCGGTAATGACTTCGGGCGGCGACAGCCCCGGCATGAACGCGGCGGCACGTGCGGTCGTGAGGACTGCGCTCTATGAAGGCGTGAAGGTCTTCGGCATAAACAACGGCTACAAGGGCATGCTCGCCGATGACATAGTCGAATTGCACCGTCGGAGCGTCAGCGATTTGATTCAGCGCGGCGGCACGTTCTTGGGCACGGCACGTTGCAAGGAATTCAAGACGGAGGAAGGTCGCCGCAAGGGCTTGGAAAATCTGCAGAAGCACGGCATTGAGGGCTTGGTCATAATCGGCGGCGACGGCTCCTTGACGGGCGGCTCGCTCCTTAGCAAAATGGGCGGCATTCCGATAGTCGGCTTGCCCGGCACCATTGACAACGACGTTTGGGGCACGGATTATACAATCGGTTGCGACACCGCCGCCAACACCGCCGTCGAGGCGATTAACAAGTTGCGCGACACCGCCTCGGCGCACCGCCGCATTATGGTCGTTGAGGTCATGGGGCACACCTCCGGCTGGCTCGCCATGGTTTCGGGCATAGCCTCCGGCGCGGAGTACATTATCGTTCCCGAAGTCAAATACAATATCGACGAGATTTGCGAGGAGATAATCGAATCCTACAAGGGCGGTCGCCGCTACAGCATCGTCGTCGTGGCTGAGGGCGCGTGCAGCGGCGTCGGCTTGAAGAACGTCATCGAGGAAAAGACCGGCATTGATACCCGCGTGTCGATTCTCGGACACATTCAGCGCGGCGGCTCCCCCACCGTCGAAGACCGCATGAAGGCTTCCCAACTCGGCGAAAAGGCGGCTCTGGCAATTATTTCGGGCGTGTCCAATGTCGTTTACGGTTTCGACGAGGGCAAGGTCGTTGCGATTAACCTTTTCGATTCGGTCAACAATAAGAAGCCGCTCGACCCCGAACTGGTACGTTTGGCGAGTGTGCTTGTCTGAGACGTGAATAATTTTTGGAAGGCGGCGGCGATTCTCTCAGGCGTTGGGATTTATATTGCCGCCGTGATTTTTATTTGCCTGTACCTGGGCGGGCTTGTCGACGATTATTTTCAACTCGGCGGCAAGGGACGACTTTGCGGCATTATAACCGGCTTCCCGCTCGCGGCGTACTCGGTTTATCGGCAACTCAAGCATAACGGGGTGGTTTAACCTTTCTTCCCGCGCAAAAAAGGAGCCAAAGAATCCATGTCCTCGGCGCGGCTC
>CALFJE010000047.1 GCA_937877545.1 uncultured Selenomonadales bacterium | reverse complement strand
GGATAGCCGACAGCCACGGCATAACGATTGGCGTCGACAGCGAGCTTGGCAAGGGCACGACCTTCACGCTGACTATCCCGAGGCAATGAGCAGGAGATGATTTTTGTTGGAAATAATATTTGCAATTTCGATAGTCGTCGTGGCGATTTTATTCGCGGTTTATTACAAAGACTGCGCGGCGAACATTTCAGCCGTCAACGCGGAGCTTAAAAATCTCATAAGATGGTTGGGGAAGCCGCGAGAGTTTAAGGACATTGACGCCTCATTTAAGAATCACAAGCGGCTTGCTCCGATTTGGGCAGACTTCAAGAAAACGCTGGTTGCCGAAAAATATTCGACGACTAACGCCGCCGAATTCTTCAACATGACGAATCTTACCGTCGGCATGAACATGACTTTTTGGCAAGGCTACGGCGGGATATTCACGGGCTTGGGGATTTTGGGGACGTTCGCGGGCTTGACGTTAGGCTTATACGGCGTCGACATGACAAGTGACATCAAGACTTTGAAGGGCAGCATTGCCCAACTTTTATCGGGCGTGAATACCGCCTTTATAACCTCGCTGGTTGGGATTGGAGCCGCACTTTTTTATAGCGTGGCTCATCATCGCTTGCTGGTGAAATTCCAAGAGAACATTCAACTGTTGGCAAGCAAGCTTGACGAAAATTTTCCGCGTCGTTCGGCGGAGCATTGGCTGGTTAGAAATTACGCCGAGGCTCAAACTCAATCGGCAACCCTGCAAAGCATTGACACTGAAGTTAAAGAGCAAACTACAGTTTTAAAGAACATCGGCGAGGACGTGGCGCGGGCGATTTACGACGGACTGGACGAACGCATGAATGCCGCCGTAGAAAATCTTTGTTCCAAGCTCGAAGAAAAATTGTTGCCGCAAGTCGACAGAATCTGCGCGGCTATCGATAAGCTTGGTTCGGGCGGCAACGAGGTAATCGGCGATATTTTTTCTAAACAGGTCGGCTCGCAGATGGACAGATTTTCTGCCGCGCTCGACAGATTCTCCGACAGCATAGACAAAAAATTGGAAGCCGCCAATGAAATTTCCAAAATCATGAACGAACAACTTTTGAACACGCTGAAAGCCTTGGACGAATCACTTAAACAACAGGCTCAAGCCTCCGCCAAAGAGCGCGACGCCGCTTTTGAACAATTCATGTCGACGCTCGTCGGCTTAAGCAATACGTTGCAGGAGGTCGCGGATAAGATTAAAACTCAGCAGGAG
>CALFJE010000046.1 GCA_937877545.1 uncultured Selenomonadales bacterium | reverse complement strand
CGGAGGGCGTCGTTTTCGGCGTCGGAAGGCGTCGCGCCTCTGCCCGTGACCGTCACGTTTTTAGCCGAAGCAACCGCGCAAATCATCAGCAACGCGCAAATCATGACGATAAACTTTTTCACGGCGAATCAGCTCCTTTTAACCACGTCGCCCTTGTGAATTTGATTGATATTGCCCTCGACCTTGCAGACGGCGTAATCGGCATTGACTTCGACGACTTTAATCTTGCCGACCTCGCTCTGTTTCATGCCGACGATTTTGCCGTTGACGATAATCGGCTCACTTTCGCGGGCAACAATCAAAGTTTCGCCGCGACGCAAGCCGCTTGACGCACCGCCGTCAATGTAGACGTTCGCGCCGTCAATTTCGGCAACGCGGGCACGGAACGGATTCAGGGCGTCGAGTTCGCGCAGAAAATTTTCGGCGGCGTTTTTGCAGGCGGCGTTGAAGGCGTCAGCCACGCCGGAGCCGCTCTTGTTGCCCTCGACCGTCTTGGCAAGGACAATTTCGCCGGTGGTGTTGTCGACGAAGCGGAACTCGAAAGCAATCCTGCCCTTGAGCTTGTGGACGTATTTTTCCGCAGACCTGCCTAGGTCGCCAAGCCCGATAAGTGCGCCGATTTGCGCCAGGGCGTTGGCGGTCGGGTTAGGCTCTATGTAAGCAGCCGTAACTTTGCCGAGCATGGAATAATCCGCGCCGCTGAGTTTGCCCAATTCGACGGCTTTATCGGGGTCGACGGCGATATTCTGAAAGCCCTGCTCCTTAATGACGGTGCCCAGTTGCGCCCGCTCCACGACGGTATAAATCCCGCTGGAGTGCAACGCCACGATAAGTTGTTCGGTCATAATTTCGGCGACTTTCTTCTCGTCGTAACCCGATACGTTTTCCAGCGGCATAACCGCCACGACTTTACGCGACGCCGCGCAGATTGACATGGAACTTAAAATCGCGACCGCCAGCACGACGGCGATAATCCTCCCAATCACGACGATTCGCCTCCTTCCGTTTTTGTTTAATATATCAGCCGCGAATTAAATTTTCAATAAAAAAAATGCCCGCCGCATTTGACGGGCTGAAGTGTTCAAAGTCTCAAGTTTGCCTCGCGCATGAGCAGGAAACAATAATCCGACAGGCGATTGAGGAAGATTTTATCGACCTCGTGAACAGGCTCCGACTTTACGTCCCGCATTAAAATCGCAATAAAAAATGCCCGCCGCATTTGACGGGCTGAAGGTGTTCAAAGTCTCAAGTCTGCCTCGCGCATGAGCAGGAAACAATAATCCGACAGGCGATTGAGGAAGATTTTA
>CALFJE010000045.1 GCA_937877545.1 uncultured Selenomonadales bacterium | reverse complement strand
GTATCGGAGCCTTTCTGTATCGCAAACGGCAGAGCGAGGCGGCGGCTTAAGCTTATGAGGTCGACGGCGGCATTCGCGAATTGCAAGAGGGCGGCGTCTTCGGACAAACCCCGTTGGAATTCGTGCCGACAATCGATGTGCTTGGCATCTATCCGACGGTTGAGACTTTAGGCGCACAAGCGGCAGAGCGAGGCGGCTTAACCAAATTTTTTTTAGACACACGTTGATAATAATTTTCGCTGTGTACGGAGCAAAATTCCGTTTACATAGAAAAATCTTTGAGGAGTTGTGAATTATGTTTATATCCAAAAAAGTTAAAGCGTTCCTGGCGACGGGCGCGGCGGCGTTGAGCCTGTTCGCATTCAGCCCCAATGCGCTTGCCTTCCAAGAATATCCGATCGGCGACGAGATCGAGGACACGGAAAATCATTTCAAGGTTGCGCCGGTGTACTTCCAACCGGTACTCATGGAGCCGCAGGGCATTATGCTTTCGCCCGACCAAGCCGACATTCACATTGAGACCGACATTCACGCCACCGAGGGCAATGAGTGCGGCGTCGGCGTCGGCGAGTGGATTCCCTACATGCGCGTCGAATATAAGTTCACCAAGCGCGGCGGCGACCCGCAAGGTCCGATTACGGGTACCTTCATGCCCATGAGCGCGGACGACGGTTCCCATTACGGCGCGAACGTCAAAATGCACGGCGCGGGCACCTACGATTGCGAATTCCGTTTCCACGCGCCCGAAGGCTACGCGCTCCACACCGACCCCGATACCGGTGTCCCCGGTCGTTTCTGGAAAAAGCCCGTCGTCATGAAGTGGACTTTCAACTACACGCCCCGCAAGTGCTAAAAAATTAGCGTCCGAAGACGCCGTAAAAAATTTAACCAAACAAATTATTACACAAAAGATTTTCCCTGTCGAGACTTCGGCGGGGATTATTCGTTTAAAATTCTTTGGGCGAGGTGAGATTTTTGCTCCAAACGTTTTTGCAACAATTTATCCCGGCAATGGAGGAGGGCTTGCTTTTGGGCGTGCCGCTCGGAATTTTATTCGTGCTGATACGCCGCCTGCCGCATGAGGAATATCGCGCCGCCTTCCGTTCCGCGCTGAAGTGGGGCTTTTGGCTGTCGATATTCCTCGTAGCCGTGAGAGTCGGGACGCGCAACGCCGTAAGCCGCGAACTGTTGGAGGGCTTCGCGACCTTCATAACCTTGGCGGGCGAAACGATTATACTGTCCAAACTCCTGCGCGGCGCGACCGACTTCAGCAAGCCGCTCAAAATCGCGACAGCCGCCGCCGTCACGACGCTGTTTTTATATCACGGCTTTGAACTGTGGCTGATACCGACCGGCTCGGTCACGGCGGCATTGGGCGACTACTTCACGATGGAATTCCTTACCAAAATCCTCGGCTTCGCAAGCGGCGCGTTGTTCGCGTTCGTAAGCTCGTTCATGATTTACAAGGCGGCGGACGCTTTGAACGACGCACGCTTAAAATTCGTATTCGTGATAATCTTCGCGGCGTGCATGATTCGCCAAGTAATTTTCCTCGTGCAAGTGCTCATGGCTCGCGACGTGCTTTCGGGCGAGGCGTGGATGGACTTAATGGCCCCCGTCATAAACAATTCGGGCTTGCTGATATTCGTCAGCTTCGCGGCGATACTCGTCCTGCCGATAACGCTTTTCTCTCAGCCGAAACCTGCGCGGAAACCCGAATACAATCCCGCCGAATATCGGAAGGTATTGGCGGGCGCGATTCACAAAAGGCGTTGGGGCGCGGGCGTGATAATCGCGCTGGTGCTCATGACGACGACCTCAAGCGCGGGCAATTACGTTGCGAATCAAGAGGCGGAGATTGTCCCTGCGGTTGAAGTTTTTGCCGAGGAGGGTTCGATTGACGTTGACTTGGAGGTCGTTAAGGACGGGCACCTTCACCGATTCGTTTATCGGGCGTCGACGGGCGAGGGCGTTCGTTATATCGTAATTCTCAAGGGCGGCTCGGCTTACGGCGTGGGGCTTGACGCCTGCGAAATTTGCGGCGTGACGGGCTACTACGAACGCGACAATCAGGTTATCTGCAAGCTGTGCGACGTGCAAATGAACAAGGCGACAATCGGCACACGCGGCGGTTGCAATCCCATTCCGATTGAATATCGCATTGAGGACGGCAAATTGAAAGTTCTGCAAGTTGCCTTGGAGAACAACGCGAGGATTTTTCAATGAGGTGAGGGCTTGAAAAAGAATTTTTGGCTTGACGTTATCCTGTTCGTGAGCGGGTTGATTTGTATCGTCACGGGGATAATTTTGGATTTTCATTTGGTCGAGGGCGGTCGCGAAGCGAGGCGCGTCTACAAGTTGGCGCACACGTACAGCGGCTACGTCATGGCGGTCGGGATATTGATTCATTTGGCGTGGCACGCGGGTTGGATTAAATCGGCGGCTAAAAAAATATTCGGGAGGTGAACGGCAATGTTTTGGCAAATGGTCAAAGGCGCGTTGATTCGACAGCGGAACCGATTCGCGCTGATAGCCTTGACGGTCGCGTTGGGCGTGAGTTTGGCGGCGGCTATGCTTAATGTTATGTTCGACGTGGGCGACAAGGTCAATCGGGAGCTGAAAGCCTACGGAGCGAATATCACCGTGACGCCGAAGAATTCCGCCTTGCTCAAGGACGTTTACGGCTTGGAGGCGCACGAGTACTTAAACGAGGCGGACTTGGGCAAGATTAAAACCATTTTCCGGACGAACAATATCGTAGCGTTCGCACCCGTGCTTGATGCGGATTTGACGCTTGAGGGCGGCGATAAAGTTTCGGCGTCGGGCACGTGGTTTAATCACGAGATGAGCTTGCCGACGGGCGAAACTTTTTCGACGGGCGTCACCGAAATGAAATCCTGGTGGCAAATCGAAGGCGATTATCCCGCGCAGATTGACGAGGCTCTGATTGGTCAAAAGCTGGCGGCAGATAAGCAACTCCGCGTCGGCGACGTTATCAAATGCAACGGCGACGCCTTCAAGGTCAGCGGGATATTGACGGGCGGCGGCGAATCCCGATTTGCTAAGCCGGCAGGAGCGCGAAATTTGGTATTGCACGGCATACGTCAGCGCGATAGCGTATCAAATTGAGGAGGTCATAGCGAATTCGTCGGCGCGACCCGTGCGGCAAATCGCCGAATCGGAGGGCAAAATCCTCGAAAAAACGCAACTGCTCATGTTGCTGATAACGGCGTTGAACTTGCTGTCGACGGCACCGGGCGTATCGAATTTGGTCAGCGCGAACATCAGCCGCGAGCCGGGCTTGCTCAAGGCGATAGGCGCGACGAATTTGGGCTTGATACTCCTAATCTTGACGGAAATATTTATCGCGGGGCTGTGCGGCGGAGCCTTGGGCTACGTGGTGAGCTTGGGCTTGGCGCAGATAATCGGGACGACGGTTTTCGGCTCGGCAATCGTGAACAACGCGGCGGTCTTGCCAATCGTGAGCGTGTTAATGGTGGCGGTGCTGTTGTTCGGCAGTTTGCCCGCGATACGAATGCTGTTGTCGTTGCAGCCGGCGGAAGTCTTACACGGGAGATAATTCATGAAACTGAAATTTTTTTTGCGGATGATATTTTACTCGTTGTTGCGGCGGCGAATGCGAATGCTGATAGCGTTAATCGCGGTGGCGGTGGGCGCGACGATAAGCAGCGGCATGGTTACGGTCTATCGCGAAGTACCTCGGCAACCGGGCAGAGAGTTTCGGGCATACGGCGCGAACTTGCTGATAATCCCGCAAGGCGAGGCGGCGACTTTCAATCAGGAAAAAATATCCGCCGTGCGCGAGGCATTGGCGGGGCACGAGCTGATTGGCGCGGCACCTTTCCTCTACGAGCGGCCGGAGATTAACAAGCAATACATTTTGACGGGCGGCACCGATTTTGCCGAGTTGCAAAAAGTCAGCCCATATTGGCAGATTGAGGGCGCATATGAGCGGTATCGTGTCGACGGGCGGCAAGGAGGAGGAATTTGCCTTCCTCGACCTCGGTGACCTTCAACAAATCGTCGGCAAACCCGCGCAGGTTTCAATCGTTCAGCTCAGCGTGGTTGCGGAGGGCGACAGCTTAAAGTCAATCGCGGCGGGAATAGACGTGGCGGGCATTCAAGCGCAACCCGTTCAGCAAATCGCCAATTCGGAGTTCAACGTGCTGAGCAAACTTCAAGTGCCGATGTTGCCGGTTACGGCGGTCGTTTTGCTTTTAACGCTGATTTGCGTAACGACGACGATGATGGCGGTCGTGACGGAGCGGCGCAGAGAAATCGGGCTTAAAAAGGCATTGGGCGCGGGATTTACTTTTCCGTGTCGATAGCGATATTGTCAATCGTGCTGTCAATAATCGTGACGGGCGCGGCGAGCTTGATACCGGTAAGGATAGCGACGGCGGTCGACCCCGCGATAGTCTTGAAAGGTGAATGAATTTGGCTCTGCTTGAATTGAAAAATGTTTCCAAGATTTACAACGGGAAGGTTCGCGCCCTCGACGGGATAAATCTTGCGGTTGAAACGGGCGAATGGGTTGCGATTATGGGACCGAGCGGCTCCGGCAAGACGACGCTCATGAACATTATCGGTTGCATGGATAAGGCGACGGGCGGCGAGGTTATCCCGGACGGCATTGACCTTAGCGACGCGGATAATCAAAAGTTGACCGAGATACGCCGTGAGCAGTATTATCACGGCATACCCGACTTGAACGACGCAATGACTGAATTGCGGCGCGTGGGTTTGGAGGACAGAGCCAAGCATTTGCCGAGCCAATTATCGGGCGGCGAGCAACAACGCGTTTGCATAGCGCGGGCGTTGATAAATTATCCCGTGCTGATTCTTGCCGACGAGCCGACGGGCAACCTCGACGAGGCGAATCAAAATCTTGTCATGAAAATATTTCACGAGTTGCACGCCGAGGGGCATACGATTATAACGGTGACGCATTCGCCCGACGTCGGCAGGGAGGCGCAACGTTGCATAGTTTTGGAGCACGGGAGGATTAAGTCATGAAAAAATTTCTGCCGATAATCTGCGCGGCGGGCTTTCTAATCGGCGGTTGCGGCGACGAGGCGAAAGCTCCCGCTCCTAAGCCCGCGCAGAATAAAATCAACTTGAACACCGCCAAGGACGGCATTTATACCGTTGAGAGTTCGCCGGACGAAAAGCTCGGCAAGAGCGTCCTGACGCTGACGATTAGGGATAAAAAAATCGTTGCCGCCGAATTCGCGGGCTATGACCTGTTCGGCAACGTCAAGAATGAGGATTACGGCTCGCTGACGGGCAAGGACTCCGCCGACTACAAAAAGGCTCAAGTCGCCGTCAACGCGATTAAGACTTATGCAGCGCAGTTGGTTGAGACGCAGGATTTGAGCAAGGTCGATGCGATTTCGGGCGCAACCGTTTCCTACGGGCAATTTGTAGAGACGACCAAACGCGCCGTCGAAGAAGCCGCCAAATGACGCGCAACGATTTGATTCTGATTGCCGTGCTGATGATTTTGTCGCTGATGCCGCTCGTGCAAAGCTTTGATTCGGGGAAAAAATTTGCCGTCGTCAAAGTCAGGGGCGTGATTGTTCGCGAAATTGACTTGACGGCGGACGAAACGTTTACGATTAACGCGGGCGGCGGGGAAAATGTTATCGTGATTCGTGGCGGGGCGATTGGCGTTGCAGCAGCTGATTGCCCCGATAAAATTTGTGTGCGGCGCGGCTTGATTGGCAACGTCGGCGAAGTAATTGCCTGCGTGCCGCACGAGTTGCTGATTGAGATTGCGAGTGATTGAGTTGCGGCGATTGACGGCGGACGCGTTGTTGATTTCGCTGTCGCTGATTTTGTTCGCGGTGGAGGGCTTGATACCGCCGCTCTTGTTGCCGCCGGGCGCGAAGGTCGGGCTTGCAAACGTCGTGACGCTTGTCGCGCTGTATTTGCTGACGGCGGTCGACGCGCTGATAATTTTATCGGTGCGCATTTTTTTATCGGGGCTGTTCGCGGGTTCGCCGACGGTGATTTTGTTCAGCGTGAGCGGCGGGCTTATGAGTTTGGCGGCGATGATTCTGCTTAAGCGCACGGAGAAATTTTCAATCGTCGGAATGAGTGCGGCGGGCGGTTTCTTCCACAACCTCGGACAAATCTGCGCGGCGTCGCTTTTCATGAGCAGCCCGAAATTTATTTTCTACCTGCCCGTCCTCGGTACGTGTGGAATTTTTGTCGGGGTGCTAATCGGCTTGCTTGCGGCGGAAATTGTTCAACGTCTCAAATAAGCTTTGCGACTCGACGAATAAACTTTTAAGCGAATCGTCTTGAACACGTCGGCATATTCGGCTTGAGACTTCCGTTTGACGCAAACGCCGCCCTCCGCCGCGTGAATCTTATCGTGGCAAGCTTGGCAGAGCACCATCAAATTATCGCGGCGATTGTCGCCCAGATTGTGATTCCGATGATGAATTTCCAACGTATCGGGCGAAAACTTTTGGCGTCCACGCGTCTGCGGGTGAGAAGTCCGATTTATTTTTTTGCGTCGTCAACAGATATTCCGCTATGTCAAACTCATCCGCGATTCGCCGCCGCATTGCCTTATTGCTGATAAGCTTTGGTTTCGGTGAGGAGGGCGGCTGAATTCTGTTGAGCCTGCGCGGTGGCGGTTTGCATTTGCTCAATCGCGGACTTCATGGCGTCAAGGCTTTCTGCCTGCTTTGCGCTTAAGTCTTCGATATATCACGCGTCGATAAAAATTCTTAGGCGGCTGAAAGGAAAATCAAAAGGCGCGGGGAATATAAAACGCACGGAGGTTGAAGGAGATGGGGAGCGAGCTTGACGAATTCGTTGAACGGGTGAACGAACGGACGGATATACATTCGGTCGTTTCGCGCTACGTGCCGCTGACGCAAAAAGGCGGGCGGCTTTGGGGACGATGTCCCTTCCACAACGAAAAGACCGCGTCCTTCTGCGTGAGCCCCGACAAAGGATTTTTTTATTGTTTCGGTTGCGGGGCGGGCGGCAATGCCTTCAAGTTCCTGTCGCTCATTGAAAATATAAGCTACTTCGAGGCGATAAAGCTGCAAGCGGAACGGCTGGGCATAGCCTTGCCCGAAAGACGCTCTTCACCCGAAGCAGAACGTCGACGGCGCGAGGAAAAAACTTTGCTCCGAATTAACGAGTCCGCGCAGGATTTTTATCACGAGTGTTTAACTAAAACGGCTCGCGGCGAAGTCGGCAGGAAATACCTTGAGGCGCGTGGAATTAGCATGAATACGATTGAAACTTTCAAGCTTGGCTATGCCCCCGACGAATGGGAAGTGCTGTTGACGAAACTGACGCGGCAAGGCTTTTCGCCGCAACAGGCGGAGGCGGCAGGGTTGGTTGCCAAACGCAAGAGTTCTTCGGGATATTACGACAGATTTCGCGGGCGTGTCATGATTCCAATCGCCGATGTCTACGGGCACGTGGCGGGCTTCGGCGGACGAATTCTGACCGGCGAGGACGATGCCAATCCCAAATATCTCAACACCCCCGAAACCGCGCTGTTCAACAAGGGCAAATTGCTGTTCGGGCTGGACAAATCAAGTCGGGCGATAAACAAGGCGGGCGCGGCTGTCGTCGTGGAAGGCTACATGGACGCGATTTCACTTTTCAGCGCGGGGATAACAAACGTCGTGGCGACGCTCGGTACCGCCTTCACGCCCGACCACGCCAAGTTGATTTTGCGCTATGCCCGAAAGATTATCTTCTGCTACGACAGCGACGAGGCAGGGCAACGCGCCACTATTCGAGCTTTGCCGATAGTACAGGCGGCGGGCGCGGAGGTTTACGTAGTCAAAGTACCCGACGGCAAAGACCCCGACGAATTCGTTCGTAAGCACGGCAAAGCGGCGTTCGAGGAGCTGATTCAAAACGCGGAGACGTTGATTGATTATCGTCTGAACTACGTCCTTGCCCGCGCAGATTTGTCAACGATTGGCGGCAAAGTGCAGGCATTGCAAGACATCTTACCGGCAGTGGCGAAAATTGAGGAGACAACGGTACTCAGCGAATATGTAAAAATGATCGCCGCCAAGCTGATTTTGGATTATCAAGTCGTCACGGACGAATTGCAGAAATTCATTGCCAAGGAAAATCAATCTGTGCGGAGGTCGGAGTCGAAACCGCAAACCGTTCCCGGGGAAAGCCTTCCGCCCCCATTGCAAGTGGCGTCCGAAAACGTCTTGCGAATGGTTTGGCATGAAGACGACCTCCTCGATTATGTACTTATGGTATTGCCGCGAGAAACCTTTTCGACGACGCAACAAGAAATAATCGATTGGCTGAAACAGTGCATGATTCAGGAAAAACGCGCCGATGAGTTGAGTGCCGCTGAAGAATTGAGCGAGGCGGCAAATGCCGAGCTTTCGCGGATATTGCTTGGCGGGAGTGACGAACCGCGTGATACGGAAATTAAACTCTTTCATGACTCAATCAGAGCATTGGAGAAAATGAATTTTAAGCGAAAATACAAGACGCTCCTCATACAAGCTGATAAATATAACAGTTCGAGCGACAGCGAGGCATATGTCAAAACGCTTAAAGATTCGCTCGAAGTTAAAGGAAAGATTAACAAACTGCAAAGCAATAACTAGTTGCTTTTGAAAGGAGGCTGCAATATGACAGTAAAGAGCAAGACTGTCGAGCCGGGCAAAGGCGGCTTGAGCGGCAGCCCGTCTATAAACAAAAAAGGTCATTCCGCGTCCAAAAAAGCAGAGCTTGCGCCGGAAATCGGCGCGGAAGATACCGGCAAGACTAAGGGACGCCCGCCCAAAATCGTAACGTCGCTGATAGAGAAGAGCAAGCAAAACGGCGGCAGATTAACCTACGACGAGTTGGACAGGATAATGCAAAGCCTTGGCGTTTCCAACGACGCGGAGGAGATTGAAGAGATTTTCAGCATTTGCGAGCGCGAGGGCATTGAGCTTGTCAATGACGACAGCGACTTGGAAGATATGAGCGCACCTAATGAAAACGTTGAGCCGGAAATGTCCTCCGAGACTGCGCCGCCCGAACCCGTCGATTCTATGAGCCCCGTCGATTCTGCCGATACGCCCGTCGAAGAGGACGTCGAGCCTATTAAGTCGGGGAGCGGCAGCTTGGATTTGAATATCCCCGACAGCGTATCAATCGACGACCCCGTTCGCATGTACCTTAAAGAAATCGGGCGCGTGCCGCTCCTCACCGCCGAACAGGAACGCGAACTTGCAATGCGCATGGAGTCCGAGGACGAGGAAGAACACATCGAGGCGCAAAAAGAACTTGCCGAGGCAAATTTGCGGCTGGTCGTGTCAATCGCCAAACGCTACGTGGGACGCGGCATGTTGTTCCTCGATTTGATTCAAGAGGGCAACCTGGGCTTGATTAAGGCGGTGGAGAAATTCGACTACCGCAAGGGCTACAAGTTCAGCACCTACGCCACGTGGTGGATACGTCAAGCGATAACGCGGGCTATAGCCGACCAGGCGCGAACAATCCGAATCCCCGTGCACATGGTTGAAACGATTAACAAGCTGATTCGCGTCTCAAGGAACCTGTTGCAGAAAAACGGGCGGGAACCTACCGACGAGGAAATCGCGGAGGAAATGGAAATCGACGTTGCCCGCGTGCGCGAGATAAAGAAAATCGCGCAAGAGCCGGTATCGTTGGAGACGCCCGTCGGCGAGGAAGACGATTCGCATTTGGGTGACTTCATAGAAGACCAGGATGCGCCCGCGCCCGCCGACGCCGCGTCGTTCATGTTGCTTAAGGAGCAACTCGAAGACGTTTTGGGCACGTTGACGCCGCGCGAGAAAAACGTATTGCGGCTGAGATTCGGGCTGGAGGACGGCAGAGCACGCACGCTTGAGGAGGTCGGCAAAAGTTTCAACGTGACCCGCGAGCGAATACGGCAAATTGAGGCAAAGGCGTTGCGGAAACTCCGTCATCCCGCCCGCTCCAAAAAGCTTAAAGATTTTCTGGATTGACAACAACGGGAGTCGCAAACGCGGCTCCTTTTCGATTAGGAATGGGGAATGCGGAATGGGAAATTACAAATCGGGATTCGTGGCGGTTATCGGGCGTCCGAACGTCGGCAAGTCGACGCTGATAAACAAAATCGTCGGGCAAAAGGTTGCGATAACGTCGGACAAGCCGCAAACAACGCGCAGTCGCATTCAATGCATTTTGACGCTCGACACCGCGCAGATTATCTTCCTCGACACGCCGGGCATACATAAGCCGAAGTTCAAGCTGGGCGAATACATGCTCAAAGCGGCGGAGGGAACGCTCAAGGAAGTCGACGCGATATTTTGGGTCACCGACGCGACGGAAAAATTCGGCGGCGGGGAAAAATATATTCTGGAGCGGCTGAGCGCGACGACCAAGCCCGTGATTCTGGTCGTGAACAAAACAGACCTCGTCGAACGGGAAAAAGTCTTGCCGATAATCGCGGAGTACTCTGCGCGGCGGGACTTCGCGGCGGTGGTGCCGATAAGCGCGGCGTTGGGAACGAACGTCGACGCGCTGATAGCCGAAGCCGTGAAATTACTGCCGGAGGGCGTGCAATATTACCCCGCCGACATGGTGACCGACCAGCCCGAACGCTTGATAATCGCGGAGCTGATACGGGAAAAGATTTTGCTTTCGACGCAGGACGAGGTACCGCACTCAATCGCGGTGGACTTGGAGGAGCTGACGGAGCGCGACAACGGTACGATTTTTATCCGCGCAACAATCTACGTGGAGCGCGATTCTCAAAAAGGAATACTAATCGGCAAGGGCGGCGCGATGTTAAAAGGCGTGGGCGCGGCGGCTCGACCCGAAATTGAAATGCTCCTCGGCGCGAACGTTTTCCTGGACTTGTGGGTAAAAGTCAAGCGGGATTGGCGAAATTCAATCGGCGCACTGCAAAGTTTCGGGCTGAAAGATTTTTGAAGGGATTTATTTTTCGGCGTGGAATAGTTAAAAAAATTTTTGGGAACAGAGACGAGGGAGGCAGGTTGACTTGAGAGCAGAAGGAATTTTGCCGATAATCGGGAGCAAATACGATTCTCTGACGGGACTTTACAACCGTGAAACTTTCATAACGGAAGCGCGTTTGCTTTTGGGCGCACGCTACAATATCAAATATTCAATCGTCTGCATGGACATCAGCTGTTTCAAAATTATAAACGACCTGTTCCACGCGGATACGGGCAATTTGATTCTGCGGACTGCGGCGGACTATTTCAAGGCGAAACTCAATCCGCGCACGGCGATAAGTTGTCGCACCGACGCGGATCATTTCGTGCTTTGCGTGCCAAGCGACGAGCTTGACATGGAGCAAATCATCAAGGATTTGGACACGCACATTCAAGCCTTGCATATCAGCCACAATATTTTATTCTTCGCGGGCATTTACCCCATTGAAGACGTGCACCTGCCGATTGACCAAATGTGTGACCGCGCAGGCATGGCGTTGCGCCGAATCAAGGGCAGCTACCTGACGCGCTACGCCTATTACGATGCCAAAATGCGCGAGCAAATGATTGAGGAGCAACTCATAACCGGCAACATGGAGGCGGCTCTGTTGGAAAATCAATTCACGATTTACCTCCAGCCGATTTACGACCCGCATAAAGACACCGTTGCCAGTGCCGAGGCTCTTGTGCGTTGGTTCCACCCTGTGCACGGCATGGTTTCGCCCGGCAAGTTTATTCCCGTCTTTGAGCGCAACGGCTTTATCGTGCGGCTCGACCGTTTTGTTTGGGAGGAGGCGTGCCGTCTGCAACGTAAGCGGCTCGACGAGGGCAAGTCTGTCGTGCCCATTTCCGTGAACTTGTCGCGCTTGAATTTCTACAGCCTCGACTTGCCCGAATTCCTCGCGACGTTGCTGGAAAAATACAAGTTGGAGCCGTGGATGCTCAAGCTCGAAGTGACGGAAAGCGCGTACACCGACAATCAGTTGCAGCTACTCGACATGATTTCCACGTTCAAGGAGTTGGGCTTCCCCGTGCTCATGGACGATTTCGGGTCGGGCTATTCGTCGCTGAACATGCTAAAGGATATGCCGCTCGACACGCTCAAGGTCGACATGGCGTTTATCCGCGAACTGGAAAAATCGGAGCGCGTGGCGATAATCTTAAAATTCATCGTGGAATTGGCGCGGGAATTGGGAATGAGCATCGTAGTTGAGGGCGTGGAAACTCAAGCGCAACGCGACTACGTGGCAAGCCTCGGCGACGTGACGATTCAAGGTTATTATTTTTCGCGCCCGTTGCCGATTAAAGACTACGAGGCGTTGTTGGATAAGTATTTGGGGTCGGAGAAGGCGGATTGAATTGCTGATACGAATCGCGGGGCTGGTGCCCGAAAGTTACGTTGACGGCGACGGGATTCGCTTTGCGGTGTTCATGCAGGGCTGTCTGCGGAATTGCGAGGGCTGTCACAATCCCGAAACGCACGCGCCCGACGGCGGTCGGCTCGTCGATACCGGCGAAATTATCTCCGCGATAAAAAAAAACCCGTTGCTAAACGGCGTGACGTTGACGGGCGGCGAACCGCTCCTGCAAATCGACGCCGCCACGGAAATTGCCCGCGCCGCCAAAAGTTTCGGGCTTGACGTGTGGTGCTATACGGGCTTTGACTTCGAGGATTTGCCCGCCGACGCCGCGCCCTTGCTTGAAAATATCGACGTGCTGATTGACGGCGCATTTATCGAAAGCCAACGCGATTTGGAATTGCAATTTCGCGGCTCGCGCAATCAGCGCATTATCGACGTAAACAAAACTCGTGCGCAAAATAAAATCGTGCTTTGGACTGAACTTGGAGGTTGATTTATGGAGACTTCTGTATCGGATGCTTTCAGCGGCTCGTTCGGTATCCCGCCCGTCGACGTGATTATCGGCATAATCGGCATTATATTTTTCGGCGTGGTGCTCGGTGCGCTGATGTATTTGCCCGTCGCGCAAAGGAGTTCCAAGCTGTCGCTGGAGTATTTGAGCGGCGAATTGATTTGGCGATACATGCCCGATTGGTGGATTTTCTTTTTCGGCTGTATGCTGTTCCTGGGCGTAAGTTTCATGATGGTAAGCGGCTACCTGCGGGAATTTTAGCAAAAAAAGTGGCGCGACGTTCAAAGCCGCGTCATTTTTTATTTGTAGCCTGATTGAGCCACTCCTTGAGATAATCGCCGATAGCCTTGACGACTTGCGATTCGCGGATAGTCCTGGCTATGCTGTAAAACTTCAGCCCGCCTTTGAAGATGTGCTTGCCAATCAGTTCGCCAATCTTGTCGGCAATCATGCGGGCGATAACGAACAGGATTATCGAAACCTTAATGCCGAGCACTGTGAGCGCGATACCGCCGAACAGCGGCAGGAGGAAAATCATCGCGAGCTTTATCAGCAGGAAGGAAAACGCCACGCTGAACGCCGCCCTTGCCAAGCGGATAAACAGCGGGGCTTTGCGGCGAATCATTTTGCGCGTATCGTCGAAGGCAAGGCGCGGGTGTCGAATCGCTTTGAATAAAAAATTGCCCGTGCGTTTGGCGTAAAAGGTAAAGAATTCGCCGACTTTCTGGATTAGCTTGTTGATGTCGGTCGGAATGTTCGTGACGGTCGCGATTAGCATTTGCGGATTAAAATCGGTGACGAAACCGCGCATTGAGCGGAAAGCCTCGCCGAAAATTGCGGGCGGTTTGCTCATGTTTGCGACGGCGTCGGGTATGGGCAACGCGGGAATGAACGCCATAAGCACGTAAAGCACAATCGCCAGCACGCGCCCCAATACCATGCCGAGAAAATATTTTATAACGGCTCGCGGGTTGCGACGGAAGGCGGCGGGGAAGCTCCGAATTCTGCGCGGGACTTTGCGTTTGACTTTATCGATTTTTTTCTCGTGCTTTTTAGCCTCCGCCTCTTCGCGAGCAAGCTCCTCCTCGTTTTCAATCTCCAACGTTCGCGACAGGCGAATCATTTTCTGGAAGGCGTCGGCGATATTCTGTTCCTGTTCCTTTTGCCGAACCTCAACCTCTTGGTCGAAAGAGCGCGTGACGTTAATCATTTTTTGGAAGGCGTTACGCAAATCGTTGGACTTGGTAGTTTGCATCATGTGTTGCAAGGCGCGTTCAAGGTCGGATTGTTTGGTCGTGCGAATCATCTGCTGCAGATTTTTCTGCAAGTCGCAATTTGTTTTATCCTTATCGTCCAAAGCCGCACCTCCGCTCAGAAAGTCCTCAACACCTCGTATTTAGTATTTCGTTGCGCGGGGATTTTTCCTGCCGAGCGAATCAATTCAATCATTTTGCGCGTTGACATGTCAAAAGCGGTGCCCGCCGCCCTAACGACGTTCTCCTCCAGCATGATTGAGCCGAGGTCGTCCGCGCCGAAAGTTTGAGTTAATTGCCCGATACGTTCGCCCTGCGTGACCCACGAGCCTTGAATGTGTTCGACGTTATCCATAAAAAGGCGCGTCATGGCTAGGGTGCGCATGTAGTCCTGCGCGGAAACTTTATCGCCGCCCAAAATTTTACTCGGCTGATAAGTCCACGTGATAAAGGCGCGGAAGCCGCCGGTTTCGTCTTGGAGGGCGCGAATCTTTTGCATATGTTCAAGGCGTTGGGCAAGGGTTTCGCCGAAGCCGATAACCATTGTCGCGGTAGACTTCATGCCGATTGAGTGCGCCGCCCGCATGACATTGAGCCAATCGTCCGTCATGATTTTATGCGGGCTGATTTTTTTGCGCACGTCGTCAACCAAAATCTCCGCGCCGCCGCCGGGTAAGCTGTCGAGACCTGCGGCTTGCAGGCGTTTAAGCGTTTCCAATATCGACAAGCCCGCGCAGGTTGCGAAGTGTTGAATTTCCGTCGCCGTGAACGAATGAATCGTTATGTCGAAATTTTTTTTGATGACGCGGAGCATGTCCTCATAGTAGCCGAGCGGTAAATCGGGGTGGAGCCCGCCTTGAATCATGACTTGAGTACCGCCGGCGTTGACAGTCTCTTGAACTTTGCGAAGAATCTCCTCGTGCGTGAGGAGGTAAGCGTCGCGGTGAGTTTTAGGACGCCAAAACGCGCAGAATTTGCATTCGTTCTTGCAGACGTTGGTATAGTTTATATTTCGGTCGATGATGAAGGTCGTCCTGTCGCCGAATTTTTTTTTGCGAACGGCGTCCGCCCTCTTGCCGAGTTCAAGCAGGTCAGCCTCCGCGAAAAGTTTCAATGCCTCCGATTCGGTCACTCTCAAGGCTATTCCTCCGTAAATTTTTGAATCAATTCTATCACAGGGCTTGAAAATAAAAAATCCCCTGCGTAAATCTGCGCGGGGACTTTTCGTCAATCCTTGTAGCCGAGCTTCTTAGCCTTCGCGAAGTCTGCTTGAGCTTTTGCCTCGTCGCCGAGTGCTTGATAAACAAGTCCGCGAATTTGATATGCCGCCGCAAAATTCGGATCGAGTTCGATGGCTTTGTTAATATCAGCAAAAAAACTTTTCGCATTATTTAATCCGCCATAAGCCAAACCTCTGACGAAATAAAGTCGGGCATTATTCGGATTGAGTTGAATAGCCTTGTCGTAATTTTGAATAGCTTGCTCGTTTTGTCCCAGCCTGAAATAAGCAATGCCGCGATTGTTGTACACCTCTGCATCATTTGGCTTGAGTTGAATAGCCTTGTCGTAGTCTTGAATAGCTTGCTCGTTTTGTCCCAGCCTGAAATAAGCATTGCCGCGATTGTTGTACGCCTCTGCATTATTCGGATTGAGTTGAATCGCCTTGTCGTAGTCTTGAATGGCTCGCTCTTTTTGTCCCAGCCTGAAATAAGCATTGCCGCGATTGCTGTACGCCTCTGATAAATTCGGATTGAGTTGAATCGCCTTGTCGAAATCTTGAATGGCTCGCTTGTATTGATTTAAGTCTTGATAAGCGTTGCCGCGATTGTTGTACGCTGCAGAGTAATTCGGCTTGAGTTCCAAAGCCTTGTTGTAGTCTTGAATCGCTCGCTCTTTTTGTCCCAAAGCAGAATAAGCGTTGCCGCGATTGTTGTACGCCTCTGCATTATTCGGATTGAGTTGAAGAGCCTTGTTGTAATCTTGAATCGCTCGCTCTTTTTGTCCCAAAGCAGAATAAGCAATGCCGCGATTGTTATACGCCTCTGATGAATTGGGATTGAGTTGAATAGCCTTGTTGTAATCTTGAATGGCTTGCTCGTTTTGTTTTAACTCGTTGTACGCGGTGCCGCGCCCCCACCAAGCCTGCTCATTGCTCGGATTAAGTTCAAGTGCCTCGCTATGAAGACTTATCGCGCCGTTATAGTCGCCTTTGTTGTAGCGTTTCCAAGCCTCCTCGACTTTTTGATTCGACAGGAAGATTTTATCCTCGTCGGCGAACTTTTGCGTGATTCGTTCCTTATCGTGCGGATTTGCAGCGAGTTGGCGTTTAAGCTCGGCGATTTGACGCTCCTGTTCCGCATTGGCTTTGCGAAGAGCCTCATTTTGAGCGACCAAGTCAGATTTTTGCTGTTCGTCTTTGCTCAGCCAATGATTGATGTCCGAATCGTCGACTTGCGCCTTGACCGTGACGCGAATGAGAACTCCGCCCATATTAGCGACTTCCTCAAGCGGATAAAAGTACGGCTCCTCGACCAATTTAAGGATATTGGCGGTCATGGTCTCGATAACGTCTTCTTCAAGCTTGAAATTCTTCATACGCGAGTAAGATTTGACGTAGACGCCGGCTTGTTCGCAAGCGTAGCGCATGGCATTAGCCTTGGCGCGTTCACGAGCGACTTGCAGGTTTTCAACCTCGCTCATGACGTAAGAACCTTCCGCCGTATAAATCTCGGCGTGCGAAACGGCATTGACGAGCAGAATTGCGGCGACAATCAGCGCAGAAACGATTCGTCGAAAAACTTTCCTTCGGCTCATAGTCATACCTCCCCAAAAAAATCCTCCCCTGCCTTCGGGAAGGATTAAGATATTCCTGCAAGCTTTAAGCCGACTTG
>CALFJE010000044.1 GCA_937877545.1 uncultured Selenomonadales bacterium | reverse complement strand
GAAGGTGAATTGCTTGCCGTCGAAGCCGATTTCTACCGTGTCGCCCTCCTTGACCGCGCCCGATATTATCTGCTTGCTGAGTTCGGTCTCGACCGTGTGGGTTAAGAGGCGTTTGAGCGGACGTGCGCCGAAGTTGGCATCGAAACCCTGCGTCGACAATGCCTCTACCGCCGCCGCCGTCCACGTGAGCGCGACGTTGATTTGTTTCTGCAGACGTTCGCTTAAGTTCTTGAGCAAAATCTCCGCTATCGCCTGCACCTGCTCCTTAGCCAGCGACTTGAAGACAACTATATCGTCAATGCGGTTGAGGAATTCGGGGCGGAAATAATTTTTAAGCAAATCCTTGATAATCGATTCCGCCTCGGCGAACGCCTTGTTGGTGATGAAGCCAATTTTGGCGCGTTGAAGAATCTCCTGCGAGCCGAGGTTGCTGGTCATGATGATGACGGTGTTCTTGAAGTTCACGACGCGCCCTTTGCCGTCAGTCAATCGCCCGTCGTCGAGGATTTGGAGCAACACGTTGAAAATATCGCGGTGAGCCTTTTCGATTTCGTCAAGCAGAATCACGCTGTAGGGTCTGCGGCGAACAGCTTCAGTAAGTTGCCCGCCCTCGTCATAGCCCACGTAGCCGGGAGGCGCACCGATAAGCCTTGCGACCGTGTGCTTTTCCATGTACTCCGACATATCGACGCGGATAATACTGCGCTCATCGTCGAAGAGAGCCTCCGCCAAGGTCTTAGCCAATTCGGTTTTGCCGACGCCCGTCGGACCGAGGAAGATAAACGAGCCGATAGGACGATTCGGGTCTTTGATGCCTGCGCGGGCGCGGAGGATAGCCTCGCTGACGACCTTAACAGCCTCGTCCTGCCCGACAACGCGTTCGTGCAATGTGTCTTCCAAGTGCAGGAGTTTTTCGCGTTCGCCGGTTAACATCTTGGCAAGCGGAATGCCCGTCCACCTGCTGACGACCTTGGCAATATCCTCCTCTCCGACCTCCTCCTTGAGCAAACGCGAATCCTTTTGCGCGGCGATTTCCTCCTCGACCTTTTTAAGCGTGTTCTGAAGTTGCGGAAGCTTGCCGTACTTAAGCTCCGACGCCTTTTGCAGGTTGTAGGCGCGTTGCGCCTCTTCAATCTCGTTGTTTACCGCGTCGATTTCCTTTTTAATCGCTCGCACGCGCAAAATCGATTGCTTTTCCGCCTCCCACTTGTCGCGCAAAGTTTTTTCCTTAGCCTTAAGCTGAACAATCTCCTCCGCGATTGACTTGAGCTTGTCTTTGGACGCCGTGTCGGATTCCTTTTTAAGAGCCTGCTCCTCAATCTCCAACTGCATGATTTTGCGGCGCGTCTCGTCAATCGGCGCGGGGAGGGATTCAATTTCGGTGCGGAGCTTAGCCGCTGCCTCGTCGACCAAATCGATTGCTTTATCGGGCAAAAATCTGTCGGATATGTAGCGGTCCGAAAGCGTCGCCGCGCTGACAAGTGCCGCGTCGCGAATCCTTACGCCGTGATGAACTTCGTAGCGTTCCTTGATTCCGCGCAGGATGGTTATCGTATCCTCGACGCCCGGCTCGCCGACCATGACGGGTTGGAAACGGCGTTCAAGCGCGGTATCCTTTTCGATATACTTGCGGTATTCGTTGAGCGTGGTCGCGCCTATGCAACGAAGCTCGCCGCGTGCCAACATGGGCTTGAGGATATTGCCGGCGTCCATTGCGCCTTCCGCCTTGCCCGCGCCAACGACCGTGTGCACCTCGTCGATAAACAGGAGGATTTGCCCGTCGGATTTGATAATTTCGTTGAGGACGGCTTTGAGACGCTCCTCGAATTCGCCGCGGAATTTCGCGCCCGCGATAAGCGAACCCATATCCAAAGCGTAAAGCGTCTTATTCTTGAGCGATTCGGGAACGTCGCCCGCCACGATTCGACGCGCCAAGCCCTCAACGATAGCGGTCTTGCCGACGCCCGGCTCGCCGATAAGCACGGGATTATTTTTGGTGCGGCGGCTAAGAATTTCAATCGTGCGGCGAATTTCCTCGTCGCGCCCGATAACGGGGTCGAGCTTGCCGGCGCGAGCCATTTGCGTTAAATCGCGCCCGAATTTGCCGAGGCTCTGATAAGTTTCTTCGGGATTGTCGCTGGTAACGTTCTGCTTGCGATTATTTTTAATGGCGGCGTCGATTTTGTCTTTGGAAAGCTTGAACTCCTTGGCAATGTCTTGAAGCTCCTTTTTGCCGTCGGTGACCAGCGCAAGCAGTAAGTGTTCGGTGCTGATGAAGTCGTCCTTCATGGCGGCGGCGTATTCGCGAGCCTTACCGATAACCCGCGCCAGGTCGACGCCCATTGACAGCCGCTCCTGCCCTTTGACTTGCGGGATTTTGTTCAGCTCCGCCTCCAATTTGACTTTGAGCATCGGCAAATCCGTTTGGCATTCGGCGAAAATCGTCGCGAGCAACCCTTCCGGCTCCTTCGCCAGTGCCAACATCAAATGCAACGAGTTGAATTCTTGATGATATTTCATTGCCGCCAGCTGTTGCGCGGCTTGCATGGCTTGCTGTGCCTTGTTCGTATATTTTTCTCCTGCCATAATTATCACTCCTAATCTGCTGAATTCTTTCAACGCCGCAAATGATAAACGCAAAACGGCAAAAAGTCAATACGTCAAGACTAAAAATTTTCTTAAAGAAATTGGCGGCATATTGGCGAAGAATTTGCGCGGAGGTGAAGTTCATGGACGATAAACAGAAATTGCTGAGCTTGCCGGAGGATTCGGACGTTCGGGTGGCAATTTTGGTGATATTAAAAGGCGCGGAATCGTCGGATAACGCGGAACTTGCCGAGCTTGCGGCGGCTAATCGACGTTTGCAGGCGACATTGGAAGCCGATAGATATTCCAACCGCGAGCGGGCCTCGAAGTCCGAGCGTCTTTTGGCAGAGGCTAATCGGCGCGTGGAGGATTTGGAGCGTCAAATTCAATCGGCGCAAGACAAAAATTATCGACCAGAAAATCATGTCTTTTTTGGACAAATGGGAATTGGGGATGGTATTGTGACATTGGAGTTTGTGTTATTATTCCGATTCACAGATTGTGCGGAGAAAATGCGGCGCAATAAATTATCCTGAAGCGTTGCTTGCTTGGATAGCTAACGGCGTAATTCCCGAAGGCTTAAACGCTAAGCAAGATAAAATTCGACAGCGACCGATTTAAAACGGACGTGCTCGGCTGGCAATTCAAGGAGACCGTTTTCGATTACGACTTCGACATAAAGAAAACGCTCTAGACTTCGGAACCAAGAGCACGATAGTAGTCTGTCGAGACGGCGAAGCGCGAATGCTCCGAATCGGGCAGGGCGACTATACAAAAATCCCCACGATGCGCGACTTTGAAAATCCGACGGGGATTGAACTGCGCGACTTTCAAAATTTCCTCAAGGCGTATCGAGCGCGGGGCGGGCGACCGTTTACGGAATGGAATCAAGTAACGGTATCGCATAAGGCGGCGGACGCGATTTTCGGCGAGGTCGTCGACAGTTCGGTTTTCAACGAGCTTAAGCATTGGGCTAAGGGCGAGCAAAGTTATCCGATACTTAAGGATTTGAGCGGCGCGATACAGAAGATTATCCGCAAGAGTTTCGAGAACGGTTTGCGCAAATCGTTGCCGCCGACGCTTTTGCGCGATACGGAGATGATGAAACGTTTCCGCGTGTATTTGGGCGCGAGCGAGCCGGCTGCTTATGCGATAGTACGTCCCGGAGAATCGGCGCAAGAGCAACTTTATCATTGAGCAATTCGGCTTTAACGGCAACGCGTTGCCGGGCGGCGAAAATATTTTGGAGTTGCTTGCCTGCGAGGTTTACAAGGCAAATTTCGGCAAAATGCGCGAGAAAAGAATCCCGTTTGCATTGCCGGCGGGCTGTGAAACTTTCGCGGGCGCGGAAAGTTTGGTCAGTCGCACAAAGGATGCCTCTTCGCACATGAACAATCGGATTTTGGCTAAGAAATTGCGTCCGATATGGGAGAACAGCGGCGAGCGCGAAAATTTGACGGCGGACGCGCAGAAAGTGATTTTGTTTTCGCAAGTCAAGGATAAAGAGGGCGGCGGCGGCAAAGTTTCTGTGGAGTTGGAAATATCGCTTGAGCGGCTGAACGCTCTGATAGAGGCGCGAATCCGCGAGGGCGTCGTGAACTTTTTCCAATCGTTATACAGCGCGTTTAAAGGTCGGGAAGTTTATCCGATACATATATTTTTGGCGGGCAATTCGTGTCGTTCGCCGTTCGTGCGGAAAATAAGTCGAGGATAAGCTCGAACAGCAGGAACAAGTTGCGATGGTCTTGGATAAACAGCGCACGGGCAAAACGGGCGTTGCGTTCGGCTTGCTGAGGTGTCGGCGCGGCGGCAAGGACGTTAAGATTATCAACGGCAATGTCGACGCCAACGACGAAATGATTTTCCCGTACTTTTTGGGCGACGAGGGCGACGACGGCAATACTTTTACCGTGCGAATCGGGCGGCGCGTGGGATACGGCGAATGGACTTACTTTACCGTTGCCGACGAGCCCGAGTTTGAACTTTACTACACCAATGCACCCCGCGCCTTGCAAGGCACCATGTCAGCCGCGCAGGTTTCAATGATTCACTGCCTGCTTGACGACGACGACCATTACGGCGTCTATATCAAAAAAGTTTCGCCGAGCGAGATTGAGTACGCGGTCGGACGCAGGGAAGATTTTCAGGGCGAATTTCACGGGAAGATTTACCGTCAAGCTTTGTAAGAAGTTCGCGGCATGAACACGAAATCGAATTTTGAGGCGAAATTGGAGCGCGGGCGCGAGGTCTTGAGCTACTTAAACAATAGGGCGAATCGCTGTTTGGAAAATATTTTGGGGACTCTGCGCGGAATGGAGGGCATAAGTTTCATTTATCTGATACCGGGCGACGCGGCGGGCGTCAAATTTTATTTTGGGGCGGCTCGTGACAAATCCTATCCGAATCACAAAATGCCGTTCAGCGTCCACGATTTGGAGCAGGATTTCTTACGCCAATCATGAAGAGCAACTTTCGCGGCTCCAAGATTGTTGAGGTCAAGCGCGACGAACGCAGACTTATCCTCGACAAGTTGCAGAATGCGGCGAGCTTCGGGCTGTTGGAGGCGTGCCGAGCGTCGATGAGAAAAACGAAAACTTTCAGGGAGCCGACCGCTTGATTGACGTAATGCAGGGCGACAAGTTCGGCTTCGCGGTTATAGCCACGCCTTACACCGCCGCCGCCACCGACGAGCATTTTTCCTACGCCAAACAGGCGGGCGATTCCGTTCAGCACACCGAATCCGCCGGCAGAGGCAGCGGCAACAGCAATTACTTGACGCGGGCGAGTTCGGTCACCGAGAGCGAGACTTATTCCGTCAACGCGCAGATTGAGACCGAATCCAAAGCTGCGGTCGATTGGCTGAATTATATCGATAAGGTTTTGATGCCCCGTTTGGATCACGGGCACGGCGGGCAATAAGGCGGCGTTGTTTTTTAATGATTTGACTGACGACACCGACGACGGCGATTGCGTTCACGCGCTGAAGATTTTGCAAATCCCCTGTGCCCTGCGCGGCTCCGAGGCGAATTTTTATGCGGCGGGCTTATCGCGTCACGAGCGGCGAGATTTGTCTTATTGGCGGGGCTTCCGCAAAAGGAAGTTATCGGGTTGCGACTGCGCGAGGAGGTTGAATTCGGCTTGAACGTGGAGCCCGTGCCCAACGAGTACGCGCTTGAGCTGGGGCATTTGGTGCAGAACGGCGAGGTCAAGAAAAATATCGCCGTCCGCCTTGATAAGTGCGACTTCGACAAGCACGCGTTTATATCGGGCGTGACGGGCAGCTGCAAAACTACGACGTGTCAAAACATATTAGCGGGGTGGAGCGAGGCATTTACGCCCGGACTGCCCGACGTTGCGCCGTTCTTCCTCAATCCGTTTGAACTTTTCCAAAACGAAAAAATTTCAGCCCGCGCAGATATGCTAAAGGCGACGTTTGAGGCTTCGTTCGCAATGGAGGCGGCAATTCCGCAAATTTTGGAGGCGGCAACCCTTTTGCCGACGGCGTTTATGCTTTCCCGACGCTTTCCGACTTCATTAAGGTGACAAAGGAAATTAAGCAGGAACAGGGCTTCGACGAACGCTTGAAAAATGATTATCTCGGTTGATAAATGCGCGGCTTGAAGGCTTAATGGTCGGTGCGAAGGGGCAAATGTTTAACACGGCGCGTTCGATAAATTTTTTGGAACTTATGTCGAGGAGGCGCATCGACTTTTGAGCCGCTACGTGCCCGGCGACAATCTTAACAAGAAACAGTGCGTCGAAGTTTTTACCGATACTTGAAGTATACCAACACGAAAATAATTCATAAGTTGTTCGCGCAGGACGACAAAGACGCGGTCGGCAACACAATGGCACTCAGCGACGAGCAAAAATCTTTCCTGTCGAATCTGTCGCCGGGTCGGGCGATTATGTTTTCGCAAGAGTGGACTAAGGCGATTCAATTGCAAGTGGCGGAAAAAGTTTCGTCGGAGCGCAAGGAAGTGGAGCCTTCCGAAATTCGGCGGGCGGCTAAAAAATTCGGCGCGGATTTGGTCACTGCCTACATTTATGCCAATGCCTATTCGGAGGCGAACGACGACCGTGAAAATACTCTGCGCGGCGTGCTTGATAAAATTATCGCCGACGACCAAATTTCAATGAGCGTCAGTGCGATTGGTCTTGTCGGGAGTTTGGCGACTAAGGCGGCGAATTTTATCGAGCCGGTTACAACGTTGCCGCTCGGTTCGATTTTGGACCCGGTTCTTGAGCGCGTGATTATTCATTTCACGATAAAGGCGATTGAATATCTTGCCAGGAAGTTGGGGATAATCGAGGAGCACGACAAAGCCGAGGAGGTCGGCTATCGCGTGGAGGAGGCGCAGGAACACGAGGATTGGAAACGTCAAGAGGACTTTGAAACATTCGAGGATTATTACGCGTATTTGAAGGCGCAAATCCCCGACGATAAGATTGACCGCAAGAAGCTTGCCGAAAATCGCGACCGCTGCGCCGTATTGGGCATGATGGAGTTGACGGACGGTTTGGAGCGGCGCATGGATATAACGTTGCCCGAAGATTTATAGGCGGAGGCTTTCATGAACAAAAAATTTGACACCAAAGAGATTTTGGATTCGATAATAGCGGACACGCTGACTTATGAGGCGAAAATTGAGCGGCTTAAATTCGAGATCGAGCGGGCGATTGAAATGTTTAAGAGTAAAGCCGCACGGCGATGAATTTTATCCTGCGGAGAATTTTGCGGATTATTGGTCGTGGTTCGCTGCGGAGACGGCGGCTGACGAGTTGGAAATTTGCTTTATCTGCAGTGCCGACGAATTGTCGACGCTTGAACGATTGAAAGACTCCGCGCAGGTTACCGCAGTCGACGTGCCCGCGAATTGACAGCGACGCCCGCCGAGGCTAAGGATAAAATTTCTGCGGAGGATTTGCGAGACTACATAGAGGAGCAAACGGGCGAGCACGGCTGAAACGGGGCGTGCTTTTTTTATCGGCATTTTCGGCAGGAAATTGACGGCACGGGCAGAATAAAATTTCAAACTTATCAACAGAAAAATCGCGAGGAGAATTTTATATGAGTTCAATCATCAGTCACGAGGTAAGAAGTTGGATAATATCAATCACGTCGGCGGTAGTGGTGGCGTTGCTGATTCGGTACTTCATCGTGGAGCTTTACGTCGTGGACGGACCGAGTATGCAACCGACTCTGCAGGACGGCGAGCGGCTTGTTGTGAACAAATTCATTTACCATTGGCGCGACCCGCTCAAGGGCGAGGTTATAATCTTCCGCTATCCGCGTGACCACAGCCGCGATTTTATCAAGCGCGTGATAGCCGTCGGCGGCGACACCATTGAGATTAAAGACGGGCGGGTTTACGTGAACGACGCGCTTGTCAATGAAGATTACATCTCCGAAAAGACGCGCACCGAATACCCCAAAGCGACTGTGCCCGAAGGGACGCTTTTTGTCTGCGGTGACAATCGGCGCAATTCTTTGGATTCGCGTTTCCCCGACGTGGGCTTCGTGCCGTTGGATTTGGTCAAGGGCAAAGCCGCGCTGATTTTCTGGCCCGTTGACTACATTGCCGCGTTGCCGTGAACAGTAACTTTTATGCGGCGGTCACGATAATTTTATGGGGAGCAATGCCCGCCCTTACCAAAGATTTATTGAACGCCCTGCCCGCCTTCGAGACGTTGGCTCTTAGCAGTCTGTTCGCGTTTTTATTTTTACTGGCGTTGAATTGGCGGACGGGCGCGTTGAAAAATTTCGCCGTCATGCCCGCGCAGGTCGTCCTGACAATGGCGGGGCTGGGCTTTTTGGGGCTGTTCCTGTATTCGGCGTTTTTATACTACGGTTTGGCGCGAATGACTTCGCAGGAGGCGTGCATACTAAATTATCTGTGGCCGCTCATGATAATTTTATTTTCCTGCCCGATTCTCGGCGAGCCGCTTACTGCGCGGAAACTTTTGGCGGTCGGGATGTCGTTCGTCGGGATTGTGCTTGTAATGTTCGGCGGAATTGAGGATACTTTATCGGCGGATAAAATTTTGGGCGCGTTGAGTTGCGTGGTTGCGGCGGCGTGTTACGGCTTATTTTCGGTGCTGAACAAACGGCGGCGGCTCGACCAAAAATTAACGATGATGATAATCTGGGCGACGACGGCAATCTGCGCGGCGGCTTCGGGCTATTTTTTTGAGGCGTGGCTGTTGCCCGGCGCGTGGCAAATCTCCGGGCTGCTGTGGCTGGGCATCCTGATAAACGCGGTCGCCTACTTGACGTGGGCATTGGCATTGGAGAAAACGTCGAACACGGCGCGGACGGCTAACCTGGCGTATCTGGTGCCGATATTGGCGATATTCATCTCGACGTTCGCGTTCGGCGAGGAACTGTCGCCCGCCGTGATTCCCGCGCTCATGCTGATTATCGGCGGCATTCTAATCAATAAGTGACGGGGGGTTGTGAATTTGTTGGGCAAAAGCGTTACGGCAATGGAAAATTTTACGGCGGAGGAAATTCGCGCCGTCCTGAGTGCGGCTCGCAAGATGAAGCAGATCATACGCGGCGGCGATAAGAAGTTGCCCAATCTGCGCGGCAAGGCGATAGTGAATCTTTTCTTCGAGCCGTCTACGCGGACGCGCACGTCGTTTGAGCTGGCGGGCAAATATCTGGGCGCGGACGTGGTAAGCATAACCGGCGGCACCAGTTCAATCGTCAAGGGTGAAAGCCTGCGCGATACGCTCCGCACGATTGAGGCGATGGGCGTCGACGCGATAGTAATGCGTCACAAGGCGGAGGGCGCGGCGGATTACGCGACGCAAGTCGTCAAGCCCGTGATAATCAACGCCGGCGACGGAGCACACGCGCACCCCTCGCAAGCGATACTGGACCTGTTCACGATTGAGCAACATAAGGGACGCCTCGCCGAGCTGAAGGTCGCGATAATCGGTGACGTGTTGCACAGCCGCGTTGCGCGTTCCGACGTGTACGCCATGACCAAAATGGGAATGGAAGTTCACCTTGCCGGACCGAGGACGCTCCTGCCGCGATTCTTTGAGTTCGAGGGCGTGACGGTTCATGAGGACGTTGACGAGGCGATAAGACATGCCGACGTTATAAACGTCCTGCGAATCCAACTTGAGCGGCAACAGGCGGGGCTTTTTCCATCGACGCGGGAATATGCGCGTGTGTTCGGCATAAACGAGGAACGCTTAAGGTTGGCTAACGACGACGTGTTAATCCTGCACCCCGGACCGCAGAATAAAGGCTTGGAAATTTCCTCGGAGGTCACGTATTGCGCACGCTCGGCGATACAGGAGCAAGTTCAAAACGGCGTGGCGGTTCGCATGGCGTTGCTTGACTTGACATTGAACGGAGGGACGAAATGAACAATCAAACGTGGCAAATCCGTCGGCGCATGGAGTCAAACATTTCGGAGGTAATGCTGATTCGCGGCGGGCGCGTCGTCGACCCTGCCAACGACTTTGACGATATAGCGGACGTGCTGATAGTTGACGGGCGGATAGCGGCGGTCAGACCGAATATAAGTTTTTCGGCGCAATACGAGTACAACGCGGCGGGCAAGCTGGTTGTGCCGGGCTTAATCGATATGCATGTGCACCTGCGCGAGCCGGGGCAAGAGGCTAAGGAAGACTTTATCAGCGGCTCCAAAGCGGCGGCAGCGGGCGGCTTCACCACGGTCGCGACGATGCCGAACACTTCGCCCGTAGTCGACAATGCGGCTTTGGTTCGCGCCATGATTCACCGTGCCGAGGAGGTCGGTATCGTCAACGTCAAGATTATCGGCGCGGTCACCAAAGGGCAAAAAGGGCAGGAGCTTGCCGAGTTGCGCGACATGATTGACGCGGGCGCGGTTGCCTTTTCTGACGACGGGCACTTTGACGACAACGCCAAAATTTTTCTCAACGCACTGGATTATCTGCACGACACCGGCAAAGTTATCATCTGCCATGAGGAGGAAACTACTCTGGTTGAGGGCGGCGTCATGAACGAGGGCAAACGCAGTGCGCTTTTGGGCTTGAAGGGACGCCCGACGGTCGCGGAGGACATTGCGGTTTCGCGTGACGCTTTGCTTGCCGAGTACACGGGCGGGCGCGTGCACATTGCGCATATCAGCTCGGCGCGTTCGGTTGATATTGTGCGCTACGCTAAGGAGCTTGGCATTAAAATTACGGCGGAGGTTACGCCTCAGCATTTGACCATGACGGAGGATTTGGTTAATCCGACCGACGCCTCGACGAAGATTAACCCGCCGCTCCGCACGAAAGCCGATTGCGACGCTCTGTTGGCGGGCTTGCTTGACGGTACGATTGACATGATAGTAACCGACCACTCACCGCACGCACCCGAAGAAAAGGATCGCGAATACATCTACGCGCCGAGCGGTTTCCCAGGTTTGGAGACGAGCGTCGGCGTTTTGTTCACGGAGCTTTATCATAAGGGCAAGATTGACTTGAAGACGCTTATCTCCAAGATGACGGCGGAACCTGCGCGGATTTTCGGGCTGGACGCCGGTACGTTATCGATAGACGCGCCCGCCGACATTACGATTATCGACCCCGACCTCGTGTGGACGGTTGACGCCAAGAATTTCTACACCAAAGGGAGCCATTCGCCGTTTATCGGGCGCGAGCTGAAGGGACGGGCTGTGGCGACGATTGTCGGCGGCAACTTAATGAAGCTCAATCAGCGGTAAAAAAAGTCCTCCGCGCAGATTGCGGGGGATTTTTTTATTGACAGCGGCGGGCGTCGAAACTAAAATACTTTCCAAATTCCAAAGGAGATGACCTTAATGGCAGAGATTAAATTTGTCGAGGCGGCGACGCTCAAGGCTAAGCCCTACGTTTCCAAAATCGGCTTCGGCACGCACTTTAGCGATTATATGTTCGTCATGGACTACGACTCCGCGCAGGGTTGGCACGACGCGAGGATTGTTCCGCACGAAAAGATTTCGATTGACCCCGCCAACGCGACGCTCCATTACGGGCAGGCGATATTCGAGGGGCTTAAGGCTTATCGTCAGGGCAACAAGGCTGTCGTCTTCCGCGCCACCGACCATCTTAAACGCCTCAATCGTTCCGCGCAGATTCTTGACATCCCCGAATTGCCGTTCGACGTGATACACGCGGGCTTGTTGAAGCTAATCGACATCGAAAAGGACTGGATACCGACGGAAAAGGGGCAAAGCCTGTACATACGCCCGTTTGTGTTCGCGACCGACGAGGTTTTGGGCGTCAGCGTCAGCAAAAAGTACAAGTTCATGATAATCCTGTCGCCGGTGGCGGCGTACTATGCTCACGGTTTCGCGCCCGTCAAAATTATGGTTGAGGACAAATACGTCCGAGCGGTGCGCGGCGGCTTGGGTGCGGCTAAGACCCCTGCCAATTATGCGGCGAGCTTACATGCGGGCTTGGTGGCACACGATATAGGCTTTGACCAAGTGCTTTGGCTCGACGGCGTGGAGCGCAAGTATATCGAGGAAGTCGGCTCAATGAATATCCTGTTCAAAATCGCGGGCGAGATAGTATCGCCTTCGCCGCAGATTCAGACGTCGATATTGGACGGCATCACGCGGCGCACGGTGAATCAAATCGCCAAATCGTGGGGAATGCCGGTGGTTGAGCGTCGCATATCGATAGACGAGATAATCGCGGCTCACGAAGACGGGCGGCTTGAGGAAGTCTTTGGCAGCGGCACGGCGGCGGTAATTTCGCCCGTCGGAGTTTTGCGCTACAAGGGCAAGGATTACGTTATCGGCGACGGCAAGATTGGAGCCTTCGCGCAGAAGATGTACGACTTCATTGAGGGCTTGCACGTCGGCGAAGTCGAGGATACATTTGGCTTTATCGAGGTCGCGGGCGAATATTGAACTCCGCCGTAAAATACGAAAGCCCCTGTCGTGTGGACGGGGGCAATTTTTTTATGCAGTATCGCGGGATATAAGAAGCAATGTTTATTAAATACCCTCCGATACGTTACGTTTATGGAAGAAAAAATTCGTCGTCGTGAAGACTTCGAGCGTCTCTTGATAATTTTGGATTTCCCGCAACGAATCAGTCAACATGTAAAACATCTTGAAATTCGCGTTCAATAAGTTCCAAAAGTCTCTGACGTATGTGCGCGAGTCGAGATTAAAGCCGCCGAATTTCATGCCCCTCCACGTCCATTTTCAAGAAGTCTATGTGGTCAATATTATTTTCCGCGCAGTAATTATCCGGCGTGAACAGCTGAACGGTTTCCGACTTGGAATAGTCTATGCCGAAATAATCAAGCTGACGGTCATACAAGCTCGCCAAACCGGAATTTTCGCGATCGTAATGCAACGTAGCCTCCGACGGCGAATCACTCAAGCCGAAGTTGTTAAGCCGAACCTCGCCCGCATAATGGGTAAGGCGCGGCGCAGTATTTTTTTGCAGATTGGCGAACGTCTCCTTGGCAGGCTCGAACGAATGAATCTGCGCGTTCGGGAAAACGTTCATGAGCAGGGCGATATAGTTGCCGACATTGGCACCGACGTCGAACAGGACGGGCTCATTACGGACGCCGATATTATCGCGCAGGATATTCAAGATAGCGAATTCGCCGCTCGTGAAGACGTTGCCGCCTCCGCCGAGATTCATTCCTCTCAACGACAGCCGATAAAGATTCTGCCATAAATTAAAAAATTCGCCCGACCCGAACACGCGTTTAAAGGCGACGTGCATTTTGGTCAGCGAATCGTCGAAGGCGTCATTGGTGATTAGGACTTCGTAAGCCGCATGAATGGCTTGCAAGTCCCGCGAGCCTATAATTTCGATGCCGTTTCGCAACCGACGAGGACATATTTTTTTGCAAAGCAAAAGTGCCGCCTTTCGACGACACTTGAGTTTTCGATATGGTGCGGTTGACGAGACTTGAACTCATACGCCCTTGCGAGCACTACCCCCTCAAAGTAGCGTGTCTGCCAGTTCCACCACAACCGCATTTTAAGTTGTTGGTGCGGTCGATGAGACTTGAACTCATACCCCCGAATGAGGACTGCCCCCTCAAAGCAGCGCGTCTGCCTATTCCGCCACGACCGCATATTTAATTTTGAATTGGTGCGGCAGAGAGGACTTGAACCTCCACGGGGTCGCCCCCACCAGCGCCTGAAGCTGGCGCGTCTGCCATTCCGCCACTGCCGCACATGCCGAGGACCGGAATCGAACCGGTACGAGCTTTTACACTCGCAGGATTTTAAGTCCCGTGCGTCTGCCAGTTCCGCCACCCCGGCGAGTGGAGCGGGTGATGGGAATCGAACCCACGTGATCAGCTTGGAAGGCTGGAGCTCTACCATTGAGCTACACCCGCATGGAGCCGACTATAGGACTTGAACCTACAACCTACTGATTACAAATCAGTTGCTCTGCCAATTGAGCTAAGTCGGCGCAAAGATTTACTCTTAAAATCGAAATGGTGCCTCAGCGCGGAATCGAACCACGGACACGGGGATTTTCAGTCCCCTGCT
>CALFJE010000043.1 GCA_937877545.1 uncultured Selenomonadales bacterium | reverse complement strand
GAAACATCCATGTTTCTGTTGCCGGCGGCCGCCGTCCTTGGCGGCCGGGTTGCGGTTCTCTTCAACTTGGGGACGAATTGCGACGGCTCTAAATATACGCGAGGCTTACCAGCTGTGCGTGTAGCCGACCGAAAAGCCCAGCGTGTTGTAGCCGGGATTGTGACTGCGCAACCCGTTTGAAAAATGGCTGATTGAATAGCCCAAGCTGATTGAATCCTCTTTGCGGAAGTGCCACGTCAAACGCGGACCGATTCGCCACAGAAAACCGTAAGCGCGTCCGTCGTAGGGGTGCGCCTTGTTGTACAGCATGAAACTGCCCGTGAAGTCTATCGACGCGTGCAACTTCCCCGACGCCTCTTTATCCCAGCGGAGCATGAACGCCGGACCGATACCCGCGCCCTCGCTGTCGTGGTGAACGCCGCCGTCCTTGCGCGGATTCGTGTAGCCCAAAGCCCGCGTGAACGTCAAGCCGCGCCAATAGCTCATCAAGCCGTTATCCGTCACCTTTTCAAAAAAGTGCACGTTGTAATTGTTCACGTTGCGTTGACTGAAACGTCGCCCCTCCAAATATTCCAGCTGAATTTCGTTGGCGTCCTCGAACAATGGCTTTTCCTCTTCCAAAGTCTCCGCGTGCGCCGCATTGCCAATCAGCAAACCCATTGCAACCATTGATAAAAATTTTTTCATAACAACGCCGCCTCCTCAAAATTTTTCGGCAGTGTAGCATTTTTGACGGACGACGGCAAGTTTCATTGAGGTGATAAATTGAACATTTTACTTACGAACGACGACGGCATTAACGGCGCGGGTCTTTGGGCATTGGCTCACGCGCTTAAAAATCGTCGCCACGAGGTTAAAATCGCCGCCCCGCTCAAGCAACAGAACGGCATGGCTCACGCGCTCAGCGTCCTGCGCGAAATTGAATATCGCCGCTTCGACACTCCCGACTTCGAGGCGTGGACTTTCGACGGCACCCCCACCGATTGCGTCAAGATTTACTTGGAGGGCATGAATCCGCCCGCCTTCGACGCGCTGATTAGCGGTATCAACGACGGCGCGAACCTTGCCACCGATGTTTTGTATTCGGGCACCGTCGGCGCGGCTCTGGAGGGTTTCCTTCACGACATACCCTCGCTTGCCGTGTCGCGGGATAAGGACTCCGAAATTCCCTTCGATACCGCCGCCGAAGCTGTTGCCGATTACCTGGAGAAAATCCTTGCCGTCAAGGCGGAGGCTTTCCTGCATAATCTCAACTTCCCCAAAAAATTCCGCGCAGGTAAGGCTGAATTCGCGAGTGCGCGGCTGGGACACAGGGATTATATCAACGCGTTCGCGAGCCGCACCGACGAGGCGGGCAGAGCTTATTTCCGAATCGGCGGCACCATTTTCGACCGCGACTCAAGCGAGGGCACCGACATTCACGCGGTTAATCGCGGCTTTGTATCGGTGACGCCGCTCCATACCGATAACGCCGATTACGACGAGATTATCGCTTTGCGCAAAATTTTCAGAGGTTAAACATGGACGATTACACTTGGCGAAAACGATTGGAGGCGCGTCGCCGCCGTCGGCAACAGGAGCGGCTGTTTATATTGTTCATGATAGTTACGGTGTTGACGTTTACGTTCCTGTACTTCACGGTCTACACCAAGACGCCCGAATACGCCATGCGCGAGTTGGTTACGGCTTACAAGGCGGGCGACGCCAAAACTTTCCGCCGCCACGTCGATTTAAATTCGGTCACGTTGCAAGCCTACGACGATTTGACGAGCGACTTGTTCAAGTACGACACGCAACTGTCCGAGCGCGAGCGGAGCTTGTTCGAGAATTTCTACGTGTTGATACGGCGGCAGATGTGTCAAGGCGCGGTTAAAGTTTTGAATACGTATTTGGACACGCAGGAGTGGACATTGCCCGACGACATCCTCAAGGGGCGGCAGTTGGGCGTTGACTATGATTTACTGCTGGATCGTTCGCTGATACGGCACACGTCGCTGATAGAGTTGGAGGGCGTGGAGCATTTGGGCGCGGAGGCGACGGCGACTTTCAGCATAGTAGAGGACTATACGCAAATGCCTTTCGAGCTTCGGGTCACGTTGCGCGACGCGGATAACGAAAGCATTAACGTCGGAGCCTTTGAGTTTGAGATTTTCGAGCGGACGATAAAATTCCCCGGTTTCACGTTCAATTTGGGCGGGAGCGATTGGAAGGTCGTCAGCGTCGACAACTATCGAGAGTATCTGGACGCGGCGTCGCCGATTCTGCGTCAGAATTTGGCGCAATACATTGACGACACGGCGGATATAGTTTATCGGTACAATCGTTCGTTCGAGGAGGAGCAGGACATCTTTATCACGTTGCAACGGTCACCCTACGGAATAATGACGGCGAATCAGCGGACGGAGGCTTCGGGCTACATAACCGACACGATAATCCCGACCTTGGAGGCGCGGCAGGCGGAGCTTGACCAAATTCCGATACCGCAGGGCGCACAATTTTTGGCGGGCTTGCGGCAGGAATCGACGCGAATCACGATTATGGCGTGGAAGTTTTACATACGCGGGATAACGGAAAACAGCGCGGCGGCTTTGGACACGGCGGCCAGCCTTCACAAGCAGGAAATGGTATTCGACCAGCGGGTAGAGGAAATCATCCACAATTCAGCCGTAGCCCGCAACCTGCCCGAATTGCCGTAGGTAACCTTTCTTCCCGTCGCGCAAGAAAGGTTTCAAAGAATCTCTTACGTTTAGGATCAACTTTCTTTTGAGCGACCAAAAGAAAGTTGCAAAGAAAAGTCGCCTCGCAGGGGCGTTTGACCGGCAAAGAAACATCCATGTTTCTGTTGCCGGCGGCGCACGTCCATGTGCGCCGGGTTTCAACTACCTTCGACTATTAAAAAAGCCGACATCTCTGCCGGCTTTTTATGTCACACGTCCAATAGATTCTTGCCGCCGCTCAGCAATGCCACGCGATTTATCTGCGCGGTCGTCACGTCTGCGGGCAAGTCAAATCGCTCGACCAATAAACTCAACACTTCGCTCGGCTTCAAGCTCCCGTCGGGGAATATCCGCACGCCGAATCTTATCAATAATTCGCCCGCCGCCAACTGCAACGTCACCGGCTCGGCGATATATTTTTTTGCCTCAAGCTCCCGACGTTTCTTTGGCGTCACCCGCTCGAATCGCAATTCCGTCGCCGCGTTGAATTCCCTTGCCGCAATCTGCGCGGACTCCAAAAGTTTTTCGTCGAAGGGCAAGCGCACCTCCCAGCGCGACAAATCCGCCAAAGTCATTGCCGCCTCCGCTTTCGGGCGCAACTTTTTAAGCCGCACTATCTCCGCGCCTTTGGGCAGTTGCAAGTTCAATCGCCGCGCAACCTCATACTCGGATATTGCCGCCTCCAGCTCAAAGTCCGCGTATTCGCAATCGCTCGTTACTCCGACTGCCAACGCGCTCGCGAAGGAAACTTTCATGTGCGGATTAAAGCCCGCGCTCCACGACGCCGGCAATTTTGCTCGCAACAACGCCCGCATGAACATGTTCATATAGTCTAAGTGGCTCAGCACCGCCAACTGTGCGCCCTTGCGTATCTGCGCCCGATAGCGCGTCGGATTCGGCATTTGCGGCTTGCCTGTCACAATTTCGGGCGGCGATAACTTTTCCTTTGCAAAGTCGACGACGCTCGCGCCCAAGTTCATGCAGACTCCGCAACCCGTGCAATGTCCGCGCCGACAATCCGCAGTCGTCGCTGCCGATTGAGACTTTTCCCACTCGGCAAGCAGATAGCTTTTGTCGACGCCCGGCGATACGTGCTCCCACGGCAACGGCTCCCACAAATCGCGCTCCCGTTCGCTGTAATACTCCGCGCTCAGCCCGCAAGCCTTAAACGCCTCAGCCCAAACGTCGGGCTTAAACAAATCCGACCAGCCGTCAAACTTCGCGCCGTTACGCCAAGCCGCCTCGATGACTTTGCTTAAACGCCTGTCGCCGCGTGCCAAGGCTCCCTCCAATACCGACAGCTCCGCGTTGTGCCAGTTGTAGCTTATCGCCCGTTCCGTCAGCAAAGTTTTCAGCAAGTCCTGTCGCCTGCGGAATTCCGTCGCCGAGATTTGCTCCACCCATTGAAACGGCGTCCACGGCTTCGGAACGAAACAGCTCACGCTCACCGTGACTTTGACGCCGCGCTTAAGTGCCGCCACTTTTTTTGCCAAGTCGGCTATGCCCGCGATGTCCTCGTCGGTTTCCGTCGGCAAGCCCAGCATGAAGTACAGCTTTACCGATTTCCAACCTTTGGCGAACGCCGCCGCGCAAGCCTCCAGTAAGTTTTGCTCGGTGACGTTTTTGTTTATCACGTCGCGCAGGCGTTGAGTTCCGGCTTCGGGCGCGAACGTCAAGCCGCTTTTGCGAACAGCTTGCACGCGCTCCGCCAAGTCGATTGAAAAGCTGTCGACGCGCAGGCTCGGCAACGACATGCTTACCCGCTCGCCGCGAAAGTCTTCCTGCAAGTCGTCAATCAATCTGCCCAAGCACGAATAATCCGCCGAACTCAGCGACGTTAAGGATATTTCGTCCCAGCCGCTCGAATCGATTAGGCGACGCGCTTGCCGCCGTAAAGTATCGGCTCGACGCTCCCTCACGGGTCGATACGTCATGCCCGCTTGACAGAATCGGCAGCCGCGACTGCACCCTCGGAACAGCTCCAACATCGCCCGATCGTGCACTATGCCCATAAACGGCACCACGGGCTTCTCGACAGCCGTCGCCGCGTCGAAGTCTTTGACTACGCGCTTTAAGACCCTGCGCGGAGCCTCGTCCAATGTCTTAAGCCCGATGAATTTTTCGCCAGAATACAGCGGCTCGTAAAAGCTCGGCACGTAAATTCCCTGCACGCTCAGCAACCGCCGTAAAAATCCGCGTCGCCCGCCAGCTTTGCCCGACACCTTCCAAGCCTTGAACGTCTCGACGACCTCGCCGAAGACCTCCTCAGCCTCGCCTACGATAAAGAAGTCGAAGAACTCAGCCACCGGCTCCACGTTATAGACGCACGCGCCGCCGCCGATTACAAACGGCTCGGACTCTGCGCGGTCGGCGGCTCGCAAGCTTATCTGCGCAAGGCTCAGCATGTTCAGCACGTTGGTATAAATCATTTCGTAGGGCAATGAAAAACCCACGATGTCGAAGTCTTTAAGCGGGCGTTTGGACTCCAAAGCACAAAGCGGCGTCAAGGTTGCCTCGGCGTCAATCCACGGCGCGTAGACCCGTTCGCACAAAGTATCCGCTCGCCGATTCAGCACCGCGTACAGTATCGCCAAGCCCAAATTGCTCATGCCCACCTCGTACACGTCGGGCAAGCCCAAGACCACTCGGCACGCCGTCTTATCGAAGTCTTTGACTATGCTGCCGAATTCGCCGCCCGTGTACCGCGCAGGCTTTGTCAGTTCAAAAAGTTTCATTGTCGCTCACCAAATAAATTTTTGTTTATGCAAGTGTATGTTCAGCAAGATTGCTATCGCCAAGATGTTCGTCGTCAACGAGCTGATTCCGTAGCTCATAAGCGGCAACGGTATTCCCGTCACGGGCATTATCCCCGTCGTCATGCCCACGTTTACAAGCACATGGAACGCCAACATCGACGTTATCCCTACCGCCAACAGCCGCCCGAATACGTCCGCCGCGTCCTTGGCGATTTGTATCCCGCGCCACAACACGATTAAATACAACAGCAACAGTACCACCGCGCCCACAAAGCCCAACTCCTCGCCGACCACCGCAAAGATAAAGTCAGTGTGATTTTCGGGCAGGAAGTTCAGTTGGCTCTGCGTGCCCTCGAATAAGCCCTTGCCGAAGAGCATTCCCGATCCGATTGCGATTTTCGATTGGATTATGTGATAACCGCTCCCCAACGGGTCGACGTTCGGGTCGAGGAATACCATTATTCGCATTTTCTGATAGTCCTTGAGGAATTGCCACAGCACCGGCAACGCCGCCACTCCCGCGCAGATTATCAGCGTCAATATCCGCCAGGGCATTCCGCACGCTATCACCATGCCGAAGAATATTGCCATGAATACCAGCGACGTGCCCAGGTCGGGCTGCTTGAGCACCAACAGGAACGGCAAGCCCACGTACACCGCGATTGGCAACAGGTCTTGCAACGTGTTAAGCCGCCCCATGCGCTCCTCCAATACCGACGCCATGCAGATTATCATGATTAGTTTCGAGAACTCCGACGGTTGCAGGCTTATCGGTCCGATTTGTATCCAGCGTTGCGCTCCCAATGCCGCGTGTCCGAACAGCATAACCGCCACCAACATTATCAAGTTGAACAGGTAGAGTTTGCGTCCGTGTTGCGACAGCCCCCGATAATCGAAGTTCATGCACAGGATTGCCAGTATCGCATTCACGACCGCGAAGATACCTTGCCTTTGCACGAACCAAAATCGCTCCTCGCCGGGCGTGTTGATGTGTGTCGCGCTCGATATGATAACCAAGCCGTATATGACTATCGCCGTCGCCGCCAACAGTAGCGTAAAATCAATGCGACGGAGCAGGCGTTTGCTGTCTGCAGAGAATAAAGCCAAAGCATTCACTCCTTTGATAACATTGCCCCGGAGGGCGGGGAGGGGAGGGAACTCTATCGCCCCGCAACCCAAAGGGCGATTCGCCGCCAATTTTAAATATTCCTGCAACCTCACAAAAAAAATCCTCCGCGTGGAAACGGCATTTGCCCCCCATTGTATTTTTTGATACAATGCGCCCCGAAGGAGGCTTAATCTTAATGGAAAATGTATTCGACACCTTGACCGAACGCGGCTTTATCGCCCAATGCACCGACCCCGACGAAGTGCGCCGCTTGCTCGGCTCCCAACAAGTTACTTTTTATATCGGCTTCGACCCCACCGCCGACAGCTTGCACGCGGGGCACTTTATCGCCCTAATGGTTATGGCTCACCTCCAACGCGCCGGGCATCGTCCAATCGCGCTCGTTGGCGGCGGCACCGGCACCATCGGCGACCCTTCAGGGCGTTCCGACCTCCGCAAAGTCATGACCGACGAAATTATTCATCACAACTGCGAACAATTCAAAAAGCAAATCGCCCGATTTATCGACTTCAGCGACGGCAAAGCTCTCATGGTAAACAACGGCGACTGGCTCCGCAAGCTCGGCTATATCGACCTGCTCCGCGAAGTCGGCGCACACTTCACCGTTAATCGTATGCTTGCCGCCGAATGCTATAAGCAACGCTGGGATAAGGGCTTGACCTTCCTGGAGTTCAACTACATGGTTATGCAGGCTTACGATTTTTACAAGCTCAACGGCGATTACGATTGTATCTTGCAATGCGGCGGCGACGACCAATGGTCTAACATTATCGCGGGCGTTGAACTTACGCGGCGCAAGACAGGGCGTCCCGCTTTCGGGCTTACCAATAAGCTCCTGCTTAAATCCGACGGCTCCAAAATGGGCAAGACTGCCGGCGGTGCGCTTTGGCTCGACGCCGATAAGGTTTCGCCCTACGACTTCTATCAGTATTGGCGCAATGTCGACGACGCCGACGTTAAGACCTGCCTCAGCCTGCTTACCTTCATCCCCATGGACGAGGTTAATCGTTTGAGTTCGCTTGAAGACGCCGCCATCAACGAGGCTAAGCAGACGTTGGCTTATGAAGTCACAAAGCTGGTGCACGGCGAGGACGCCGCCAATCAAGCTCAAATCGCCGCGCTTAAAATCTTCGCCGAGCAGGACGCCGATAATATCCCAGCCATTGCCCTTGACGCCGTCGGCAAAAAATTGTTGGACGTGTTGCTTGCCGCCAAAATTATCGACTCCAAGGCGGAGGGGCGTCGTCTTATCGCGCAAAACGGCTTGACACTCAACGACGCCAAAGTTTCCGACGTTGACTATACCTTGACGCCCGACGATTTGCCCGCCGTCATTCGCAAAGGCAAAAAGAAATTCTTCAAGGTGATTCAGCATGATTAAAAAAATCTGCGCGGCTGTGGCGACTTTCCTGCTTATGAATTCCGCGCAGGCTCAAAGCGTGGAGGACGCCGTTCAATGGGCGATTGACATTGCCAACGACCAAAGCCACGGCTACTCTCAAGGCGCAGAAAACGCCACCGATTGGCGACCCTACACCGGCTCCCGCGAAGGTGCCGATTACGATTGCGCTTCGCTGGTCTATCACGCCTTCAATCACGCCGGCTTTAAGATTATCGACGCGTGGCATAAAAATCCGCTCTACATGAGCCGCTACTACGGCAAGCAGTACACGGGCGACGCCGATACGATTTGGGCTGATTTGAGCGCGGGCGGCGGTTGGCAAAAATTTGCTTGGAGTGACGTTGCCGACGATTTAAAGCGCGGCGATATTCTCTGCGCCCCTCAACGTCACGTGGCAATTTATATCGGCGACGGGCTTACGGTTGAGGCTCGCGGCGTCAACAACCCCAAGGGCGGCTCCTATGCCACTGGCGACCAGGGCGGCGAAATTGATTTCTATTCCGCTTACAATCGCGGCTGGTCGGAAGTCTATCGCTACGTCGGGGGCTGATTGTCCCCCCTTCAAATAAGCGTGGACTACGCGGAACCCGCTGACTTTGCCGAGGTTTTGCAGTTGCAGACTACTTTCTTTCAGCGGCGAAAGTTCGTGCAAAGAAATTCACTTCGCGGGGCGTCACCATCCATGACAGCTCTAAATTACGCGGCGACTCTGAAATTCGCTGTTTTATCAAAGGAGGATATGTAATGTCAGGACATTCCAAATGGGCTACGATTAAACGCAAGAAAGGTGCCAACGACGCCATACGCGGCGCGATGACCACAAAGATTAGCCGCGAAATTACCATTGCCGTCAAAATGGGCGGCGCAGACCCTACCGGCAACATGCGCCTCAAGCTCGCGCTGTCCAAGGCTAAGGCAAACAACGTAACCAAGGACAACATAAACCGCGCCATTCAAAAGGGGCTGGGTACCTCCGACACCTCCAACTACGAAGAAATAACTTATGAAGGCTACGGTCCCGGCGGTGCCGCGCTCATGCTTGACATCCTCACCGACAATCGCAACCGCACTGCCGCCAATATCCGCCACATTTTCAGCAAGCACGGCGGCAACCTCGGCGAAAACGGCTGCGTCGCCTGGATGTTCAAGAAAAAAGCCGTCTTCACCGTCGACAAGGAAACCTTCGACGACGAGGACGCGCTCCTTGAAATTGTCATGGACGCGGGCGCGGAAGACTTTCAAGCCGACGACGACGCCTTTGAGATAACCGCCGCCCCCGAAGACTTCAACGCCATTGAAGCCGCCCTCGCCGAAAAGGGCATCGATACCGCCTCAGCCGAAATTACTCAGGTGCCCGATACCACCGTCGCCCTTTCCGATAACGACGCGCAGAAAATGCAGAAGCTCCTCGACGCCCTCGACGAAGACGACGACGTTCAAAACGTCTACGGCAATTACGAATTCTGATGATTGTCTTGGGAATTGACCCCGGCTCGGCGATTTGCGGCTACGGCTTTGTCGAACACCCCGCGCTTAAACCGTTGGCGGTCGGCGTCATAACGACAAGCCCCAATGCCCGTATGCAAGACCGTTTGCTCAAGATTCACACGGAGCTTGCCGCGCTTATCGCCGCTTATCGTCCGCAGATTATGGGTTTGGAGAAACTTTTCTTCGGCAAGAACGCCACCACCGCCATTCCCGTCGCGCAAGCTCGCGGCATTGTCCTGTTGTGCGCGGCGCAGTCCAATCTTGACGTTATCGAGCTGTCGCCCAACGAGGTTAAGCAGGCGGTCACGGGCTACGGGCACGCCGAAAAGGAGCAAGTTATCTACATGGTTACAAAGCTGTTGAAGTTGGCGGCTCCGCCCAAACCCGACGACGCCGCAGACGCTTTGGCTATCGCGTTGGCGGCGGGCTATCAAGCCGACTCCCCCGCTTACAGAAATTTTGAGGCTCTCTCATGATTGCTTACTTACACGGCAAAGTTAAATTCCTCCTCGCCGACTCGTGTATCCTCGACGTGCACGGCGTCGGCTATAAAATTTTCCTCGACGTTCAATCCCGCCAAAATCTTACGCTTGACGCCGAGGCGCAATTTTTCATTCACACCGCCGTTGCCGATAACGCCATAAATCTTTACGGCTTGAGCGACCGCGCCGCCTTCGACCTGTTTGAATTGCTCTTGAACGTTTCGGGCATCGGGGCGAAGTCCGCACTTGCCATCGTCTCCAAAATTTCGCCCGACGAATTTGCTCGCGCCGTTTCCGCGCAGGACGTTAAGGCTTTGACGCGTTTGCCGGGCGTCGGTAAAAAATCGGCGGAGCGCATTCTTTTGGAGCTGAAGGATAAAGTTCAGCCGACGACCTCGCAAGCCTCCGCGCAGATTCAATCGTCCGCGCAAGACGAGGCGGAGGAGGCTCTGGAGGCTTTGGGCTACACCGACGCCGAAATTTCCGCCGTCTTTAAAAATGCGTCGCCCGACCTCTCGACCGAACAGCTTATCAAATTCGCGCTCAAAGAATTAAATCGATTAGGCAGGTGACAGACATGTTGAGCACATTGGAGGCGTTGCGCCCGAAGAAACGCTTATTCTTGGGTTTGCTGTTGGCGGCGGAGTTTTTCGTCGCGGCGGCACTTTACGGCTTGTGGCTAATCTGTTGCCCGGGGCTTGCCAATATTTTTGAATACCTGCCCGCAATCGTCGGCGCGTTCCTGATTTTTATGTTAGGCAGGTGACAGACATGTTGAGCACATTGGAGGCATTGCGCCCGAAGAAACGCTTATTCTTGGGTTTGCTGTTGGCGGCGGAGTTTTTCG
>CALFJE010000042.1 GCA_937877545.1 uncultured Selenomonadales bacterium | reverse complement strand
CCCGAAGCGATTTGCAAAGTCCTCTACGACCTCGACGCCGGTATCGGTGGAGCAGTCGTCCACTACCACGACCTCAAAGTCTTGCATTGTTTGATAAGCCAAACTCTCCAGCGTCTGCGGTATGAACTTCGCCGCGTTGTACATGGGGATTATCACCGACACGAGCGGAATTTTCATGAAATCACTCCTCGCCGATAATGCGGACTTCGGGGCTGAGCATGACGCCATGAGCCGCATTGACGCGTTGCTTGACCTCCTCAATCAGGCTCAAAACGTCTTGAGCCGTCGCGCCGCCGGTGTTCACCACAAAGCCCGCGTGTTTCTCCGAGACCATAGCCCCGCCGACGCGCAAGCCCTTTAAGCCCGCCCTGTCAATCAGCGTGCCTGCGAAGTGCCCCTTGGGACGCTTAAACGTCGAACCCGCGCTGGGCAGGTCAAGCGGCTGTTTACTCTCGCGCCGCGCCGTGAAGTCCGCCATTTTATTTTTTATGTCGTCGACGTTCCCGCGTTGCAAAATCATTTCGACCTCGCAAATCGCGCAAGCGTTCTCTTGAAATATGCTGTGCCTGTAGCGCAAATCCAAACTCGCGCCGCTGAACTCGACCTGCTCGCCGTTGCGATTGACCGCCTTAACGCTGGCGATAACGTTCTTCATTTCGCCGTCATACGCGCCCGCGTTCATGAAAATCGCACCGCCGATACTGCCGGGTATCCCGCAAGCAAATTCCAAGCCCGTCAAGCCGTGCTCCGCCGCGAACGTCGACACGTCTTTAAGCTGTGCGCCCGCGCAAGCCGTCAACCGTTGCCCCTCGCAATGAATGCCGCCGAAAAATTTTTCAGTGAACTTGACTACCACGCCGCGAATTCCCTTGTCGCGCACCAAGACGTTTGAGCCGTTGCCCAGCACCACGCAAGGCAAATCGAACAGGTCTACCAGCTTGAATATCCGCGATACCTCCTCCGCGTTCGACGGGAAGATTAAGACGTCCGCCTCCCCGCCGATTTTAAACGTCGTGTAGCGGCTCATCGGCGCGTGGAATATGAATTGCTCCGCCCGCAAGAATTTCTCCAGCTGCATTCCGAAGGATTCTTCCCAAAACATCGGCTCAGCTCCTCAATACGGCACCCGTCGAGGCAGAGGTCGTAAGTTTGGCATAGCGGGCGAGGTAACCCGTCTTGATTTTGGGTTCGGGCTTCGTCCAGGCGGCGCGGCGTTCGGCAAGCTCCTTATCCGAGACTTCAAGCTCCAACTTGCGATTGGGAATGTCGATAAAAATTGTGTCGCCGTCGTGAATCAGCGCAATCGGACCGCCCTCCATGGCTTCGGGCGAAATGTGACCTATGCACGCGCCTTGACTGGCTCCGCTGAAACGCCCGTCGGTTATCAAGCCGACTTTCAAGCCCGCGCCCGTGATAGCCGCCGTGGGATTCAACATCTCCTGCATACCGGGACCGCCCTTGGGTCCTTCGTAGCGGACAACAACAACGTCGCCGTCGTGAATTTCGCCCGCCATTATCGCGTTGATAGCCGCCTCCTCGCTGTCGAAGCATTTAGCCTTGCCGCGATAGACAAGCATATCCTCGCTTACCGCCGACGCCTTGACGACCGCGTAATCGGGGCAGAGGTTGCCCTTCAAAATGGCGATACCGCCCGTGGCGCGATACGGCTCGTCGACGGTGTGAATCACGTCGGGGCGTTCAATCTGCGCGGAGGCAATTCTGTCGCCGAGCGTGCCCGTGACGGTGAGCGCGTCAAGATGGAGCAGATTTTTACGGGAAAGCTCGTGCATGACGGCATTGATACCGCCCGCCTCGTTGAGGTCTTGCATGTGATGTTTACCGGCGGGGCTGAGCTTTGTGATATAAGGCGTCCGCGCAGAAATTTCGTCAAAGAGCGTCGCGGGGATTTGGATACCGCACTCGTTGGCAATCGCCGTGAGGTGCAGGACGGTATTCGACGAGCCGCCGATACCCATGTCAACGGCTATGGCGTTCTCGAAGGCTTTAAGCGTCAAAATGTCACGCGGGCAGATATTTTTTTCCAACAAGTCCATGATAACTTTGCCGGCGCGTTTGGCGAGGATAAATCTGTCGCCGGTGTAGGCGGCGGGAATTGTGCCGTTGCCGGGCAGAGCCATGCCCAGAGCCTCGCATAGACAATTCATCGTGTTGGCGGTGAAAAGCCCCGCGCAGGAGCCGCAACTCGGACACGCGTGCGCCTCAAGGTCGGTCATCTCGGCTTCGGACATTTTGCCCGCCGCGAACTTGCCTGCCGCCTCGAACGCCTGACTGACGCTTATATCTCTGCCGTGGAAACGACCCGCCAACATCGGTCCGCCGCTGACGATTATCGACGGGATATTGAGCCGCGCCGCCGCCATAAGCATACCGGGGATTATCTTATCGCAATTCGGGATAAGAATCAGCGCGTCGAACCCGCTCGCCATGGTGACAGCCTCGATTGAGTCGGCAATCAGTTCGCGGCTCGCCAAGGAATATTTCATGCCGGTATGCCCCATAGCGATGCCGTCGCACACGCCGATAGCGGGGAATTCGACGGGGGTACCGCCCGCCGCCGCCACGCCGAGCTTTGCCGCCTCGGTTATCGATTTAAGGTGCATGTGACCGGGGATAATCTCGTTGAAAGAATTGCATACGCCGATAAGCGGGCGCGAAAGTTCCTCGACGCCGTAGCCGTTCGCGTGAAATAAGCTTCTGTGAGCGCAACGCGTCGCGCCCTTTTTGACTATGTCGCTTCTCATTAAAGTTGTCCTCCTTGAAAAATTTCTGCAAGATTTTACAGCATTTGCCGCCGCCTTGCAACAAAAAAAATCGGGAGCCATATGACCCCCGTCAATCGTGCCGAAAATATTTACACGGCGTCGAAACCGAGTTGCAATGCCGTCATGTTTTGTTCGACGGTGTGAGGCGGTACTCTGTGCGCCACCGATTTTTTTATCGTCTCGAAGTCGACCAGCTTTGTGACCTTGACGATGACGCCCAACGCCACGATATTGGCGAACAACGCCTTGCCGAGTTTTTCGACGGCGAGCTTGGTTATCGGGACGCGAATTATATTTTTGAACGCGGGCGAAGTCGGAACTAAATCGTCGTCCAAAATCAGCGTACCGTCGGGATTGAGGTCGGAATAATATTTATCCGCCGCCTTCTGCGTCATGGCGAGCACAAAGTCGGGCGTCTTAACGTGCGGGTGATAAATCTTTTCGTCGTCGATAATGACTTCGGACTTGGACGCGCCGCCGCGAGCCTCCGGACCGTAGCTCTGCGATTGGACGGCGTTTTTGCCCTCCGAGACTGCCGCCTCCGCCAAGATTATCGCCGCCGTTATGACGCCTTGCCCGCCGCTGCCAGATAATCTGAGTTGCTTACGCATATCAAAAACCTCTCTAAAAAATTCGTTTAGTTTGAGCGCGGTGATAAAGTTAAAATTTTTCGTTAGTTAAGCGCGACCATTGGGTCAAGCGTCACGCTTGCCTCCCGCAAGTTCCTGAACGTGATGATAAGCCGCGTCGTAAGGTTCAGCCTCCGCCTTGAAGAAAAGCCCAATCGGGAATTTGTCGCCGCCGCGCTTGTCGTCGGGGAGCTTATCCCAAGCAGTCTTCATGACGGCATTATCACGCATCCACGCCATCATCTTTGCGGGGTCGCCGAGCTTGTTGCGCCGCCCGTAAGCCGTGGGGCACTGAACCAGAGCCTCGATAAACGAAAAGCCGCGATTGTTCAAACCGTCCTCAATCGTCTTTACCAAGTGTTGAACGTGAAATGCCGTGGAACGCGCAACGTAAGTGGCACCCGCCGCCTCCGCGAGTTTGCACGCGTCAAACGGACGGTCGACACTGCCGTAGGGAGCCGTCGTAGCCTTCTTGCCCAGCGGCGTCATTGGCGAAGCTTGTCCGCCCGTCATGCCGTAAATATTATTGTTGAACAACACGACCGTCAAATCGACGTTGCGGCGGCACCCGTGGATAAAGTGATTGCCGCCAATCGCGGTACAATCGCCGTCGCCCGTGATAACGATAACGTTGAGGTCGGGGTTGGCAAGCTTGACGCCCGTCGCGAAGGGGATAGCCCGCCCGTGCGCCGTGTGGAGCGTGTCAAAATCCATGTAGCCGCTCGCACGACTCGAACAGCCAATCCCGCTGACGATAACCGTGTTGTCCTGCGTGTAGGCGGGATTCTTTTCAATCGCCTGGACGATAGCCTTCATGACAATGCCGTTGCCGCAACCGGGGCACCATAAATGCGGCAGGCGATTCTGTCTGAAAAATTTCTCGTAGCTGCGCTCAATCATTGCGCGTTCACCTCCGCGACCAATTCCTCTATCGACGCCTCAATCTCCTCCGGCTCAAATATCGTCATGTCGTATTTGGCGCACAGCTTGACGGGGCATTGCCCCGCGACCGCTCGCTCGACCTCGTTGACGATTTGCCCGAAGTTCAGCTCCGCCACGACCAAGCCGCGCAGATTCTTCGACAGCTCACGGATAATCTTGTCGGCGAACGGAAAAATCGTAACCAACCGCACAAAGCCGACTTTAAGCCCGCGCTTGCGAACGTTCAAGACCGCCTCGTAAGCCGTGCGAGCCGTCCCGCCGAAGCTTACAACCGCAAACTCCGCGTCGTCCATGAACTCTTGATGAACTTCGATAATCTCGTCCTCGGCGCGGGAAATTTTATCGTGCATACGCTTGACAGCCTCGCGGGTGACCTTTGGGCTGCCGCTGGGAAAGCCGGTGTCGTCGTGAATTAAGCCCGTGACGTGAATGCGATAGCCTTCGCCGAAATTGGCGACGTTTGGAACCAAATCGGTATCGGGCGCGTAGGGTTGATAGCCCTCGGCGCGGGAAGTCTTGGGAGCGCGACGCGGATAAACTTCGACCTCGGCGGGCAACTCGACGTTTTCGCGAAGGTGACCGACAATCTCGTCGGTGAGCAGGATAACGGGCGTGCGGAAACGTTCGGCGTAGTTGACGGACTTAACGGCGATGTCAAAAGCCTCGCGGACGCTCCAGGGGCTTAAAACGATAATCGAATGGTCGCCGTGCGTGCCCCAACGCGCTTGCATAACGTCGCCTTGACTGGGCGCGGTGGGTTGCCCCGTGGAAGGACCGACGCGCTGAACGTTGACGATAACGGCGGGGATTTCGGCGGCGGCGGCGTAACCGATAAGCTCCTGCTTGAGGCTTATGCCCGGACCTGAGGAGGCGGTAAGGACTTTCTTGCCGGCAAGCGACGCGCCCAATATGACGCCCATACTTGCGATCTCGTCTTCCATTTGCACGAAGGTGCCGCCGACTTTGGGCAGGAGCTTAGCCAAACTTTCGGCGATTTCGGTCGAAGGCGTTATCGGGTAGCCGCCGAAGAAACGCACGCCCGCCTTGAGTGCGCCCTCGGCTATAGCCTCGTTGCCTTGAATTAAACGTGCGCTCATTTCGCCGCCTCCTTTTTAACTTTGTCCATGAAAATCGCATAGTCGGGGCAACGCAGCTCACATTGCCCGCACGCTATGCAATTCTCGTGGTGCGCCACGTACACTTTGCCGAGCGTGTCCAATGCCAAAACCTGCTTCGGGCAAAACGATACGCAAATGCCGCAGCCCTTGCACCGCTCAAGCTTCAGCGTGAATTCAGACTTCATACAGCTCTCTCCTTTGCTGAAATTATTTGTATGGGTACTGCTTCAAAAACTCCTTGGCAAAATCTTCTTCGGGCGTGCCGCGCTTGCCTTCAATAGCCCGCTCCAAAAACTTAACCGCCGTTGCGTCGTCAAAGTATCTGAACAAACCTTGCCGCCAAGGCGGTTTGCCCGAAAATGTATCCCAAAACTTTATCTGAGTGGCTTCGTTCGGACGAAACTCCAGCCGCCAATAATCATCAGCCTCAACATAATCCGGGCGGTCGTCGCCGCCGTCACAGACGCCCTTAATCACGAACATTGCGAAGACAAAACGCCCCAAATCAGACATATTCGGATATACCGTCGTCAAAACGCAAAGATGTCCCGCCAAATCTTTATTGATAATTCTAAACGGATGCTGAGGATTGCCGCCCCAACCCGCCTCCGCAAACCAACTGTAATATTTTTCGCTCAACGTGACGCTTTCATTGCAAAAACCCGAATCTTCGTCTAACCATTTGCGCTCCAATTCTTCACGCGAAATTTTTCCTTCCAAATATTTTCTGCAAAAATTATCTCTGTGCGAACACCAACCGCGCCCGGCAATGTTTACGTTGTAGTCAATGAGAGCGTCGTTGCAAATTCCGCGAAAGCCGATACAATCCGAATTCGCGCCGCCGTTGCAGTAATTCAGCTTGAATGCGATACAATGTTTGCTCATCGTCAATTCCTCCCTAAATGTCTTGTAGACTTCGCGCCAAAAATCTTCAATCCTGCGCGGACACCAAAATTTTCTTCGACGCGGCTAATGTTTTTTATGCAAAGGCGTTGCGGCTTGATAAAGTTGCGCAAATGAATTAAACTTGCCGCATTGACAAAGGAGGATGTTAAATGCTTTATCGCAAGGTTGATACCAATTTGAACTTCGCGAGCCGCGAGAAAGAAGTCGAGCAATTTTGGGCTGAAAATGACATCGCGCAGAAGGCAATCGATAACCGCGACGGTTGCGAAGACTATACGTTTTACGACGGTCCGCCGACCGCCAACGGACAGCCGCATATCGGGCACGTCTTGACGCGTGTCATTAAGGATTTGTTCCCGCGCTATCACTCCATGAAGGGGCAGAAAGTCTTGCGCAAAGCCGGCTGGGATACTCACGGCTTGCCCGTCGAGCTGGAGGTCGAAAAGCTCATCGGCATTAACGGCAAGGAGCAAATCGAGGCTTACGGTATGGAGCCCTTCATAAAGAAATGCCGCGAATCCGTCTGGAAGTACAAAGCCATGTGGGAAGAATTTTCGGGCGTCGTGGGCTTTTGGGCGGATATGGAGCATCCGTATATCACCTACGAAAATTATTACATTGAATCGGAATGGTGGGCACTCAAGCAGATTTGGGATAAGGGCTTGCTGTACAAGGGGCACAAAGTCGTTCCGTATTGTCCGCGTTGCGGGACGCCGCTGTCCAGTCACGAGGTCGCGCTGGGCTACAAGGACGTAAAGGAGCGTTCGGCGGTCGTCAAGTTCAAGGTGGCGGGCGAGGATGCCTACTTCCTGGCGTGGACGACGACGCCTTGGACTTTGCCCTCCAACTTGTGCTTGTGCGTCAATCCGAAGGTCGATTACGTTAAAATTCAAGTCGGCGACACGGTTTATATCCTGGCTGAGGCTTTGGTCGACAGCGTGTTTGAAGGCGTGGCGGGCGAGCGGACGGTCTTAACGCGATACAAGGGCGCGGAGCTTGAATATAAAAAGTACGAGCCGCTGTATCCCTTTGCCGACGAGACAGTTAAACGTTCGGGCAAGGCGGCGCACTACGTCACCTGCGACGATTACGTCACCACCGAGGACGGCACCGGCATAGTCCACTGCGCCCCCGCGTTCGGCGAGGACGATAACCGCGTCTGCCGCAAATACGATATTCCGTTCGTGCAGTTCGTCGACGGCAAGGGCAACATGACTGCCGAAACTAAATGGGCGGGCACCTTCGTTAAGGACGCCGACCCGTTGATTCTTAAGGATTTAAAGCAGTCGGGCAAGCTGTTCAAGGCTCCGCCGTTTGAACACAGTTATCCGCATTGTTGGCGTTGCGACACCCCGCTGATTTACTACGCCCGCGAATCGTGGTTCATCAAGATGACGGCGGTTAAGGACGATTTGCTTAAGAATAACGCTAAAGTCAACTGGATCCCGCCGACGATTGGCAAGGGACGCTTCGGCGATTGGTTGGAGCACGTGCAAGATTGGGGCATTTCGCGCAACCGCTACTGGGGCACGCCGCTCAACATTTGGGAATGCGAGTGCGGGCATCAACATTCAATCGGCTCAATCGCGGAGCTTAAGGAGCTGTCGTCGAATTGCCCCGACGATATTGAATTGCACCGCCCGTATATCGACAAGGTAACGTTCCCGTGTCCGAAGTGCGGCAAGGAAATGCATCGTGTCCCCGAAGTCATAGATTGCTGGTTTGATTCGGGCGCAATGCCGTTTGCGCAATGGCATTACCCGTTCGAGAACAAGCAGATTTTCGAGGAGCATTTCCCCGCCGACTTCATAAGCGAGGCTGTCGACCAAACCCGCGGCTGGTTCTATTCGCTCATGGCTATTTCCACGCTGATTTTCGACGACACCGCCTTTAAGAATTGTATCGTTTTGGGCTTGGTGCTCGACAAAGACGGGCAGAAAATGTCAAAGTCCAAAGGCAATGCGGTCGCGCCCATGGAGACTTTGGCTAAGCACGGAGCCGATGCTATCCGCTGGTACTTTTACGAAAACTCCGCGCCTTGGCTCCCGAATCGTTTTCATGACGACGCGGTTGTCGAGGGGCAACGCAAATTCCTTGGCACGCTGTGGAATACTTATGCGTTCTTCGTGCTTTACGCCAACATTGACGATTTCGACGCCACAAAGTACACGCTCGACTACGACAAGCTTAGCGTCATGGATAAGTGGCTCCTGTCGCGGCTGAACACTATGGTTAAGACTGTCGACGACGCGCTTGCCAACTACAAGGTTCCCGAATCTGCGCGGGCGTTGCAAGATTTTGTAGACGAGCTGAGCAACTGGTACGTTCGCAGGAGTCGGGCGCGTTTCTGGGCTAAGGGCATGGAGCAGGACAAGATTAACGCCTACATGACGCTCTACACCGCGCTGGTCACTTTGGCTAAGGCGGCGGCTCCCATGGTGCCGTTTATCACGGAAAACATTTATCACAACCTGGTCTGTTCAATCGACACGGCAGCTCCCGAAAGCGTTCACCTGTGCGACTATCCGACTGCCGACGAACGCTTTATCGACGCCGACCTTGAGCGCAATATGGACGAGGTCTTGAAAATCGTCGTGTTGGGGCGTGCGGCGCGTAATGCGGCTAACATCAAGAATCGTCAACCCGTGGCGAACATGTTCGTTAAGGCGGCGGCTTTGCCTGAGTTTTTCGTTGAGATTATCGCCGACGAGCTGAACGTTAAGCGCGTCGAATTCCGCGCAGATATGGGCGAGTTCATTAAGTACAACTTCAAGCCGAATTTCCGCGTGCTTGGCAAAAAGGTCGGCAAGCGTATCGGCGAGGTCAAGGCGGCTTTGGCGGAGCTGGACGGTCACGCGGCTAAGCTTGAGCTTGACAAGACGGGCGAACTTAAAATCGGCGACATCACTTTGACGGCGGAGGACATCGAAATTACAATCACGCAGAGCGAGGGCTTCAACTGCCAAAGCGAGGGCGACGTTTCGATAGCCCTTTCGACGACGCTGACGCCCGAACTGATTGAGGAGGGCTTTGTCCGAGAGATTATCAGCAAGGTGCAGGTCATGCGCCGCGAGAGCGACTTCGAGGTCACGGACAGGATTAGGATTTACGCGGCGGGCAACGACAAGTTGGAAACGATTATGACGGGCAACGCGCCGGAGATTATGGCGGTCACGCTTGCGAACGAAATTGTCTTCACGGAAAACGCCGCCGCCAAAGAGTGGGACATCAACGGCGAAATAATTCTGCTTGCCGTGGAGAGAGTTTGAATGCGGTTATACGGCTTCCCGAAGGCGGAGGGTTCGGCGCGACAGCTGTTCCCCCTCTTTTAAAGCGGGTTGCCGTGGAAAGGATTTGAAATGCTTAAGGCTTTGATATGGGTCGTCTCGAACGACGGCAGATTTTTCAACGGCGCGATTAACATTCTGGAGCGTCAACACAACGGGCTTGAACTCGTCGGGGTGACGGCGAACGCGCCCATTCAGCTCGCCAAGGACGGCAAAAAGGTTACCTTCCTCCCGCTCGATAAGGTTGACGGGGGGGGATTATGATTTATTGCTCGTCGTCGGCGCAAAAGAAATCGGCATGAGCAGAATCACGCAAGCCGCCCGACAACTCCGTTTGCCCGAAGACAAACTTTTGGGCGATTGGATCGCTTGTATCCCCGGCTTCACGCTCGACAAGTATCGCAAGCTCCAACGCTCCCGCCTGTCGATTTTCTCCATGAACTGTTTCGGCGGCTTGATAAGTAATTCTCTCGGCTTGCCGTTTCGTTCGCCCTTTGTCAACATGTTCTTGAGTGCTCAAGATTTTGTAAAGTTTGCTCGCGCCCCGCGTGTTTACTTAGAGGAAGATTTCGAGTTTCAAGAAACCAAATTCTATCATAACGGCAACCACGATTATCCGGTCTTCAAACTCGGAAACGTCGTCGTAAGCATGTTGCATTATTACACCAAAGAGGACGCTTTTGCTAAGTGGCATGAACGCAAGGCGCGGATTAATTGGTACAACTTGCTTGCGGTTATGTGCACCGAGGACGAAAAGATTCTGGAACAATTTGACGCGCTCCCATATGGCAAGAAAATTTGCTTCGTGCCTTTCAAGTCGGATTTGGATTCGGCGTACTACATCAATCGCAAACTGAGCAAACAAGCCGCATTTACAGAGGTTGCCAATGATTTTGCAAAGGCGTTCGTTTTTTACTACGATCCGTTTGACATGCTCCTCTACGGCAAGAAAACGCCGCTGATTGATATGTGATTCGACAATAAATTTACTCTGCAAAGGAGGCTACAATGAATAAACCGCAATTCGTACCAAAGATTTTGCTTTGCGGCGAAGAATCGGCGTTATCGGCGCAAGTCGGCAATCGCCCCTATAAAATCGTCGGCAAGGTGAAATTCTTCGGCGAGGTCGACGGGCAAATGCTCAATTTCCCGCAAGACGGCAAATGTTACCTCGACGGCAAAATCCAAACGACCGACGACCTCGGCAAAACAATTCAAGGCGGCACCTTCGATTATCTGATTTTTACCGGCTTCGACGAATATCGAATCGTTACCGCCCTCCTCCGCCAAAAAAATATCCTTTCTCCCAAGCTGATAACGACAGACCAATTCGCCGCGTCACCGACGGAATTTTTCTGCGACGTGAACGCCGATATTCTGCTGATGATTCACCTTAAAAATATCGCGGTTAAAACTCTGCTCGACGTGGACGGCTACTTTGCCAAGGGGCACCTCTTTACCAAAATGCACAACGACCTCACCGAGATTGACTGCATAGCCGCCGAGCCGTTGCCGCCCGTCGCCGATAACATTTACACGCACACCTACAAGAGCCTCGCCGAGGTCGGCTTCAAACGCTACGACGCCGCGCTTATCGCCGAACGTGCGCCCATTGAATTCGATTCGCTGTTCGTCATGCTGGAAGATTATACCGACACGATTATCACCTATGCGCGAAACGGCTCCGAGCTTGAACGGCACATTTTGACCAGCGTGCGGAACTTTTCCAAAGGCGACGGCTTGCGGACGGCGGCGGGTAATTGGTTCTTCCTGCGACGCCACACGACGCCCGAAAATTTCTGCGTCTACGTGGTCACGCATAAGCCCGCGCCTCACGACGGCAAGCTACCCGAAGGTTACAAGATGATTCACGCGGGACGCGCCCTCAATCCCGACCTCGGCTACCTCGGCGACAATACCGGCGACAATATCAGCCACCTCAACCTTTACATCAACGAGCTGACCGCGCTTTACTGGGTTTGGAAGAATACCAATCACACGGTTATCGGGCTGGCGCACTACCGCCGATTTTTTACCGAATCCGTCAACCCCGCCTTTGCCTACGATAAAATTCTGACTCGCGACGCCGCCAATAAGCTCCTGGAGCGTTACGATATACTCGTAGGGACGATTTACTACGGCATGATGACTCAACACGAATTCGTTCAAAACGATTGCGGCACGGAGCTTCCGACGTTCGCCGAGGGCATTATCAAAAAGCATTTGCTCAAAGCCCAACCCGATTACGTCGAGGCTTTTGAACAGGTTATGCGTTCGCTGACGCTTTTTAAGTGCAACATGTTCGTCACGCGTCGAAATGTCGTTGATGCCTTTTGCAAGTGGTTGTTCTCGTTTCTTATAGACGCTACGGAAGAAGTTTTGCATTCAGTGTCGCTTGAGAAGTTTTCATGGACGCCGCGCAGATTGATGTCATTCCTCGCCGAACGAATGCTGACGGTTTGGCTGATAAAAAATCGGTTGCGGGTCAAGGAATTGGAAATAATGCAAGTGCCGGGCTTGTGACGCACTTAAATGGCTCCTCGATATTCGGGGAGCTTTTTTTGTAGACAGTTAGCTTAAAGAATTGTACAATCAGCGGCGGAGGAAAATCGTTAGGCAACGGAGGCGATAAGCATGAACGATAAGGGCAAGCCGCCCGTCACGATAAAATTTCTGATGGACACGGTCAAAAGCTATCAACCCGACGCGAATTTGGAGCTGATAGAGCGGGCGTATCTGGTGGCAAAGGAAGGTCACGCGGGACAAACGCGAGTTTCGGGCGAGCCGTACATAAATCACCCGCTCAACGTGGCGGCGATATTGGCTGAGTTGCAACTCGACGACACGACGATAGCCGCCGCAATCCTCCATGACGTGGTAGAGGATACGCTCTTCACGCTCGACGAGATAGAAGACATGTTCGGCAGCGAAATCGCATTGCTAATCGACGGCGTGACCAAAATCGGGCAAATCTACTTCCAAACCAAGGAGCAACAGCAAATCGAGGCGTATCGCAAGCTGATAATCGCGACGGCAAAAGACTTGCGCGTCATACTGATAAAACTTGCCGACCGACTGCACAACATGCGGACGTTAAAGTTCATGCGCGAGGACAAACGCAAACGAATCGCCAAGGAGACAATGGAGCTGTATGCGCCGCTGGCGAATCGGCTGGGCATTTCAAGCATCAAGTGGGAGCTGGAGGATTTATGCCTGCGCTATCTGGAGCCGGATATTTATTATGATTTGGTCGAGCACGTCAAGCAGAAGCGGCGCGAGCGGCAAATTTATATCAGCGAGGCGGTGCGGCTGATTGAGGAGGAGTTCGACGAGCTGGAAATTCACGCGTCGATAAGCGGGCGGGCAAAGCATTTTTACAGCATTTATAAAAAAATGGTGCGCGACCATAAAGAGATTGGCGAGATTTACGACTTGTCGGCGGTGCGGATTTTGGTCGACGACGTGAAGGACTGCTACAACGTGCTGGGCGTGATTCACTCCAAGTGGCGACCGATACCGGGGCGATTCAAAGACTATATCGCGGTGCCGAAGAGTAACGGCTATCGTTCGTTGCACACGACGGTTATGGCGTTGGGTTACCCGCTGGAAATTCAGATACGGACGTTCGCCATGCATAAGATTTCGGAGTACGGCGTTGCGGCGCATTGGAAGTACAAGGAAAGCGGCTCGTCCAAGCCCGCCAACAGCGACCGCGACCAGAAAATTTCCTGGCTCCGTCAAATGGCTAAGCTCCAAAAGGAAATTAAAGACCCGAAGGAATATCTTGAGGCGTTGAAGCTGGATTTCTTCAGCGACGAGGTGTTTGTCTTCACGCCGGGGCGCGACCTGGTTGTCCTGCCCAAAGGCTCCAATCCGATTGACTTTGCGTATCGCATTCACACGGAGGTTGGACATCACTGCGTGGGCGCGAAGGTCAACGGGCGAATCGTGCCGCTGGAGTATAAGCTCCAAAACGGCGACTTTGTGGAGGTGGTAACGAATCGCTCCAACAACGGACCGAGTCGGGATTGGCTCAATATCGTGGCGTCGAGCGATACGCGGCAAAAAATCCGTGCGTGGTTCAAGCGGGAAAATCGGGAGGAAAACATAGCACGCGGGCGCGAGCTGATTGAGGCGGAAATTAAAAAGCTCGGCTACGCGCCCAAGGAATTGCTCAAGGACAATCGGCTGGAGCTGGTAGCCAAGCGTATGAACATAGCCGCCGAGGACGATTTACTTGCGGGCATAGGCTACGGCGGGACTTCGGTGCATTCGGTCATAACGAAACTGATTGAACTCCATAAAAAGGAACGCGCCGAAAGCACGCCGCCTGAAGTGTCCGCGCTGTTGGAGGAGGTTAAGCAGCTCCCCGAACGCAAGCAGAAACGCTCCGAGCAAGGCGTATTGGTCGAGGGCGAAAGCGGCATCGTTGTACGGCTTGCCAAGTGTTGCAACCCGATACCCGGTGACGAAATTGCCGGGTACATCACTCGCGGGCGCGGAGTAAGCGTCCACCGCGCAGATTGCCCCAACGTTTTGAACTTCGCCGCCGACGTGAATCGCATGATTGAGGTCAGTTGGGACGGCACGAACGATAAATTTTATACGGTTGAGGTCGAGATTGTCTGCGAGGATAAGACGGGCGTGCTTGCCGAGCTGATTGCCGTGCCCGCCGAGATGAAGCTCAATCTGCATTCGATACACGCCGCGCCCAACAGGAACAACAAGACTTCCACGGTTAATATCGGCGTCGAAGTCAACAACGCCGCGCAGGTTACCGAGCTTATGAATAAGTTGCGGCGCGTCGAAAATGTTTACAGCGTCACGCGCCCGATAAGCGGGTCTAAGGGGGATTGATTTATCGGCGTCCCCCTTCAAGCAAGCGTGGACTACGCGGAACCGGCTTTCCTTGCTTGCGGCTCGTCGCGCTGATTCGGCTAATCATGATTTTTATATTTGTAAACTACTTTTCTTTGAGCGGGCAAAGAAACATACCTGTTTCTGTTGCGTGGGAGCCGCCGTCCCTGTCGGCTCAAAAACCCTAATCCCTAATTCCTAATTCCTAAGGAGATGATTGATTGGAGGGAATTTATCTAATCGTGGTCATGATAGTGACGGGCGGGGCGATAGCGTTTATCGGCGACAAAATCGGCACGAAGGTCGGCAAAAAACGTCTGTCGATATTCGGACTGAGACCGCGCCACACGTCAATGATCGTGACGGTAGTGACGGGCGGGCTGATAACCGCGCTGTCAATCGGCTTCATGGCACTCATATCGCAAAACGTGCGCACGGCACTGTTCGGCATGGACGAGTTGCGGCAAACAATGAACTCAACCCTTGCCGAGCTGGACGAGGCGACGGAGAACTTATTCAAGGCGCAGGAGGAATTTGAACGCGCCAACACAAATTTAAAGGAGTCGAAACTTGAAATTGCCTCGCTCAAGACGGAGCAGGAGGAACTCCGCGCCGAATCGGACAGGCTTAAGGAGGGCAACGAGCAACTCGAAAGCGTCAACGCCGAGCTGACCGCGCTCAATGAAAATCTTTCGGGTGCCAACGCCAAGCTTGAGGCGGATAACAAAAAGTTGGGCGACTTCAACGTAACGCTGACCGCCGATAATAAAAAATTAACCTCCGCCAACGCGCAACTGTCCGACGACAACGACAAGCTTGCGAGCGATAACGACAAGCTGACCGCCGATAACACCGAGCTGGAGGAGCGCAACAATCGTCTGCGCGAGGGCATAATCGCCATTCGTGAGGGCGATATTACGTTGCGGGCGGGCGAAGTTTTGGCGAGCGGCGTCGTCAAAGGCGGGCGCAACGTCGAGGAAATTGCCGCCGACATCAACGCCCTTGCCGAGCAGGCGACGCGGAGCATAGTCGAACGTTTCAACGGCGACGAGGATACTTCCGTTTGGATTTATCAGCCTGAGTTGCAACGCGTCACCGACGAATTGGCAAAGGACGGGCGCGAATTTGTATTGCGAATCACGGCGGCGGGCAATATGGTTCGCGGGGAGCCTGTGCGTTCGCGGCTGGAAGTTCATCCGAACGAGCTGATTTTCCGCAAGGGCGAGCAAGTTTTCAGCAAGAACTACACGATAAACGCGGAGGCGCAACCCGAAATGATTCTGCGCGATTTTCTGACGGAAATAAATCGAATCGCGGTTGCGAAGGGCGTTTTAGCCGACCCGCTGACGGGCAACGTCGGGAGCATGGAGGGCACGCAACTTTATGAGATCGTCGACGCGTTGCTTGCGGCTAAGGGCAAAATCAAGTTGACGGCGACGGCTCGCAACGAAACGACTTCGCAAGGTCCGCTGAGACTTAATATAAAATTGGAGCGTCGATAATGTTCATGGGAATAGACCCCGGCAAAGACAAATGCGGCGTGGCGGTGCTTACGTCTTCGGGCGAGGTGAAATATCAGCGCGTCGTGGCGACGGCTGAGCTTGACGTCGTGATAAAAAATTTGGCGGCGGAATTTCAAATCGAATCGGTGATATTGGGCGACGGAACAACGCATAAGGCGGCGGCGGCTAAAGTCACGGCGGCGGGCTTGAGCTTTCAATTATTGGACGAAAAACACACGACCGAGGAGGCGCGGCGACTTTATTGGAAAAAAAATCCGCCGAGCGGTTGGCGGCGATTGTTACCAACGTCAATGCAAGTCCCGCCCGAACCCGTCGACGCCATAGTCGCAGAGATTTTGGTTAAACGATACTTGGAGAGTGAATCATGAGCGAAAACACCACGCGCCCCGATTGGGACGAATATTTTTTGAACATAGCCCGCGAAGTCGGCAAGAGGGCAACGTGTCTGCGCCGCCGCTACGGGGCGATTATCGTCAAGGATAAAATCATAATCAGCACGGGCTACAACGGTGCGCCCCGCGGCGAAACGAATTGCATAGACAGCGGCATTTGCGAGCGCGAACGCCTTCACGTGCCCAAGGGCGAACGCTACGAATTGTGCGTAGCCGTGCACGCCGAGCAGAACGCGATAATCAACGCCGACCCCGAAAAGATGGCGGGCGCGACGATTTATATCGCGGGCGTGAATTGCGCGGACGGTTCCAATGCGTCCGGCGAGCCGTGCAAACTCTGCCGCCGCATGATTATCAACGCCCGTATCGCCAAAGTCGTCTACCTTAACAGCGACGGTCAAATCGTCGTCAAGGCTCCGAGCGATATTCAAAATTAAAGCAGGTTAATTATTGTCGACGCCGAATAGTTTTGCGGCAAGGGGGGTGAGCAGAATGCTTTACGCGATGATAGACGTAGGCTCCAATACGATACGAATGGCGGTCTACGACATAGACGGCGACCGCGTGGAAATGCTCATGAAAAGGAAACACACGGTCGGGCTTGCGTCCTACGTGCGCGACAGCGTCATGCAAAGGCAAGGCATAGACAAGGTTGTTGAGATAATCGGCGAGTACCGCCAATTTTTGGACGACTTCGGGATAACGCAGGTGACCGCCTTCACGACCGCCGCCCTCCGCAACGCCATTAACGGTTCGCAAGCCGTCGACGAAATATCCTACCGCACGGGGATAAATATCATGCTAATGAGCGGCGACGACGAGGCGACTTTTGACTTTATCGGCGCGACGCACAATCTGGTTGACGATAAAGGCTTGCTTATCGACATAGGCGGCGGCTCGACCGAAATCGTTTACTTTTCCAACCGCGAGATTCGTGTCAAGGCGTCGTTGCCAATCGGCAGTCTCAGCTTCCACACGCGTTACACGGGCATACATATTTTGCCCAGCGCGGTCGAGATAGCCGAAATGTACGCCGAGGCAGAGGCGACTATCAGCGCGGTTAAGGAGTTCCAAGCGGTCAGCCACGCGCAGATTTGCGGCATAGGCGGCACGTTCAAGGGCGCAATGGCTCTCTACAATGCAATGTACGGCATGACGCGGCAAAATATGCGCATGGAGGTTCGGCGTATTCAAGACATCTTGCACCGCTTCCGCCGCGACCACGAGCTGATTGTCCCCGATAAAATTCTGCTCATGAAGACCGTCCCCGAACGAATGCATACGTTCATGCCCGGCTTGATTATCGCCGACGTGCTTGCCAAACGCTTCGGCAGCTTGCATATAATCTACAGCGATTCGGGCGTCCGCGAAGGTTACATTTACGATAAGATTATCGATAAGGATTACTTTTGAGGGGTTGATAGCGTGATTTTGGCAGACAGGAACACAAAGGTTATCGTGCAGGGCATAACAGGCAAGGCGGCGACTTTCCATACAAAGCAGATGCTTGCCTACGGTACAAACATTGTCGGCGGCGTGACGCCCGGCAAGGCGGGACAGACCGTTGAAGGTTTGCCCGTCTTTAACACAGTGGAGGACGCGGTTGCCGCTACCGGCGCGACGGCGTCCGTTATCTACGTGCCCGCGCCCTTTGCCGCCGATTCGATTCTTGAGGCGGTCAACGCCGAGCTGGATTTGGTCGTCTGCATTACCGAACACATTCCCGTTTTGGATATGGTTAAAGTCCGCCGCTACATGGTTGGCAAAAAGACGCGCCTTATCGGTCCGAATTGCCCCGGTATCATGACGACCGGCGAGGCGAAGCTCGGCATTATCCCCGCCAACGTCCAGAAAAAAGGTCACGTCGGCTTGGTGTCGAGGTCGGGAACTTTGACTTACGAGGCGGCTTTCCAACTTCAAAACGCGGGCATCGGCATTACGACTTCCGTCGGCATAGGCGGCGACCCCGTCAAGGGTTCGGACTTCATTGATATTCTTCAGCTGTTCAAGGAGGACGACGAGACCAAAGCCGTCCTTATGATTGGCGAAATTGGCGGCGACGCCGAGGAGGACGCGGCGCGTTGGATAGCCGAGAATATGCCCGAAAAGCCCGTGACGGCGTTTATCGCGGGGCGGCAAGCTCCTCCCGGCAAGCGCATGGGGCACGCGGGCGCGATTATCAGCGGCGGCAAGGGCACGGCGGCGGATAAAATTAAAGCCCTTAACGCCGTCGGTATCGAAGTGGCGGATACCGTCGCGCATATCGGCGATACCGTCGTCGACACCCTCAAACGCGCAGGGCTTTACGAAATCTGCCACACGTGCTAGGAATTAGGAATTAGGGATTAGGAATTAGGGAGTAGGAATTAGGGAGTAGGGAGTAGGAAATATAAAACCCCGTCGGCAATTCGGCGGGGCAATTTTTTTGTCCGATATGTTATCGCATGGCGCGAAGGATTTTCTCCGCAAGCCCGTGCATTTTCTCAAAGGAGGTCGAGCAAGCCGCAACCCTTATCCCAAGCTTGAGCGGCACGGCAAAGATTAAATCGTCGTGCAACCGCTTGCAGACGACGGCGGGATTGTCGGCAGGTATCGCGATAAAGAAACCGCCCTTATAAGGCACAATCCGTAAGCCGCAAGCCTCCGCCTCCGCCACAAAGACATCTGCGCGGCGTTTAACCATTTGATAAAGCTCCGCACGCTCCGCCTCGTAGACCGCTTGAGCGTCCTTGTCGGCGGTGAGCTTGACCAACAACGCTTGCGCCCCGCGATTTATATTGCTCCACGCGGCACGACTTGAATACTTGCTGACGTTCTTGAACTCGTCGATAACCGCCGCGCCGGACGAAACGCCAATCAACGCGCCCGTCCGTTGCCCGTAGAAGGTATAGCTCTTCGACATGCTGAACGCGATCATCACGAACAGATTTTCGGGCAAACCGCCGAATTTGCTCATGAAAGCCCGCGTGGAATTCTTTTCGCCCGCAAAGTCGATATAAGCCACGTCGACGAGGAGCGAAATTTTTTTGCCCGTCGAAGCCTGAGCCTTAAGCACGTCGAGGACTTTATCCCATTCGTCGGAGCTGAGCGCGTAGCCCGTGGGATTGTGCGCGGGGCTGTTGATAATCACCAGCAGGGAACGTTGCTTTTTAAGGAGCGCGTCAACCTTAATCGCGAAGTCATTGATATTAAAATTCAGCGCGTCGTCGAACAGCTTAAAAGTTTCAAGCCGCTTGCCGGTCTCGACGCAGATAACGTTGTAAGTGCCCCAGCACCAATCGGAAGTCAAAACGGCGTCGCCGCGCTCGGCGTAGTTGGCTATGGCGTGGTGAATCGCGCCCGTGCCGCCGGCAGTCGCCACCGCCCCGATAAAGCCTTCGGGCTTGTTGTCGGCGAACGTCAAATCGATAGCCGCGTCCAGGTAGGCGGGCAGACCGCTAATCGGCGCGTAGGCTACCATATCCGCGAACGCCATGGAACGAAAAACTTTCTCGACGGTCGGGAGCGTCGCAAGCTTGCCCTCCTCGTTGAGCACCACGCCGATTGTCGCGTTGGTGACGGCGTCCGCCCCGTGAATTTTTATCGCCTCGTTGCAAGCCTGATTCGCGTCAAATATCGCGTCCTTGAGCTTCCTGCCCGCCGCGTGTGTTGCTGTCATATCTGAAAGAGCCTCCCCTAAATTTCGTTGACGCCGATTATAACCGTTCGCGTTCGTTTAGGAAAGGCTTTGGCAAATGTATTCAAGTATTCAAGCCTTCACGAAGCGCGGATACTTTTTGAGGAAGTCCTTAAGCGCGGGCAATTTTATTTCGCTCACGTCGCAGGGCACGAACTTGGCGGCGGTATGGAAATATTTCCCGTTCGCCATAGCCTCCTCGACAAACGCTCTGTCCAAATACTTGGCGTCTGCGGCGGAAAGCTCCACGCACTCGACAGCCGCCGCCATTTTCTCCAGCACCTTATCGACGCCGCCCATATTGGAAAAATGCCAGCCGCCGTTCAAAATCCTCGGCAACGACTCCCGCGCATTACGGAACGCTTGCGGCGATTTCATATGCTTAAACTTCCCGATAACCGTGCCCGCCCACGGCAACTGCCGACAAATCCAATTAAAATAGTAGCTGTGGAATTTCTGTTGGCAACCGACGGGGCTGAGGTCGAGGAAGGTGTTAATCCTCATGCCGCTGTGGAAACGGACGAGCTTGCCCTTGGTGTAGGGCGTCGTGTCGTAGAACGCCACAAAGTCGACGTGCTTGTTTTTATCGGTGAAACTCTCGCGAATCGTGCGAATCGTGACGGGGTCGGGTATTTCGTCGACATCGCTAATCATAATCAAATCGTCGGGTTGCGCGTCGACAAGCCCGTTCCTTATCGAATTGCGCTGATGATTTTCAATCGACCAATCGCCCACGCCCTTATACGCCACGTCCGAGGTATCCATAATGTATTCAATCTTGGGCAGGTAACGTTGGAAATCGGCGAGGTGTTCGTAGAAATTAAAAGTCTTCGGCTGATTGGCGTGCGTTTTATCCGCCTCCACGATAACGAATCTGTCAACCACGTCATAGAGGCTCGCCAACCTAAGCTCCAAAATCTCCAGCTCGTTGAAGAACGTAAAGCAGTCGTAAATTTTCATTTGTCCGGGAAAAATTCATCGTGAATGCTGTTGACGGCTTCGGTAACCTGCGAACCTTTGACGAGGCACGAAACGCTAATCTCCGACGTGCTGATAATGTCGATATTGACATCAGCGCGGGCGAGTGCGCCGAACATACGCGCCGCGACGCCGGGGCTGCCGAGCATACCCGCGCCCACGATTGACACCTTAGCCATATCCTCTTCGACGAGGACGCTTGCAGCGTTAATCTTTTCGCTGGTCACGCCGATAACTTTTTTCGCCTCTGACAGGTCGTTGAGGTTAATCGTAAAAACAATGTCGTTAATGTTGCGGTCGATATTGCGAATGCTCTGGACAATCATGTCGACATCAATGTTGGCGTCGGCGAGGGCTTGGAAGAGCGTATGGGCGACGCCGGGGTTATTCGGGACGCCGATAACGGAAATTTTGGCGACCTTCATATCGTGCGCCACGCCGCGTATTTCAAAATCTTTTTCTTCCACGGTATAATCCTCCCTGATGATAGTGCCCGCGTCCTTTGTGAAGGTCGAGCGGACGTGAATCGGAATGTTGAAGAATTGCCCCATTTCGACGGAGCGGGGTTGCATGACGCCCGCACCGAGGCGAGCCATTTCCAGCATTTCGTAGTAAGTAATTTCCTTCATCTTGCGAGCGTTCTTGACGATACGCGGGTCAGCGGAATAAACGCCGTCGACATCCGTAAAGATTTCGCATTCGTCGGCTTTGAGCGCACCGGCTAAGGCAACCGCCGAGGTATCGGAGCCGCCGCGCCCCAAAGTCACGGGGTCGCCGAGGTCGTCTGCACCTTGGAAGCCCGCCACCACCACGACGTTGCCGCGATTAAGTTCGTTATGCACGCGCTTTGGCTTTATGCCGAGGATTCTGCCTTTGGTGTGGACGGAGTTTGTCCTCATGCCGACTTGTGCGCCCGTCAAGGAGATTGCGGGTTGTCCCAACTTTTTGAACGCCATAGCCAACAACGCGATTGAGACTTGTTCGCCCGTGGTAAGGAGCATGTCGAGTTCGCGCAGATAGCCCGCCTTGTAAGGTTGCGCGTCTATGCCGCCCGCCAGCGCGAGTAAGTTGTCGGTTGTCTTGCCCATTGCCGATACTACCACGACGATTTTGTCATCGGGCTTTTTTTCGGCGAGGATTCTTTGCGCCACCGCCAATATTTTTTCCGTCGTCGCAACCGAGGAGCCGCCGAATTTTTTTACAATCAGAGCCATGCTTTAATCCTCCTTCGTACAGCTCGGAAAGTTTATTCAAAACGAAGACGACTCCGCACGTTTTGCGAAGCCGCCAAAGGTATTCATCACGGATTATTTCTTTGCCGCGCTTTTGGTCGCCTTAGCCGGAGCGGCGTTTGCAAGTTCCTCGAAGATGTCGACGAGCGCAACCGATACCACGCCCAAAACGTCTTTGAGCACCGCGTTATACAGGTCGCCGCCGTCGACCACGCCGCGCCCGTTTTCCGTTATGAAAAATTTCTTCGGGTGGTCGCTTGCCTTCAATGCCGCGTCAATTTTCTCCGCAACCATTTTCGCCAGTTGCTCTTTATCCATTAAAATTCACTCCCAATTTATTTTCCTGTCAACTTCAACGCGCCGAATAAAATTCCTGCCGACAGCAAAAAATCCCCGATTGCTCGTCGAGGATTTTCGCTTTCTCGTTACTGTTGCAACAGACGTTACGATACACGTCATTTGCAAGCGGCTCGACAAGCACATCAAGTGATGAGCCAAACGGTTATCGTTAAGCCGCAAAACGAATTAGTATCGGAAGCCGCCGCGCCGCGCCGTCACCGAAAATATTTCGCTGTCAGCTCCGCACGCAACGCCAATAATTCTTCACGACGCAACCGCGCAGATTCTTTCAACGCCTCGCAATTCCGAACATACGCCGCAAATTCCTCCTGCAACTCCGGCGGCGGCAATGGCATAGATATTTGTTGTAAATCTTTTCTAGCCAAACTCGGAAGAGTTAATTGTTTATTGAGCTTTGCAAAATCAAAGGTAAGACAAAAGTAAAATAGATACTCTGGCAACAAATATTTTTTATTTGCAATTAGACCGAACGCGGTATCGATGTTCCAAAATTTTTCTTTAACAAAGAACGGCTTATCGATAGTTCCTTTTCGACCAATAACTACCGAATTTGCAGGACAGATATATTCATTAGCGTAACCCATAATCCCGCCGCTACCGTAAATTGGATATTTTCCTTCGGTATTTTGTACAGCTTTGCAATCACGTCCTGTTTGAATGGTCAAAACTTCAGCCCATTGCTTTAGCGGGAAATCTTTGCCCTCGAACAGCGCATAGAACTTAGCTTTAATGGCGGCGTCGAGGCGCGTCAAAGTCTCCACAATCGAATCAATCTGCGCGGCGTTCGCTTTGAACTCCTCAACGATTTTACTTTGCACGTCAATGGGCGGCAACGGGAGCTTGTACGTTTGAATCTTGTCCTTATCGCCGCGAGGCATCTTCATACCTTTGGCAGTCGACATTGCGAACGCGAAGAACTCATCTTGACGCAAGACCTCGAACAGATATTCGGGGAGCAAAATATTTTCGTCACGACTGCGGAGGACAAGGACATTGGTCGAACAGCCGCCTGCGCGGTCGGCAAGCCAAATCTTCTTGAGATACGGGCGGATATTGGAGATAAGCACGTCGCCCTTGAGGAACCTCGTAGCGGCTTTGGTTTGCGGCACACCGTCGTAGGTCTTAATACCGCACTTATCCTTGAGCATGTTGTCGGTCGTGACGTAATCGGCAAGCTGAATGTCGTCAACGGTCGTGCGTTCGGTGACGAAGGGCGCAACTTCACCGAGCTTGACGGTCGGGAAGGAGCCGCCGTATTCGACGGGCACATAGTCCGCCTTGACGAGCTTAATCGCCTTGGTGAAGTCGGCGGCGTCGAAGTCGAGCAGTTCGGCGGTCGTGACGTAGCGATAATATTTGTCGAGTCCGCGCAGATTGAGCCGTTCGCTTCGGAAGGCGGCACGAATCACGGCGGCAAGGGTATCGGCGGCGGCGCGATTGTCGTTGTCGAAGAGCAACCCGCCGCGTTTCTTGTAGACGATGCCCTCGCGCCCCTTGGCGTTGCTCCAGCCGTAGCCAAGGAATTTTTCCTGCCCCTTAACGTCGTCGGGCGCACTGATTATCAGCGTCGTCTGGCGATACGTCAGCCCGAAGCAGATAAGCTTATCGCGGTCAGCCTCGCTCAATTCGGCGGCGGTCTTTCCGATTCGTTCAAGGTAGCCGGCAAGAATTGCCTCCTCCTCGTCGCCGGCTTGAATCGCGTTGTTGAGGATAATCTCTGCGCTGTCCTTGAGGAGCCGTGCACGTTCGGGCGGATCGAAAATTCTTTGCAGGAAAAAAATCACGGTGCTGACGGAGGTCGCGCTGAAAGTCTTATTGCCGAGCTGAACAATAGCGCGGATATAGAAATTTTTAAGCAGAGCCTCGCGGGCGGCGATGAAACTTTTGCCGTCCTTGTTGAGTATTGAGCTTGGCAAAATGACGGCGGCGACACCGCGCGGCTTGACGAGCTGGGCAATCCGTTCGACGAAAAGCGTTTCAATCTCCGAGCCGTCGTTGGAAATTTTATCGAACACGGCAAAATTATCGTTGGCAAGCTTGAGGTGCGCCTTGAAGCCCTTGACGGCATAGGGCGGATTGGCAACCAGGATGTCGAACGCGGCGGGCGTAATGCCCTCGTCGGGATAATTCTCCAGCCCGTCGCCGAACTTGATTTTGCCCTCGTCCGCGCCGTGCATGAACAGCGAAATTTTCGACACGCGGGCAAGCCTGTCGTCCTTTTCCACGCCGAAAAGTTTATCGCGTTCCCAAAGCGGAGGCGGCGTCAAATTTTTACGGGCAAAGCAATCGTTGACGGCTTTAAAGCCCTCGGTGAGGAAATGCCCCGCCCCGCACGCGTAATCGATAATCTTTGGCGGCGCGTCGCCGATAAGGTCGTCGAGCGGCAGGCTGTCCCAAATGAAGCGCGTTATCGGCAGCGGCGTAAAGAATTGCCCTTCGTTCTGCTTGAAGCCCTTATCAAGCAACTGCTCAAACAAATCGCCGAGCGTCTGCAAATCCTCCGAGCCGATGATTTTATAATCCTTCAAGATGTCGACGACCTCGGCGAGGATTTTTGCGTTGATGTAGAACAGTTTTTCGTTGTGCACGTCGATAAAGGCAAAGGCGTTGTTGTTGAAGAACTTCAGCTTGCGATAGTCGGCTTTGAAGGCGGCACTAAGCTCCTCGCGGCGCACGGCTCCGATTTGATTCAACAGCTCGTCAACACGGGCAAGCGGCACGTAGGTAATCGGCTCCCGCATGAATTTTTCCATACCCTCGGCGTAGAGGCGTTGCAGGCGGTCTTGAAAAGTTTCGTTGGTGTCGACGCCGTCCTTAAATTGGAAAGCAACTTCGCCGTCGTCGGGCGTGTTGGTCTCGTCGACGAGCTTGCAGATAAAAAGCGCGATTAGCCGATTGAACGCGGTTTCCTTGTTTGAAACTTGATTGTGGCGGAGAATCTCCTCGAACTTGTTGACGACGGATTTATTTTCGCTGAAATTTTTCAAGTCGCGCTTGCGCAGGGGCTTTACGCCGATTTGATAAGCGCGGGTTTCGTCGTGAAAGATGACGTCGCCGAGAAATTTCTTATCGCAACGTTCGCTCCAAACCTTAAAGCGTTCCTCGACGGTGTGAGCGTCGCGGTAGAGTTTTTCGTTGCAAGAGACGCTTGCGGCGGAAAATTTCAAATCGCCGTCGAAGTCGGAGGCGTACAGCATGAGCCATTGACAGCTTTGCTCCTGCTGCCAATAGGAAAAGAGTTGTCCGCCGTCGCTTTGCATGTTGGCGAGTTCGTGATTGAATTCCGCGCCGGCAGTCTTGCATTCGATGATAAACAACGTCCGCCCTTGAGACGAAACGCAAATATCGGCGCGACCGCTTTTGGGCAAGTGACCGAGTTGCCAGGGCTTTTCGAGCCAAATATCGGCGGGGTTATAGCCCTTATCGAGCAGACGATTGACGCACTCAAACACAACGAGGTTTTCCTTGTGCGCGGCGTCGAAGAAATTATTTCTGTCGCGCCCCTTAATCTGCGCGGGATAATGGAGCGTCCGCGCCTTGAGGTCGGCTTTCATGGTGACGCCCTCGGTGAAAGTTTTTTCGTAAGTGTCGGCGCGTCGGGTGAAGTTCATAGCCTTGAGCGCGTCGGTGAAATTCTTTTCGGTCAGCAAGTCCTCGCCTCCTTCGGGCGCGATTATAGCATGTTTGCAATTCGGGCGCGAACGCCTTAAAATCGGTGCGAGGTGAATCGGCGTGTTGAATATAAAAGTCTTCGGGATAGTTCAAGGCGTGGGCTTTAGACCGTTCGTGAGCCGCATTGCCGTTGCCAATAATCTGCGCGGAACCGTTGCCAATCGCGGCTCATATGTAGAGATATTTGCTTGCGGCGACGCGGACGATTTGAAAAATTTTTTGGCGGCACTTCAAGCCGAGGCTCCCGAACGCTCCGCGATTTTGAACGTCCAAACCTCCGAGTTGCCCGACGAATATTTTGCCGACTTCCGAATCGTCGAGAGCGTTCATGAGGCGGGTGATATATTCGTCAGCCCCGACATTGCGATTTGCGATAAGTGCGCCGCCGAACTTTTCGACCCGACCAATCGCCGCTATCTGCACCCGTTTATCAACTGCACGGCTTGCGGGGCGCGGCTTACCATTTTAAAGAATATGCCCTACGACCGCGAGCGCACGAGCATGAGCGAATTTCCCATGTGCGACGCCTGCGCCGAGGAGTATCACAATCCTGCCAGCCGCCGCTACGACGCCCAGCCCATTTGCTGTAACGATTGCGGTTGCGAAGTTTATCTGCTCAATTCAAATCTGCGCGGGCACGACGCGATTAAATCTGCGCGGAAAATTTTGGCTGAAGGCGGCATTGTGGCGATAAAGGGTATCGGCGGCTTTCACCTGGCTTGCGACGCCCGCAACGTCGACGCCGTAAGACGCCTGCGCGATTCAAAGACTCGTCCGAACAAACCGTTCGCCGTGATGTTCAAGGATATTGCCGCCGTGGAGCGCGAATGTATTTTGAACGCCGCGCAGATTCCCTTCCTCGACAGCCCGCAGAAACCAATCGTCCTGTTGCAAAAAAAAATCGGCGGCTCCATTGCCCCGAACGTCGCGCCGCATATCAATCGCCTCGGCGTCATGTTGCCCTACACGCCGCTACATTTGCTGATATTCAACTTCCCCGACGAGCTTAAAGCCTTCCCCGACGCGCTGATTATGACGAGCGGGAACCCGTCGGGCGTGCCGATTACGATTGACGACGCCGACGCCGTGAAGAATTTCGACTTCTGCGACGCGATTTTGAGCAACGACAGGAAAATCCTCCTCCGCGCAGATGATTCCGTCATGGACTTTATCGACGCCCGCCCCTCGATGATTCGGCGCAGTCGCGGCTATGCACCCTTGCCGATTTTTTACGACGGCGGTAAGCGTTCGGCGTTGGCTGTCGGCGGCGAACTTAAAAATACGTTTTGCCTCGCGAAGAATAATTTGCTGTACGCCTCGCCCCATATCGGCGACGCTGGCAACTTGCAAACGATTGAGGTTTTGGAAGCGTCGATTCGCCGCATGAGCGACCTTTTGGAGATTGCGCCCGACGTGGTAGCTTGCGACCTGCACCCGCGCTATCGGACGACCGCCCTCGCCGAAGAGCTTGCCGCTAAGCTTGGCGTCCCTTTGATAAAGATTCAGCACCACTACGCGCACGTCCTGAGTTGCATGGCGGAGAATAATTTTCACGACGCGGTTATCGGCGTGGCGTTCGACGGCACGGGATATGGCGACGACGGCACGATTTGGGGCGGCGAATTTTTTATCTGCGACGCGAACCGTTACGAGCGGGCGGCTCATATCGACGCTTTCAAGCAGGCGGGCGGCGACAAATCTGCGCGGGAAGGTTGGCGCATTGCGTTGGCGTTCGTCGAGGATTTGGACGTTGCGCGTAAGTTGGAGCTTGCCGACGAACAGAATCTGCGTGGCGTGAAGTTCTTATTGGACAGCGGGATAAACTGCGTCACTTCGACGAGCGCGGGCAGATTATTTGACGCGGCGTCGGCGATTTTGGGCGTCTGCAAAGTGTCGACTTACGAGGGCGAGGCAGCTATGCGACTTCAAGCGGCGGCTGAGCGTTCGACCAAAAGTTTCCGCGCAGGTTTCGCGTCGACAACGGAATTGTTCAACGAGCTTTTAAGGCGGCGTCTTGACGGCGAGGACGTTTGCGACTTGGCGCGATTTTTTCACGCGGGCTTAGCCGAGTACACCGCGCAGGTTGCCGAAGACTTGAGCCTCCGCGCAGGGCTTAAGACTGTGGCATTGAGCGGCGGCGTCTTCCAGAATTCGTTGCTTAGTTCGCTGACGTCAGATAAGTTGCGGCGGCGCGGGCTGACGGTTTTGCGTCACGAGCTGATTCCGCCCAACGACGGCGGGCTTTGTATCGGGCAAGCCGTTTACGCTACTCAAAATTAACGTCGCACTCAAACATACGCCGCCACGGATTGGATACGGTAAAATCCTTCCACAGCGGCAAATTTCGCGTCTTGACGGCGAGGACGTTTGCGACTTGGCGCGATTTTTTCACGCGGGCTTAGCCGAGTACACCGCGCAGGTTGCCGAAGACTTGAGCCTCCGCGCAGGGCTTAAGACTGTGGCATTGAGCGGCGGCGTCTTCCAGAATTCGTTGCTTAGTTCGCTGACGTCAGATAAGTTGCGGCGGCGCGGGCTGACGGTTTTGCGTCACGAGCTGATTCCGCCCAACGACGGCGGGCTTTGTATCGGGCAAGCCGTTTACGCTACTCAAAATTAACGTCGCACTCAAACATACGCCGCCACGGATTCGACACGGTAAAATCCTTCCACAGCGGCAAATTTTCATCGGCAAAGGCGTGCATTAACTGATTTTCGCGTTCGACGACCGCCGCCTCGTATTCGCCGAAATCCAGATAAATCTGCAAGCCGTCGGGACGCCGCGAAAGCTCCTCGGCGATTTGGGAGCGAACGTTGGCTTGAAAGCCCCAATCATCAAGGTAGCGCGTGGCAAGGAGCCGATTCTTGGCGGAGCGGCTCATTTTTTTTGCCAAAATGCCGGCACCGAGCGCGAAGCCCGTCGAATTGGTCGCGGTATTCCAGCCGGCGTAGCTCTGCAACTTGAACAGCAAATTTTTATCGCGGAGTTGAGCCATAAGAAAGTTATCGGAGCCGTTGGCGACAACAATATCGGCGACGCCGACGGGCAAATTTTTATTCAGAGCGTCCTCAATCTGCGCGGTGAAGTCCTCGGCGTTGCGAGCGAAATATTTTTGCTGACTTTCGGTCAAACCTTGCGGCGGGAAGGCGTTATGGAAATGATAGGTGTTGCCCTTGGGGTCGGTGTTTACCATTAAGATAAAATCGGCGCGGTCGGGCTTGTCGGTGAACTTCGCGCCCGCGATTAAAATCTCGTCGAGAATGGAATTGCCGATTTGCTCGTCGGAGTAGGCGGGGACGGTGCGCTTGCCCCTGCCGCGATTGAATTGGACATTGACGCCGGGGCTTTCGCCGCGCAGGTCGTTGACGGCGCGAGTAAGCAACAGCATGGCGTATTCGTCAATACCGGCGAGCGATTGCGCCTTGGTCTTGGGGATATATTCCATGTAGGCGAGCAGTTGGCGATTTTCGCGGTGAGTTTGGCTGAGTTCGGAATTATCGTCGCGCCCGATAATAAAATAGTCGATAGTGCCGTCGGCGGCGAAGTCCAAAAGATTTACGGTGGCGGAAAGATTTTTAAGGCGGCGGGCAAAGTAGTCGTCGAGAATTTCGTCGGGAATCATATTTTGGAGCGATTCGAGCTGAAGTTTTTCCCAAGGCTTGAGGGTATCGGTTTCCTGCTTATCGAGGAGCGCGGTGAGCTGAAAAATATTCACGCCGTGTTCGCCGTAGTAGTCGGGTTCTTCGCGGTCGCCGGGCGTGCCGAATTGCGGCGTCCTCATAAGCGAGCCGAACGCGTAGATTTGGAGCTTCGGATTATTATCGCGGAGGGCTTTAAAATTTTGGACGCGAGCGTTCAGAATGTCGGCGTCGATTTGGTGCGAGCGGGAGGGAATCAGTCCGCCGTAAAGCAAAGCGTCGGTGGAAAGGACGGCGGCATCGGCTGAGGCGGCATTGTCGTTAAGCCAAGCCCAAAGCAGGTCGGGTTCGGTAAGGAGTTCGGGATTGGGCGAAATAATTTCGTAGCCGAGCATAGAAACGACTTCGGCGGGCTGACGGAAGGAGACGGGTCTGTCGTCGTGAGGTATGAACAAGATTTTTTCGGCGTGAGCCTGCGCGGAACTCGTCAAGATTAGCAGAGCGATTAAGAATTTTAGCATGAAGTGACCTCCTTTAGATTTTGCGTAAGCTTAGCAGAGGCGGCAGTTTTTGGCAAGAATAACGGGCGAGCCGCGCCGCAACTCCTTTCCAAGTTAATGGTAACCGCAACCCGGCGCACATGGACGTGCGCCGCCCGCAACAAAAACACGGATGTTTTTTTGCGGGATAAAGTGCCTTTCTTTTTGCTACTTTTTCTTTGGCACCACAAAGAAAAAGTAGATCCTAAATGTAAAACTTAAGATTAAACTTAATCAGCATGAGGAGCCGCGCCGAGGATAAATTTTCCGCGAACCCACGCTTTATAAAAAGGGGGGCAACTCCGCCGCGAAAAATAATTTTGGCAACGCGGCAGGTAAAAGTTGCGAAGGCATAGAATTTTAACGAGAGATTTTTACGGATTAGAAATCACGGCTTCACATAAAAAACACAGCGAAGGGAGAATGGTAAAGTGGATGCAAAACTGGTAAACCCGATAATAGATGCATTCATGGATGTTATGCCGCAAATGGGTTTCCCTATGCCCAGACGGCTGAGAGTTTACTTGCAAGACAGAAACGTCATAAGCAACGGGGTAACGCTTACGGTCGGCTTTACGCGGCAAATGCATGGAAAAGTAATTTACAACATGACGGCGGACACGGCGCGATACATAGCGTCAACAATGATGTTCGGGGTGCCGGTCACCAAATTTAATGAGATGGCGCAAAGTGCCCTTCGCGAAATGTCAAACATGTTGACGGCGCACGCCGCAATGGGCTTTTCCAAAATGGGCGTTGACGTGGACATAACCACGCCCGAATTGATAATCGAGGAAGACCACACCATTAAAATCAGCGATACGCATTATCTTAACGTGGAAATGGAAGTGGGCGGCAACCGCATAGACATAGCCCTTGCCGTCGACCGCGAGGCTTAAAACACGTCAATCGCAGGAGGTGCTCGCAATGAAAAAAATTTTAATAGTTGACGATGTGGACGTCCTGCGTGAGATGACCGCGTTCATGCTGGAGGGACAATACGAAACCTTTTGCGCGGCGTCGGCTAAGGAGGCAATGGAGGTCTATCGCAAGGAAAAGCCCGATATGGTGCTGTCCGATTTTCGTATGCCCGGCATGACCGGTTACGAATTCCAAATCTCCTTGCAAAACGAATTCCATAAAAAAATCCCGTTCATGTTCATGACGGCGGATAAGAGCGAGGACGTCGAAAGCAAGGGCTTCGATAACGGCGCAATGGATTTTATTCACAAGCCCTTTCAGCCCGACGTGCTCCTGCGCCGCGTCGCCAATATCCTGCGCACCGTCGACGAAATTCAAGACCTGACCAAAACCTCCACGACCGACGCCCTTACGGGGCTGTTCAATAAAGGCTCTTCCGAGGAGGAGCTTAAAAAAATTTGCAAGAAGTCGCACGGCTCGCTTATGATGATTGACCTGGACAGCTTTAAGCTCGTCAACGACATTCACGGGCACGCCATGGGCGATAAAATTCTTATTGCCTTCGCCGACATTCTCCGCGCTACCATGCACTCCTCCGATTTAATCGGGCGTATGGGCGGCGACGAATTTGTTGCCTTTTGTCACGGCGTCCACGAAGAAGCCGCCATTGCCGCCAAAACGCAGTTCATTAACGAAAAAATCACCGAGGCTGCCAAAAAATTGATGGGCGAGGATATGAACATTCCGCTGGGCGCGTCTATCGGTTGCGTATTGGTTCCGCAAGCCGGTACCGATTTTGTCGAGCTGTACAAAAAGGCGGACAAAGCCCTCTACATCGTCAAGCAGAACGGCAAGCACGGCTATAACATTTTCAACGAGGACGCCCCCGAAGAAAACGTCGAGACTGTCGCCACCCTCGCGCAGATTGAGATGATTCTTGCCGAACGCAACAAGGAGCCGGGCGCATACGTTATTCCCTTCGAGAGTTTCCGTATCATTTACCGCTTTATCAAGCGCACCCGCGCAGGTTACGGCAAGACGATTTGCATTGTGCTCCTCGCGCTCAAGCGCACCGCCGACGGCGAAAAAGTTCCGCTCAAACAGGCGGGCGAACATTTTATCGAATGTCTGCACGATACCTTTCGGCGCGGCGATATTGTTTCGCAGAACGGCTCCAATCAATTCCTCGTCCTGCTGACCAATACCGACGGACATCACGACGTTACTCGCGCCCTGGCTCGCGTCATTGAAAATTGGGGCAAGCTCCCCGACAGCAAAAATTTCTACTTCACGCACGAGTGGGCAGTGCTTGACAGTTAGGGATTAGGAATTAGGAATTAGGAATTAGAGAATAAAAAACGGCGGCGGACTCTTACAAGTTCGTCGCCAATTTTTTTACACAAACCGCTTGATAATTTCGTCGAGCGTTATCGCCTCGGAATAGTAGTTGCCCTGCACGTTCGTTATCGGCAAACTCCGCGTCGCCGCCAATATCTCCGCGTCCTCTATGCCCTTCAAACAAACCCGCGTGCCCAAATCCACCGCCAACTTCGACAGGTGCTGAACGATTTGCAAGTTGCCCGGTCTGTCCTTTATGTGCAAGATGTAATCGCGCTCCAGCTTGATAAAATCGGGCGTGAGGTCGCGCAAAAAGTCAATCGACGCCACGCCGCTGCCGAAGTCGTCAATCAGGCAGAGAATTCCCTTGCGCTTGAGGGCGCGGACGATTCGACGCAATATGTCAGGCTCAATCAAGCGACAACTCTGCGTCAGCTCGAAGCAAAGATTCTTAAGCGGGAAACCCACCGACTTTGAAATCTTTTCGACCTCCTCGAACAGGAAATCGTCCACAATCTGCGCGGGCGATATGTTCACGTTCAACATCATGTCGGGTTTCATTTGCAAAAGCTTGCGCCCGTCTTCCATTGCCCGACGCAATATCCAATAGCCCAGCTCCTCGAACAGATAATCGCGTTCAATCACCGGCACATAAGCCGACGGCGGTACGTCGCCGAAACGTTTGCTCCGCCAACACAACAACGCCTCCATTGAAACAAGCTGCTCGGTTTTGGCGTCGAACACGGGCTGATAGCGCAGGGAAAAATTTTCGCAGTCCAATAAAATGCAATCGCGCACCTCCGCCAGCAACTCCAACGATTCATGCGTATTCATGCCAATCGCGCCGTTGTAGTTGACCAGCTTGCCGTTGTGATAGTACTTCGATTCGTTGTAGGCAAAGTTCAGGCTCGCAAAGATTGTGCGCTCGTCATAAGCCCCGCCCGCAAAGGTTGTCATGCCGCCGTTAATCGACAGGACTTGGCGAACGTTCTCGACGGGCAAACCCGACTGCGCGGCTCGACGGAGTTTTTCATATCTTACGGCAACCTCTTCAGGTGAAAGGCTCTCGGTAAGGAAAGCGAACTTCGCGCCGTTCATGCGGTAGACGGTGCCGTCCTGCCCGACCGCCTCTTGGAGGAGCCAACCCGCCTGTTGCAAGACGCTGTTGCCGAACGCGTAGCCGTGCTCGGCGTTTATGTCGTTCATGCGATTGATACCGCACAACACCGCCACGCAATTACGTTTAAGCTCGCCGGCGGCAACCAGGTCGCGGAAAAAACCATATTGGTTGCGCAGGAGCGTAATTGAGTCGATGCTCTCGGTCAAGCCCTCGTTGATAATCACGCCGCAGATAATGTCGGGCTTGCCGTCGTCGTCAAAAATCGTCGAGCCGATATAGCGCAAGACAGTATAGGAGCCGTCCTTGAGGCGCGTGCGATACGTCAAGTCGTAGCCCGCCGATTCGCCGCTGAGGAGGGCTTTCATTGTCCGCGTATATTTAAGGGCGTCTTCGGGGTGCACGTAGTTGCCCCACTCAATGTCGGCGGTGGGAATGTATTCGCCGGGCAAGTCGAACATTTCCGCGACGGCGGGGCTGAAGCGCGTCACTTTGCCCTTAACGTCGAAAACCGTGACGTAATTGCCGCGCCCGATAATCATGCAAGCGTTAAACAGGTCGTCGAGAATCTTGCGATGTTCAATCATGGTATCACTCCGTTGGGGTAGGAATCAGGAATCAGGAATCAGGATTCAGGATTCAGGGACTAGTTCCTAGTTCCTAATTCCTAATTCCTAATTCCTAGTTCCTAATCCCTAATTATTAAACGTCAGAGGCGGGGACTCTGGCGCGGACGATAATCATCACGACGGCAAGGCAGGCAATGGCGGCTCCGAGACCGAACCAGCCGTTTTGCGTAAAGCCGTCAACGAGGTAGCCGACTACACAGCACGCCGAAACCGTCAAGACGTAGGGAACCTGCGTGGAAACGTGGTCGATATGATGACATTGTGCGCCCGCCGAGGCAAGGATGGTGGTATCGGAAATGGGCGAGGCGTGATCTCCGCCGACCGCGCCCGACAGGATAGCCGCCACGCAAAGCACCAGCATATTGTAAGTTTCGGGCGTCAAGTGAATCACGGCGACGGCAATGGGAATCAAAATGCCGAACGTTCCCCAACTGGTACCGGTCGCGAAGGCAAGCCCAATCGCCACGAGGAAGAAAATCATTGGCAGGAACACGGCGAGCGAGGCGTTTTCGTGGACGATGTTGCCGACGTAGCCGCCGAGGTTAAGATAATCTTCGCCGCAAATGCCCGACAGCGTCCAGGCGAGGCAGAGGATAAAAATCGCGGGCACCATAGCCTTGAAGCCTTGCCCGAAGCATTCGCAGAAGTTTGTAAAGCTGACGACGCGGCGCGGCAGGTAAAGCAAAGCGGTAAACACGAACGCGCAGAACGAGCCTATAACCAAGCCTTTGGAGGCGTCGCAATCGGCGAAGGCGTCGGAAATGCTTGCGCCGTCGTTGAAGCCGCCGGTGTACAACATGCCGTAAATACACGCGGCGATAAGCACAATCAGCGGGAGCACGAGGTCGAAAATTCTGCCGTTGCCGCCCTTGACTTGTTCCTCGGCGGCGTTGTCCTTGTATTCGGCGGGAATTTCAAAGTGCGCATTATTCTTGCGGACGGTCGCGCCCATGGTTGCGAAGTCTCTGCCCGTCAAAATTATAAACGCCATGAAAATCATCGTGAGGATAGCGTAGAGGTTGAAAGGTATCGTCTCGATAAAGAGCGCGAAGCCGTCAATGTCCGCGCCTTCGGGCAGTGAAGAACCGACAGCCGCCGCCCAACTGGATACGGGCGCGATAATGCAAATCGGAGCCGCCGTCGCGTCGATTATGTAGGCGAGCTTGGCGCGGGCGATTTTAAACTTATCGGTGACGGGGCGCATAATCGTGCCGACGGTCAGGCAGTTAAAATAGTCGTCGATAAAAATCAACATGCCCAGAAAAGCCGTCAATCCGAGGGCGGAGCGTTTGCCCGATATAACAGAACGCGCCCATTCGCCGTAAGCGCGTGTTGCGCCCGACTTGCTTATCGCCGCCACCAATATTCCAAGGATAACCAGGAAGACCAAAATATTGACGTTGCCGCCGACTTTCGCCTCCATTATCCCGAACAGCGTCACGATTGACTCCAAAAAGTTGCCGCCCGTGAACAGCAATGCGCCCGAAAATATTCCGATTATCAGCGACATGTAAACTTCCTTCGTCAACAGCGCGAGGATTATCGTGATTATCGGCGGCAGCATTGACAACGCAGAATTTTCCATCAGCAAAAATGCCTCCTTTGGTTTTGTTTAGCTTATGCCGCGCCGATTATAGCAGGTATCGTTGCAAATCACAAAAAAAAATCCGACCGAAGTCGGGAAAAATTTTAAAGCCGCGCAGATTTATTTCCGGTTGCTTTCTTCAAATTCGTATTGAGCACGCGCTTCGTCGTCGGGGGCGGGTATTTCAAACTTGAGGATTTTATTGGCGATAATCTCCTCGCGGAAATCCGTCGCCAACGTGGAAAGTTTGAGGTTGCCCGTCTTGGCCGACTCCTTGAAAAAATTGCCCGCGCTATCTTGAAAATACAGAGCGTAACTGCACGTGAAATTTTTATCGTCGACGCACTCGAAGACCAATTCGCCGCCGACGTATTTGCGCTCGCCGGTACTTTCCGCTTCAAAGATGGTTTTGTAAACCATTCGGCTGCAAACGCGCTGAAAGTCCTCTAAGGTTACCAGCACCAAATCCTCAAAGATTTTGCGAAACGCGTCGCCGATACTCGTTTTATCGCTCAAGGTCTGTCACCTCCGAAAAATCACATCGTCCGCCCCAACATCGGCAACGTAATATCTGCTTTATCTTTCGTCGCTTTGGCTTGAGCAAGAATATCGGCGGGCACTTCGCTCGCGGAAATTTGTTTCACGCCCTCTTTGACGAACCAATCTTCGTTCTCTTGATAATAGGAATTGCATTTCACGGTAGCGCGGTCGCCCCGGAGCTTCTCAATGAAAACTTTGACGTAGTGGGTAAGGCGCGGGAAATGAGCGGCAAACCACTCTTTGAACGCGTTGAAAAATTTGGTTGCCCAGTCAACAATTTCGTCCCAATAGGCGACGACCAGCGCACCGCCGATTAACAATGCAAGTATCCAAGCAGGTAACATACAATCACTCCTTAAAAATTTATTTGACTTTCCTATCCTTCCGCGCCTGCCTGCGAATGTCGGCGGGCACTTCCTTTGCCGAAATGCGACGACCTTCAAACGGGTCGAGGGTTTCATTGGTATTTTCGCGAATTTGAGTTTCATTAAGTCTTTCGCGAATTTCGTTGGTAAGCTCGAATTCGGGCATCAACACATGCGTCATTTTACACAATCCTCCTTTTTGTTTGCAAGTGTCTTTAAGACCGTCTCGAATTCTTTTTTGCCTGCCTGCGAATGTCGGCGGGAACGTCTCTTTCGGGCACCTTGCGCACATTATCTTCCGTAAAGTCTTCCCTGTCCGATTCATCCGAATCGCTGAGCAAAATACCGGCGGCAAGAACCGCGCCCCCCACCAAAATATACGGAATCATTTTGTAAAGCCCTCCTTTTGTTGCTCAGCCATAATCTCCTTGACCTCTTCGGGCGTGGCTTTGCGGACGGTGACCTTCATGCCGCTGTTAGCCTCGCGGCTCGCCAAAGTGCTTTCAATCGCCTCGGCGACCAAACTTTTATCAACCAGCTCGGCATTTTGACGCGCCGCCTTGAACGCCGCCATCAATACCGCGTTGGCAATGTCGGAGCCGCTGATACCGTCGTATTTCTCGGCAAGTTCGTCGATGTCGATATTGTTGGGCATGGTCGGCAGGATATAATGACGCCAAAGTTTCTTGCGGCAATCGAGGTCGGGGAGTTTGAACTCAATATGTGTTGAGATTCTGCGCATAAACGCGGGGTCGAAGTTGGAAATAAAATTCGTCGCGAAAATCACGAAGTCCTGATAATCGTTCATGAGCATGAGCATAACGGAGCGGGTCTGGTTGACGCTTACGTCGTTCGCGCTTGTCATGTTGGTAACGCGCTTGCTAAGGATAGCGTCCGCCTCGTCGAAGAACAGGATACTGTTCGACGCCTTAGCCGCCTCAAACGCCTTGCGGATATTTTTGGGCGTCTCGCCGACGTACTTGGATTCGATGTCGGCGTAGTTGACGATTAGGATTTTCCTGCCGAGGTGCTTGGCAATGGCGTGCGCTGCCATGGTTTTGCCGGTGCCGGGTGCGCCGTAAAGATTTATGCCGATTTGCCGCGACTGCTTATAGACCGTCTGCAAGCCCCACTCCTCGAAAACTTTCTTGCTGTTTTCCGCGTAGTTGGCAACGTCGAGGATTTTGTCCTTGACCGACTGCGGCAGGATTATTTCCTCGAACGAGTAGCGCGGTTCTTCGGGGAAAAATTCAATCGGCGGCTCCTTGGGCGGCTCCGACGCCTTGAGTGCTTCTTTAGCCTTTTCCTCGGCGTCGGGCGATTTCCTTTTCCACGGTATCATTCAATCTGCCTCCTTTGATTTGGCGAAAATTTTTCGGAATGATTTTATCACACGCGGCAAAAAAAAACGTCGCCCGGCAGGCGACAAGATAATTTAGGGTTTAGAATTTGAATTGCCCGACGGCGTCTTGCATATCGCCCGCCATATTCGACAGGG
>CALFJE010000041.1 GCA_937877545.1 uncultured Selenomonadales bacterium | reverse complement strand
ACGTTGCATCCTATGTTCGCGCCGCAACGAATTTTAAAATCGAACCTCAACGCCGCGACTTTGCACATATTCTTTGACTTGACGAATCGTATATTTGCCGTAGTGGAAGACCGACGCCGCCAATACCGCGTCCGCCTTGCCCTCGACAAGCACGTCGTAAAAATGAGCAAGCTCGCCCGCGCCGCCCGAAGCTATCACAGGGACGTTGACCGCCTCGCTGACTGCGCGGGTCAGCTCGATGTCGTAGCCGTCCTTGGTGCCGTCGGCGTCCATGCTGGTTAGGAGAATCTCGCCCGCGCCCAAAGCCACGCCGCGCCTTACCCACTCCAGACAGTCAAGCCCCGTAGGTTTGCGCCCGCCGTTGACGTAAATCTCCCAGCCGTCGTCCTTACGTTTGGCGTCGACCGCCAGCACCACGCATTGACTGCCGAAACGTTTCGCGCCCTCGGCTATGAGTTGCGGATTTTTAACCGCCGCGCTGTTGACGCTGATTTTATCGGCTCCCGCCGCCAGCATGACGCGCATATCCTCAACCGTGCGAATGCCGCCGCCCACCGTAAACGGTATGAAAACCTGCGCCGCGCAACTTTTGGCGACCTCAACCATGGTGCCGCGCCCCTCGTGCGAAGCCGTGATGTCCAAAAATACAAGCTCGTCCGCCCGCTCCGCGTCGTAGCGTTTGGCAAGCTCGACAGGATCGCCCGCGTCGCGTAAGCCGACAAAATTCGTGCCCTTGACCACGCGCCCCGCCTTAACGTCCAAGCAGGGAATAATTCTTTTCGTCAACATGATTCAGCCTCCGCAAGTTCGATTGCTGATTTTAAATCCAATGAGCCGGTGTAAATCGCCTTGCCGACGATAACGCCCGCCACGTCCGCCGACTTCAAAGCGCGAATATCCTCAATCGACCGCACGCCGCCCGACGCGATAATCTGTGCGCCCGACGCCTCGGCAAGCTCGACGAACGCCGCCGCGTTGACGCCGCTCAACATGCCGTCCTTGGATATGTCGGTGTAAATAATCGTCTTGACGCCCGCCGCCGCGATTTTTTTTGCAAGCTCGCCCGCCGTGACGCTGCTCGACTTTTCCCAGCCGTGAACCGCCACAAAGCCGTTTTTGGCGTCAATGCCCACGACAATTTTATCGCCGAAACGTTGAACCGCCGCCGCCACAAGCGCGGGATTTTCTACGGCGACACTGCCCAGAATAACGCGGCGAACGCCCAAGCTCAAAAGCCGTTCCGCGTCCTCAAGCGTACGAATGCCGCCGCCGACCTCAATCGGTATCTCAACGGCGTCGAGGATATTTTTAATTGCGTCAAGATTTTTCGGCTCCCCTGCGCGGGCACCGTCCAAATCCACGACGTGCAGGAACTTCGCGCCCGCCGCTTGCCACTTAAGCGCGGTAGCCTTCGGGTCGTCGGAGTAGACGGTTTCTTTATCGAAGTCGCCCTGAATCAAGCGCACGCATTTGCCGCCGCGCAAGTCTATCGCAGGAAAAATTATCATCGTGTGACCTCCAATCCCCAGCTCCGCAAAATCGCTGCGGCTTTATCGGCAAAGGGCGGCACCAGCTCCGACATGCGCGGAGTAAGCTCGACGCCCGCCTCCAAGCTGAACGGTTGCGCCCCAATCAGCTCCACGTGCGGAATTTTTTTGCCCGACAGCTCCAACATCGTCAACACGTCTTGAATTCCGACCTCGTGCGCCGATATTTTTTGCGCAAAGTGAGCCTTTATCTCGTCGCCGCGCAGGTGAAACGTCGTGCCCGCCGCTACGCCGCCGTCTATCGAATCGATTATCAGAAGCCGCCGCGTCCCCGCCACGAAGTGCAACAGTTCAACGCCGAGCGTCCCGCCGTCAATCAGTGCGACGTTATCGGGGAAGTTAAAATTTTTCTCCAGATACTCAACGACGCGCACGCCAAAGCCTTCGTCGCTGAGGATAATGTTGCCGATGCCGAGAATCGTATTTTCCGCCGTGAACAGACTTTCCATTAAACCGCCGCCCTTTCCAATAACCATGCGCACCAAGCGTCAAGCCCCGTGCCGAGCGTGCAGGACGTTTCAAAAATTTTTATCGACGGGTGGAGCGTCGTTAAGTCGTTCCGCGCAGATTTTACGTCAAAGTTGGTGAACGGCAACAGGTCGATTTTGTTCAGCAACGTGACCGCCGATTCCTTGAAGATGAGCGGATACTTGAGCGGCTTATCGTCGCCCTCGGTTATGGACAGGACGACCGCCTTAAAAGTTTCGCCGAGGTCGAATTCGGCGGGGCAGACGAGGTTGCCAACGTTCTCAACGATAAGCAAATCAATCGCGGCAAGGTCGAGGGAGGCACACGCCTTTTGAATCATCGCCGCATCGAGGTGACAGCCGCCCGCCGTGTTGATTTGAATCACGTCGACGCCCGCCCGTTCGATACGCTCTGCGTCCTTGGCGGTGAACAGGTCGCCCTCAATGACGGCGATACGGATTTTATCGGCGAGGCGCGTCAAAGTCTGTTCGAGGAGCGTGGTCTTGCCCGAACCCGGACTGCCCATAAGATTCATAACGACGACGCCGCTATCGGCGAACATTTTACGATTAAGCGCGGCGAGGTCGTCGTTTGCGCCCAAAATATTTTTCATTAGTTTAATTTCCAGTTCAATCACCTACTCGCAATCTACGAAGTCAACCAAAAGCTCGCGCCCGCTCTGCAGAATCAACACGCCGTCGCAGTCGGGGCAAAAGAAATTGTACCGCTCAAGCCGGAAAGTCTTGCCGCACTGGTTGCACGTCGCGCTAATCGGCACGCGTTTAATCACAAGCTCGGCGTCCTCGGCGGAAGTATCTTTTTTAAGCACGTCGAAGGAAAGATTCAACGCTTCGACCTCAACGCCCGCCATATCGCCCAACGTCAAGCCAACCTTGAAAACCTTAGCCGCGTGATTTTGCCGCGCCGCCTCAAGCGCAATGTTCAAGATATTTTCCGCAAGAGTTGCCTCGTGCAAAACTATCACGCTCCGAAAAATTCATTTTCCGCCGCTATGCAAATCATGTGGTAAATCGGCAGGTGCAACTCCTGAATCGCATACGAACCCTCGGCGGGCACGCAAATTGACACGTCCGATAAGTGGCGCAAACGTCCGCCGCGCCGCCCCGTCATCGCCACGACTTTTATCCCCATGATTTTGGCGACCTCAACCGCAAACAGCACGTTATCCGAATTGCCCGAAGTGGAAATCGCAAGCAACACGTCCTCGCGCCGCCCCAGCCCGAAGAGTTGTTGCGCGAAAATTAAATTCGGCGACACGTCGTTTGCGAAGGCGGTCAGCAAGGCGGTTTCGCCGACCAAGCTCACGGCGGGCAGTGCTCCTTGCAAATTCGCCTTGAAAAATTCCACGTCGGCAGGGAAAAGCTCCTGTGCCCGTGCCAAGAATTCGGGCTTGAACTCCTCAATCCTGCGCGGAAGGAGGAAGCCCTTCATAAGCTCGCCGACGATATGCATTGCGTCAGCCGCCGAGCCGCCGTTGCCGCAAATTATCAACTTCCCGCCGGCGCGATAACTTTCGCAAATCGTCTCGACCGCCGCGCTTAAACTGCCCCGACATACCTCCAGCGCGGGGTAACGCTTAATCAGCTCGTCGATTTTTTTTGCCGTAGTAGTCTTGATTTTAATCGCTCCCTTTGCATTAAAAAGACTGCCGCCCGCGATTGTGACCGGCAGTCGAAAATTTATGACCGTGAATTATTTAACCTTAACGATAATGTCCGCGTCTTCGCCCTCGATAACCTTCGCGCCGTTGTCGTTGAGAATGAGCCGGAGCGTGGCGCAAAGCGCGGTATCGGTGCCGACAACCACAGCCGTCGAGCCGCTAAGAGCCGCCGCACTCGCCTCAAGGATTGAAATTTCGTCGCCGATACGAATCTTCGGAATAGGCTTATCCTCGACGTGCAGACTGCCTTCGAGCAATTCCTCTTTGTCGTCGTTGAACTTGATAACGATGTGACCGAGGCTGCGAATGTTGTTGTTGACCTCGTTGCCGACCTTGAGGATTTTAAATTTGCTGTCGGCGATTTGGAGGATGTCGCCCGCCTTGATAACGTCGGTAAGTTTGTTGCCGCTGTGGAGCACGGAGAAATCGCGCAGTTCGGGCAGAACCATCGAATCATCGAAGATAACGAGCATTTTAACGAGGCTGGTGAACTTTGAGACCTCGCCGCCGACGCCCACGATTTTTGTGCTGTAATACTTTTTCGCCATTGAAAGCCCTCCCGTAAGTCTTATGAACTCCTCAACAAATTTTTACTTGAATTCTGCAAGCCGGCGATTTATCCTGCTACTTATCAGAAAATTTTTTATGACAGGGGAGGTTTTAACTTTGGTTGAACTTTTGGCACCGGCTGGAAGTTTTGAGGCGTTACGTGCGGCGGTGGAGGCGGGCGCGGACGCAGTTTATTTGGCGGGCGAAAAATTCGGGGCGCGAGCCTACGCCGAGAACTTTGCGGGCGACGCGTTGATTAGGGCGGCGGAGTTCGCTCATCTGCGCGGAGTCGCCGTTCACGTCACGGTGAACACGCTAATCGCCGACGAGGAGCTTGACGAGTTCGCGGCTTACATAAAATTTTTGCGGAAGGCGCACGTTGACGCGTTGTTGGTTCAAGACTTGGGGGCGGCGTCTGTTGCCCGTCAAGTCGCGCCCGAAATTCCGTTGCACGCCTCCACGCAAATGACGATTCACAATTCGGCGGGCGTGGCGGCATTGGCTGAGTTGGGCTTTACACGCGCAGTTTTGAGCCGCGAGCTGACTTTAGCCGAGATTGAGGCGATTTGTCGCGACGCGCCGATTGAGACGGAAATTTTTATTCACGGCGCGTTATGCGTGTGTTGGTCGGGGCAATGCCTGATGAGTTCGCTGATTGGCGGGCGCAGTGGCAATCGCGGACGATGCGCCCAACCTTGTCGCCTGCCCTATGAGCTGGTCGACGCTAACGGCAAAAATCTTTTGCACGACGCGGGCAAATACTTGCTTAGCCCCAAAGACTTGAACACGCCGGACTTGTTGCCGAGGCTGATTGATACGGGCGTCACGAGCCTCAAGATTGAAGGGCGCATGAAGCGTCCCGAATACGTTGCGACGGTCGTCAAGGTTTATCGCGACGCGTTGGACAATCACATTGCGACGCCCTCCGCCAAACGCAAGCTTGCGCAGATTTTTAATCGCGACTTCACGACGGCTTACCTTGAAAAAAATCCCGGCAGGCACCTAATCAGCGACATGAAGCCGAACAATCGCGGCGTGCTTATCGGGCGCGTGGCTGAGGTCGGGCGCGACAAACTTACGCTTAAGCTTGCCGAGCCTTTGAATATTGGCGACCAGGTTGAGATTTGGGTAAAGGTCGGCGGGCGCGTGACGTTCACTGTCGAGGAATTTAATCTGCGCGGAGACTTTTGCGAGGTTGCGGCTCCGACGCGCGGTGTTCGCGTGCACGACAGGGCGTTTAAGATATTCGACGCGGAATTGACAGCCGAAGCGCGAAAATATTTTACGGGCGGCTTTGTGCGGAGGATTGGCATTGTAGCGGACGTTAAAGCCAAACTGGACGAGCCGTTGACGTTGACGCTGACCGACGCCGACGGCAACACGGCTGCCGCACAGACGAAATTTTTAGCCGAACCCGCCTTGAATCGCCCGCTGACTTTGGACACGCTAAAAAATCAAATCGGGCGGCTGGGCAATTCGGTTTTTATGCTGGATAAAATTTCAGCTGACCTCGACGATAACTTGATGATACCAATCAGCGAGCTGAACGACGTGCGCCGCCGAGCCGTTGAACTTTTGGAAAGTGCGCGGCTTAAAAAGTTTGAACGCAAGCCCGTCGACGCCCCCGCAGTGAAAATTTATCCTCCCTGCGCGGTCGACACGACGAAGCTTATCGCGCACGTTGACACGTTGGAGAAGTTGAAAGCCGCCCTCGACGCCGGCGCGGACGAAATTTTATTCGGCGGCGAGACTTTCACGAATCAGCCCGTCAAAGACATTGCGGCGGCGATTGAGCTTGCACATAAGCGCGGGAGGAAAATATCTTGGGCTACGCCGAGGATTCTCCGCGAGGGCGAACGCCTTACCTTGCCCGAAGGATTCGACGCCGTTTATATTCACAACCTCGCGACGTTGCGCCTCGTCAAAGGTCTTGCCGACGTTCCGATTCGCACGGATTATTCGCTCCACGTCTTCAACGCCGCGACGATAAATTTCCTTGCAAACCTCGGCGTGGCGGGCGTGACATTATCGCCCGAATTGAACTTGACGCAAGTTAAGAGCCTCGCAAAAAAATCTCCGTTGCCGGTTGAGTGCATTGTCCACGGGCGGCAGGAGCTGATGATTTCGGCTTATTGCGTACTTGGCAGTTTCTTGGGCGGCTTGGACAAAAAAAATTGCCCGCACGTTTGCAGGGCTGAGGATTATTATCTGCGCGACAGGCTGGGCGAGCGTTTCCCCGTCGTCACCGACCAATTTTGTCGTATGCACATTTTGAACGCCAAGACGCTTTCCATGATTGAGCACCGCGCAAAGTTCGGGGGCGTGGCGCGGATTCGTGTCGATTGTCGCGCTTTGACGCTTAAAGAAACCGCGCAGGTTGTTCGCGCTTACAAGTCGGGCGGCGCGGAAATTGAAAACTTCACACGCGGGCACTATTTCCGAGGCGCAATGTAAAAGACATTCGGAACAAAAATATTTTCATTGGATTGAAACATGGCGTCCATCGTGAAGAGTAACTCCGCGTCGTCAGTATCATTGAATCGTATACCTTTGTCCGCCAGGAATTTGCGCTTGAAAATCTTCGTTGCGATAGGAGCATTGTCGCCATTCGCCGCGAAAATTCTAAGCAACGTCGCTTTATCGAATTTCGCATGGAATATGCCCTTCAAGTTCTGAAGTGCCGCATCTTGCTCCATAGCGAATTTTCTGCCCGCCAAGTCGATATTGCCGCCGTCGTTTTGCCTCAGCCACACGGTCGAAGCAACCACGTCAGCAAGATAATATTCGTTCGTCAAATACATTTGGCTCAAAGCGTTGGACAGCAAGCGGTCGTTGCCTTTAAGGAACAGGACGAAGTCACCTTGCGCCAGGTCGAGAGCTTTATTCCACGCGGCACCCTTCGGAATTTTGTTCCAGAGTTTAATCAGCGTGACGTTGTCGCGACCTTGAGCGGCTTGCCTGCAAAGCTTGCCGCTGCCGTCGGTCGAGCAGTTGTCGACGATTATCAGCTCGTAAAATTTATAATCCTGCCCCAAGATACTGCCGAGCGTTTCCTTAAGTATCGCGGCGTCATCATTGACGACCAGCAACAACGAAAAGCGGGGGCGCATTGTGATATTCGGCTGATTGTAAAAATCAAACGGGACACTGATCCACGTACCGGAGTCTAGGAACTGATTTTTATTCCCCTGCAACCAAGCATTAAATCGCTGAACCGTTTCGGCATTCGTAGCATATGGGCGCAAAATCTTTTTATGAGGATTTGCATTCATAGATGCTGCCGAATAGCTGAAAGTGCTATGAGCAATGATATTGTGCTTGCAGACGTTCATCAAGTGGAATTCTTCAATGTCTGATATATCCCCCCCCCCCGAAACAAATTCGGTCGGCACGCCGAGGCGAAGATTTTCCTTGCACCAGTTAATATTGTTCGAGAAGACAAAGAGCTTAAGCCGGTCGTAGCGGGACTTCAAAATATCTACACAAGTATAATAATAATCGAGCGGCAGGATAGCTGCCCAAAATTGCCTTTTGAGATTCGGATTGTAGGCATAATCGCCGTGGCGCACGTGCAACGATACCGCGCACTCCTCGGCGAGGATTTTTTGTTTCCAAGCCTTGGCGGTCGGACTTAGCGGTTTCTTTAGCGTGAACTCTTTTCGTATGATGTCGATAATTTCGGCGTAATAAGCCTCGTGGGGCATCATCCAACTGCCCTGAATCAAAATATCTTGCTTGCAATTTCTAAGGTCGGGTATCGGCGGAGGAATTATCCCATTTCCGGTTACGTGCGTAACCTCTTCGGGCGTCGCGATATTTTCTTGAATATTGAAATCACCGAGCCTGTAATAATCATGTTTTTCTGGCTCCGAATCGGTCACAACCCTCAATTTACTCAGATTCAGCTTCAATTCTGTGTTCAGCTTGTGCGCAATGCACTTGCCGGTAGCGTATTGCCAAAACTGATTGCCGAACCCTCCGCTCAGATTGACGATAACCACCAAATCATCTCCTCAAAATTATTTCGGCGAGACGTAAAACAGATTCGGCAGGAACATGATTTCCTTGCTTGCCATGACCGCGTTTGTTAGGAAGAGCAATTCGGAACCCGCCTTGAGGTTTTCGTTGAAGAGGATAGAGTTTTGCGTCAGAAATTTGCGGTCGAAAAATTTCGTGCCGAGTAGCGGATTAAAGACGTGCGTACCCGTCATTATGAGCTTTTGATACGGGTCGTCGCTTTTGAACAGATACGGCGCGTTCAACGTTTTAAATTGTTCGTCGACGCGGCGGAAATATCTCTTGCCTTCGATTCCGCCGATAGTAGCGTCGCCTTTGGGATTCTCCGCCAGATACTGTACGCTGCAAATCAGATTCGCCCGGTGATTCGAGTAGGCTTGGCACAGCGTATGGACGGCATTAGGAAAAATAATTTCGTCGCCGCGCAGGAACATGACATATTCGCCGCGTGCACAGTCGAGCCCCATATTCCATGCCTTTGCCTGACAATACCCCCCCC
>CALFJE010000040.1 GCA_937877545.1 uncultured Selenomonadales bacterium | reverse complement strand
GTGAGCTGGGTTCAGAACGTCGTGAGACAGTTCGGTCCATATCCATCGCGGGCGTCAGATACTTGAGAGGATTCGCTCTTAGTACGAGAGGACCGGAGTGAACGAACCTACTGTGTATCAGTTGTCGCGCCAGCGGCACTGCTGAGTAGCTGCGTTCGGAGCGGATAAACGCTGAAAGCATCTAAGCGTGAAACCGCCCTCAAGATGAGGTATCTTTTAAGACCCCTTATACATTATAAGGTTGATAGGTCGGGAGTGTAAGCGCGGCAACGCGTTCAGCTGACCGATACTAATCTGTCGTTTGCTTTTCTTTACCAACCTAACGTGTTTTCTCCTGTGCGATTTTCAGGGAACTGCCGCTTTGAAAGCGGCGGAACAGCGGTCGCGATTGAATAAGTCGCAAAGTTGGGTATCCCGCCACGCTCAAGCAAGGTTCTTTGTAAACTGATAGTTAAGCGGTGAAGACAGCTGAGTGGTTCCACCCGTTCCCATTCCGAACACGGCAGTTAAGCACTCATACGCCAAAGGTACTTGGGTGGCGACGCCCCGGGAGATTAGGTATTTGCCGCTAAACAGCCTTGAGTCTGAAAAGATTCAAGGCTTAATTTGAAAATGGCGGCTCTGGTGAAGTGGTTAACACGTCGGATTGTGGCTCCGATATGCGTGGGTTCGATTCCCACGAGTCGCCCCACAGGGGTATAGCTCAACCGGTAGAGCGACGGTCTCCAAAACCGTAGGCTGAGGGTTCAAGTCCTTCTGCCCCTGCCACATAAAAATTCAGAGCCGAGTCCAAGCGACGCGGCTCTTTCCTGTTTCGGAGGTGCTTGTCATGAATATCTTAATGCGCTGGGGAATGCGGGCAATAATCGCGGTCGCAGCGGCGCACTTAATTTTTGTGCTCTACATGCTGATTAAAGTCTTGACCGCATGATCATTCGTGAGATTGAGCCGGCGGAATACGGCGAGCTGGAAACTTTTCTGTACGAGGCGATTTACATTCCCGACGGCGTGCCGAAGCCTGCGCAGAATATCATCGAACGTCCCGAACTTCAAGTTTATGTGAAAGACTTCGGAGCACATTCGGCGGATTGCGGTTTCGTTGCAGAGGTCGACGGGCAAATCGTCGGCGCGTGTTGGGCGCGTATCATGAACGATTACGGGCATATCGACGACGAGACGCCTTCACTTGCGCTGTCTGTCTTGAAAGACTTTAGGCGTCGTGGCATAGCTACTGCTTTGCTCAATAAATTTTGCGCCCGACTCATCATGAAAAATTTTAACCAAGTCTCGTTGTCCGTCCAAAAAGAAAATTCGGCGGCGGTTAATCTTTATCGTAAAATGCATTTCGAGCTTGTTGCCGAACGTGACGGGGAATATCTGATGATTAAAGTTTTGACTGCCTGACCGCCTCGGATAAGATTATCGCGGCGGAAGTCGCAACGTTTAAGCTTTCAACTGCCCCGCTCATCGGTATGAAAATCTTTCGAGCGGCGTCAAGAATTTCTTTTGAGACGCCCGCCGCCTCCGAACCTAAGACTATCGCTGTTGGTCTTGTGAAGTCGTGGCGCGTGTAAATTTCTGCTGACGCGTCCACTGCCGCCGCCAAAATTTCTCGTGAACTCATTGCCCGTAAAAAATCTGCGCGGGTGCTCACGGTGACCGGTAAATAAAAAATCGCCCCCATCGTCGAGCGGACGACCTTAGGATTGAAAAGCTCCGCCGAACCTTCCAACATTACCACGCCGCAATCAAACGCCGCCGCCGTCCGCAGTATCGTCCCGACGTTGCCGGGGTCTTGCACGCCGTCCAATGCGGCGATTATTTTTTTCCCCGTAACCTCCTCAAGCGTCGAAAGCCGTTGCCGCACCACAAGCAATATTCCTTGCGGCGTCTGCGTATCGCTCAAGCGTTCCAGCGTCGACGCCGAAACTTCCTCTAAATTCCCCAGCCGTTTAACCAATCGCGTTGCCCGCTCGTCGGATAAAAATTCCCGCGTGTAAAATCCAAACTCAATCTGCGCGGGCGGCACCTCTTCGCATAAACGTAAACCCTCCGCCACGAATAAGCCCGTCGCCGAGCGGTATTTTTTTTGCGCCAATTTGCGAATCATTTTTATTTGAGCGTTTGACATTCAAAATCCTCCGTGCTATATAATTTTTAAGGAGATGATTGACTTGAAAAAGACTTACAAAATCGACGTGGACTGCGCCAACTGCGCCAACCTCATGGAAGCCGAAGCTAAGAAAACCGCCGGCGTTCGCGATGCCGTCGTCAACTTCATGACGCTTAAAATTAAGGTCGAGTTCGAGGACGGCGTCGACGCCAAGGAAGTTATGGAGCGCGTCCGCGATAACTGCAGGCGCGTCGAAAAGGATTGTGAAATTTACTTGTGAACGCCAAACAACGCAGGAACTTAATCCGAATCCTAATCGCGGCGGCATTGCTAATCGCTCTGAACTTTATAAATCTGCGCGGAGTCGGGCGATTTGTTTGCTACCTCGCGCCCTACCTTATCGTCGGCTATGACATACTGCTGAAAGCCTTCCACGGGCTTAAGAATCGTCGTCCGCTCGACGAAAGCCTCCTCATGACAATCGCCACCGTCGGAGCATTTGCTTTGGCGATTCACGATGACGGCGATTATAACGAGGCTGTTGCCGTCATGCTATTTTATCAAATCGGCGAATGGTTTCAAAGCTACGCCGTCGGCAGGAGCCGCAAGAATATTTCCGAGCTTATGGACATCCGCCCCGATTATGCCAACGTCGAGACCGATAGCGGGCTTGAACAGGTTGACCCCGACGAGGTAGAAGTCGGGACGTTGATTATCGTCCAGCCCGGCGAAAAAATTCCGATTGACGGCGTTGTCGAAGAAGGCAATTCCACGCTGAACACAATCGCTTTGACGGGTGAAAGTTTGCCGCGTGAAGTCTCAATCGGCGCGGAGGTTGTGAGCGGTTGCATTAACTTAAACGGCGTCCTCAAAATCCGCACGACTAAGGAATTCGGCGAATCCACCGCCTCCAAAATCCTTGAACTCGTCGAAGACGCCGGCTCCCGCAAATCCCAATCCGAAGACTTTATCGCCAAGTTCGCCCGCGTCTATACCCCTGCCGTCGTAATCTGCGCGGTTGCTCTGGCTGTTATTCCGCCGCTTATTTCGGGCGATTGGAGCACGTGGCTTTATCGCGCTCTTATTTTCCTGGTCATAAGCTGTCCGTGCGCGTTGGTTATCAGCATACCGTTGAGCTTCTTCGCGGGCATAGGCGGCGCAAGTCGGGCGGGCATTCTGATTAAAGGCTCCAATTTCCTTGAAACGCTTTCTAAGGTAAAGACCGTCGTCCTTGATAAGACCGGCACGCTTACGCAGGGCACCTTCGAGGTCGAGGCGATTCACAGCAAGAATATCAACTTCACCGAGACTGAACTGCTTCACTTGGCGGCGCACGTCGAACGCTATTCAACGCACCCCATAGCTAATTCCCTGCGTAAAGCCTACCCCAACGAACGAGACGATTGCACGGTCGAGGCGGTCGAGGAAATTTCGGGGCGCGGCATTCGGGCGACTGTCAACGGGCAGGTCGTCAGCGTCGGCAACGAAAAATTTATGGACGAGGTCGGCGCGAAATGGATTCCCTGTCGCAAAACCGGCACGATTATTCATGTCGCGGTTAACGGCGAATACGCGGGGCACGTCGTCATAAGCGACGCCGTTAAGCCGCACGCCAAGGACGCCGTTGCCGATATGCGGAGCGCGGGCGTCGATAACGTCTTCATGCTCACGGGCGACAGCGAACGCATTGCCTCCAAGGTCGCCGAGGAGCTGGGCATTAAAAATTATCGCAGTGAACTCCTGCCCGCCGATAAGGTCGCTGAATTTGAACGTATCCTTTCCGCGCAGGTTGACGGCAAAGTCGCGTTCGTGGGCGACGGCATTAACGATGCGCCTGTCTTGAGCAGGGCGGACGTCGGCATTGCTATGGGCGCACTCGGCTCCGACGCGGCGATTGAGGCGGCTGACGTGGTGCTCATGGACGACGACCCCCGTAAAATTTCCACGGCGATTAAAATCGCTCGCAAGTGTCTCGGTATCGTCAAGCAGAATATCGCCTTCGCTATCGGCGTCAAGGTGCTGTGCCTAATCCTCGGCGCGGTCGGGCTTGCCAATATGTGGCTGGCTATCTTCGCGGATGTCGGCGTCATGATTCTTGCCGTGCTCAATGCCATTCGCGCACTAATCTTGCCAAAGTAACGGGAGGATTATAATGCCTTATGTAAATGAGATTATCCAAGGCGATTCGGCAACTGTATTGAAAGAATTCCCGCCCGAAAGCGTAGCCCTGTCCTTTTGGTCGCCGCCTTACCATGTCGGCAAAAAGTATGAGCTTGAACAGTCTTTTGCTCAATGGCAAAATTTGCTTAAAATTGTCCTCAAGGAACATGCGCGTATCTTAAAGCCCGGAGCTTTCGCGGCGGTAAACATAAGCGATATTCTTTGCTTTCAAGATTCGACAATGCCGCAGTTCCAAGCTGACCTCTCCGACAAAAAGAAAATCAAACTTACAAAGGAAGAAATTTTATCCGCCAAAGAAAAGTATCCCAATGCGACACGATATGAGCTTGCCAAATTCTTCGGCTGTTCGGAGCAAACGATTCAGCGTCGGTTGGAAAATAACAACGTTCGCGGTGGCAAACATGCGACTATGACCAAAGTGCAGTTGGTTGGCTCCTTTTTGCAACAATGGGCGGAAGAAGCAGGCATGTATCTCTATGACCGCCGCATTTGGGTAAAAGACCCTTGTTGGGAAAATTCCAAATGGCACTCGTCAAGCTATCGTGCTGTCGATGAATTTGAATACATTTATATTTTTTGGAAACCGGGTATCACCAAAGTCAAACTCTCTCGACTTAGTAGCGAAGAATGGTCTGCCTGGGGTTCTCGCGGCGTGTGGAATATTCCTTCGGTTAGACGCAATGACAGGCACGAAGCTGAATTTCCCGAAGCTCTGGCAGACAGAGTAATTCGATTATTGTCCGCCCCCGGTGATTTGGTTATCGATCCGTTTTGTGGTTCAGGAACAACCTGCGTAGTTGCGAAACGTCTTGGGCGGCTCTGGTGCGGAATTGAACTGTCGGAGCATTACTGTAAAATTGCGAGGCGGCGTTTAAATGAATAACAAACAAGCTATCGAAGAGGCAGAGCAAGCGGCAATGCGTCTCGTCATTCGAGCAGTAAAAGACTTCCTGCCGCAAGCAAAGGAAATATTTCGGCAAGAAACTGATTTGCCGCAGGACGTCGCTGAAGATTGCACTGCGGAGGCAATGCAAACATTGGAATAGCTCTTTTCGTGGATTCAAAGGCGGAAGCAAGTCGTACACGAGCAAGGATTGTTGCCTGCAAAAATTTCATCGTCTACAGGTGAATTGCAAGCAGAATATAATTCGAACGAACATAAAGGATTTTGGCGAGCAGGAAGAAATGCTCCGTCAAGAGGCGATAAGTTCCGCGTTCGAGTCAAGTTGAGCGAATTAAAAGAATCTGCCGATTGGCGCGTCGTCAAAATCGATTAAGCCAAATCTCCAAAGTAATTGCTAAAAATTTTTCAGCGTGATATAATCGCCGCAAGCGTATGTATCAATGTTATGTTTTGGGAGGTTATCATTATGGCTAAGTATGTGTGCAATGTTTGCGGTTACGTGCACGAGGGCGACGCTCCGCCCGAAGTTTGCCCGATTTGTAAGGCTCCTGCCGAGAAATTCACCAAACAAGAGGGCGAAATGACTTGGGCGGCTGAACACGTCGTCGGCGTGGCGAAGGGTGCGCCCGAAGATATTTTGAAAGACCTTCGCGCCAATTTCAACGGCGAATGCATGGAAGTCGGCATGTATCTGGCTATGGCTCGCGTTGCCTATCGCGAAGGTTATCCCGAAATCGGCGAATATTGGCGTCGCGCCGCGCTGGAGGAAGCCGAACACGCCGCCAAATTCGCGGAACTGTTGGGCGAAGTGCTCACGGACAGCACCGAAAAGAATTTGAAAATGCGCGTCGAGGCGGAGAACGGTGCCACCGCCGGCAAAACGGATCTTGCCAAACGCGCCAAGGCTCTCAACCTCGATGCGATTCATGACACCGTGCACGAAATGGCGCGTGACGAGGCTCGCCACGGCAAAGCGTTCGCGGGGCTGCTGAAACGCTACTTCGGTAAATAAGCCTTGAACACATCAAATAACGAGTTCGCCGCCTTGCTGGGCGAAGTCTTCAGCGCGGCTACGCCCGAAAACCTCAAGGCTCCCGCCGAAGATAAGCGCGAATGCCCTTGCAAAAAGAATCTTGCGGCTCTCGCCAAAAAGCTTAAGCCCGATGTCATTTGCAAGAAGCTCGGCAAGTGTCGCGGCAAATAAGCCTTGACAGATTTTATCCCGCGTGATATTATCGCGTGCGTTGCGGAGGAGTGTCCGAGCGGTTGAAGGTGCTTGACTCGAAATCAAGTGTGGTCACAAGCCACCGTGGGTTCGAATCCCACCCCCTCCGCCATAATCCGAAAATAACAAGACCGCGTTCCCCAATCGGAGCGCGGTCTTTCCGTTCCTGCAATCAGCGGAGCCGCTCAAGCAGAGCCTCACAGCCAATCAAACAATCGTCGTAGGTCGTGGCGTAGTCGTCGGTGTACCACGGGTCGGCAACGTCGCGCCGCTCACCCGCAAATTCCATAAGCAAATGAATCTTGCCGTCAGGGTCGCCGCCGCAAATGTCCTTCATGTCGCGGACGTTCGATTTGTCCATGCCAATCAGATAATCGAAACGCTTATAGTCGCTCGCAAGCAAAAGCTTCGACGTGCGCCGCGTAAACGGAACGTTATGCCGCCTAAGCTCGCCGGCAGTACCGCCCGATAAAGGCGTCCCTACCGAGGGATGACAGCCCGCCGATTCAATCACGAAATCCCGTTCGAGACCTGCGCGGGCAACCAAGTGCTTCATGACGAATTCCGCCATGGGCGAACGACAAATGTTCCCGAAACAAACGAAAATAATTTTAGTCACGGTTACCTCCATAAACAAGCGATAATCAGCGGTCGCTTTAAAAGCGACGGAACAGTTGACGCGTTGAAGCGTTACGATATTGGCAAGTATTTTGCCGCGATTTTAAATCCATAAGCAGGCGATAATCAGCGCGGGCAGTAAGTTGGCGACGCTGATTTTTTTATCGGGGAAAAGCAGATTGACGCCGACGCCGAATATCAGCACGTTGCCGACGCTTGAAAGGTTAGCCAACGCCGCTTCCGTCATGAACGGCTCAATCAGCCCCGCAAGCAAAGTTATCGCGCCTTGGAACAGCCCGACGCTCACGAACGAAAAAATACATCCCTTGCCGAGGCTCGCCGTCATTACGAGGATAATAATCAGGTCGAGCGCGGACTTGGCAATCAGAACGGCGGGGTCGTGTAGGAGGCGGTCGTTAATCGCGCCGATAACCGCCATAGCCCCGACGCAAACCGTCAGCGACGCGGTAACAAAGGCGTCGACAAAACGCGTATCGCCGTCATTGCCCGAACGAGTGCGGAGCCATATACCCAGCCGCTCAAACTTGCCGTCAATGTCGACAAGCGCGCCGATAAGCCCGCCGCCAATCAAGCTCGCAATCAGCAACATGGTATCCAAATTCTTCAACGCGCCGTCCGCGCCGAGAAAAATCACCGCCAAGGCGCAGGCGTCTTGCAAGGTGCGCTGAATGCCCGCCGTAAGCAACCTGCCGCCGAATAAGCCGCAAAGTCCGCCGACGATAATCCCTGCGACGTTAATCAGCGTGCCCAGCCCCGCGAAATGAAAATCCGTCACAATGCCTCCAACTCCCGCGCCGCGTTCAATATCGCTATCGCCGCGTGTTCAAAGGTCAGCCCGCCCTGCAGATAAACCGCGAACGGCTCGCGCAACGGTGCGTCCGCCGACAGCTCTATCGACGCGCCCTGTACGAACGTGCCCGCCGCCATGATGACTTTGTCAGCGTAGCCCGGCATGTCCCACGGTTCCAGCGTCGCGAACGAATCAACCGGCGAATACTTTTGAATCGCTTGACAGAACGTTATCAGCCGTTGTGCCGAACGTAATTCAATCGCTTGAATTATATCGCCGCGTGTTTCTTGGGGCAAGGGGTGCGTCCGATAGCCCAGCTTGCCGAATATGCCCGCCGCGAAGATTGCGCCCTTGAGAGCCTGCGCGGTGACGTGCGGAGCCATGAACAGCCCTTGATACAAAAGACGCGGCGTCCCCAAGCTCGCGCCCAATTCGTCGCCCATGCCAGGTGCCGTCAATCTGTACGACGCCAGCTCGACCAAATCGCGCTTGCCGACAATGTAGCCGCCCGTAGGAGCCAATCCGCCGCCGATGTTTTTAATCAGGCTGCCCGCCGCCAAATCCGCGCCGACCTCAATCGGCTCGCGGGTCTCGACAAACTCGCCATAACAATTATCGACGAACGTCACGCAAGCAGGATTAGCCGCCTTGACTTCCGCGCAGATTTTTTCGATAGCGTCAATCGTCAACGGCTCGCGCAAGGAGTAGCCTCTCGAACGCTGAATCAATGCCAGCCGCGTCTTCGTCGTGATGAAGTGCTTAATCGCGTCTGTGTCGACCTTGCCGTTAATCAGCGGCAGCTCGCGGTAGCCGATACCGAATTCCTTAAGCGAACCTTTAGCGGCGTGCGCGTGCCCTATAACCGTCTGCAAGGTGTCATAAGGTTCGCCCGTCAAAGATACAAGCTCGTCGCCGGGGCGAAGGATACCGAACAACGCCGTTGCAAGCGCGTGGGTGCCCGACACAAATTGCGTGCGAACCAAAGCCCGCTCCGCGCAGAAAACCTCGGCAAAAAGTTCGTCAAGTTTCTCGCGCCCTATGTCGCCGTAAGCGTAGCCCGTGGAAGTCTTAAAGTGCGCGTCGGAAACTTTGAGGCGGCGCATTGATTCCAAGACTTTGGCGGTATTGCGTTCGGAAATGGTGTCTACGCGGCGGAAGTTATCGGCTGATTCAGTAAGCACGGCGTTTTTCAAGTCAAGCAAATCCATTCCAAATTCCTCCTTCCTCATTCCTAATCAAAACAAGAGCCCCGACTTCGTGCCGAGGCTCTCGCTTTGTGTAGGTTTTATTTAGCAACGAAGCTCGCGGGTTCAATTTCGAGTAACGTTGCCTATATGCCGCAGGAGGAGGGAGCCGCTCAAAATTTGGGGAGAATCTTAAGCGGAATTCTCATCCCGAAAAGTCACTGAATTACACTTGAACCTGCGCGGAATGCCATGCTCCGTCGGATCTCTCAGCCGAATAGACCGAATAGCCGCTTGCGCTGGAGGCGTCCTTCATGTAGAAAGCAACGCGCTCTTGGTCGGTGACGTTGACGGTCAAGCTGCCGCCGTTCTTGAACTTGACGGTAACATTTTCGGTGGTGATGCCGTTGTTGTTGAGCATACCCATAGCTTCCTGGTCAATCTGGTCGATTGTAACGTCGTTGAGGAAGATAAAGTCTTGGTCGCAGTTGTAGCCTTCGATGGTGTCGTTGTTGCCCTTGTTGAAGGCATTGCCTGTGCCGCCCTGGACGTAGTTGTCAGAGCCGAAGTAATACAGGAAGTAATCAACGCCGTCGCCGCCGATAAGGCTGTTGTCGCCCGCGCCGCCCCACAGGAAGTTGGTGGTGCCTATGCCGCCTGCGGTTATGGTGTTGTTATCCGCGCTGCCGCCAATGCTGATGTTGGTGTATTCTTCCGCGCTTGCGTCTACAACGTCAATGCCGCGATAGAAGGTGTCGCCGAAGCCGTCCAGACGAACGTCTGCGTTTTCAATGCCGATACCGATTGTAAGCGTGTCATGAGCATCGCCCGACGCGCCGACGTAGTATTCAACCTTCTTTTCATAGGCAAAGTTGTTGCCGCCTTCGGAGGAGCCAATCTTGGTGAGCTTGGCATCGAGGTCGCCGACTTGGATATTGTAAATCTTATCGAGGCTGACGCCGTCCTCTTCGTAGATGATAACTCTGTCGGTTTCGGTGGTGCCGATTTCGATACGGTCGCCTCTGCCTTCAGCCTTGGCAACCTTCAAGCCGGTATAGCTTTCAAGGACGAGAGTATCAACCATTTGCTTATCGGGGTCAAGGTCAACGCCGAGGTAATGGCTGAAGTTCTGAATGGTGTCGCGTCCGTCGCCTGCGCCGAAGTAGAATTTGTTGCCCGCGCTGACAGAATCGTCGCCGGTGGAGATGATAACGTCGTTCTCCGCGCCGAGCGATACGTGCTTGTTGGCACCGACAGTCGCGTCGCCGCCGACCGTAACGGTCTCTCTGGTGGCGGAGCCGAAGACGGAAGCCTTGCCGTTGTTGGCAATGGTGAGCTCTCTGATAGCCCAGAATTTTTCGCTGCCGAGGACGATAGCGTCGTCGCCGACAAAGCTTTGGGTAACGCCGTTGGTGAATCTGACGATACCGTTGCGCTCTGCAACATAGTAATCGGCAACGTCACCGTCGTTCGTGACTTCCGCGTAGCCCTTGGAGGTGGAGTCTTCGCCGCGGTCGCTGTCGCCGTTGTTGCGGATAGCGGTATATTTCTTGTCGCCGACGAGGACGTTATATTGCCCGTGGAGTTCAAGGTCGGAGCCGTATTGCGTGGAGTTTGCAAAGAGGAGGGCGTCCGTTTCGGTAGCCGCGCCCTGGAGGGAAATGTGGAGCATATCCTCATAGACACGAGCTCTTACCTGCGTGCCGCCGGTTTCGACGACCGAGCTGCCCAGTTCAAAGCCGTAGTTCCAGCCGCTTATGGTATCGAGACCCGTGCCCGCGCCGAGCGATACTCTGACGTTGGTCGCGTCGTTGTCGATAAAGATGCGGTCATTGCCGCCCGCGCCGTCCGCGAAGTCGTTCGAGCCGATATAGATTGAATCGTTGCCCGCCGTGCCGATAACGGTGTGGACGCCTTCGGGTGAACGTTCGGTGGCATTGGCGAAGATAATCGCGCCGTTCGTCGCCGCCGAAGAATCAACCGTGACAGTGCCGTTTGCGTTCGCCAAGACGATGTTCTTGGTATCGGGCAGAATATTGCCGTCGTTGTCCATGAGCGCAACTTTAACGTGAATTGCTTCGTTGGGATCGTAGTTGGAAAGCGTCAAGAGCTTCTTGTCGCCGTCGCCGAAAGCGATTTGGTTGCCCGCGCCGTGAACTTTGCCCGACGTGATGTCGCCAAAGTCTTTGACTCTGGTAGCGATGATGATGTCTTCCGACGGGTTGTAGTCAAGCGCATAAGCCGCAGTGTCGTAGAAATAGTCCGCACCGTTGCCGCCGCTTACAACGTCGTTTTCGCCGCCGCGAATGGTATCGTTGCCGTCGCCGCCCAGGAGCGTGGCTTGGTAAGCACCGTCGTGACGCAACATGTCTGCGCCCGTGCCGCCGAAGATCTTATTCTGACCGGTAGCATTCTCGCCGATATAAGCGTAGCCGCCCGAAGCATTGCTGAGGCTCACTTCGTGGGACGCCGTGACGTAAATGGGATTGCCGAGCGAATCGGTTTGTGCAATGGTGCCGATAGCGACGGTGGAAGGATTATCCGAACCCGTGAGGTCGATATTGACTTCGACAACACTGTCGTTTTCGTTTTGCTGAATGTTAAGCGGAACAGAGCCGCCGCCCTCGCTGACTTTGAGCGAAACATGAGACGCACTGCCGAGCGCGGTTTCGCCGCTGATTTCAATCACGCCGCCCTCTGCTTCGGAAGGAGCGGTGTCATTGTCGCTTTCAAAGCTGAGCACCGAGCTGTTGGAGTCGAGATCATAGAAAGTATTGAACGCTTCGGACTTGTGCGTATTGACGCTGTCGTTTGCACTGCCGATAGTGGCGATTTCCGCCCACTTGCTGTTGTCGGCAGTGACGGCAGGCTGAGTGGTTGTCCTTCTGTAGTCGACAACGCCGTCTTGCGCGACATCATATTTTACTATGCCGCTGTCAATCGTGACGTTGGTGTTTTGGTCGACGATAACACGATTGGCGTCTTTCTTGCTGTTGAAGTAGTAAGTTGCGTTGCCGCCGCCGACCGTGACGATAGCATTGTCGTTTATGCCTTGGACGAGAACAGCGTCATTTGCGTCAACGTCGAGCACAACACCGTGCAAAGTCGCTCCATTAACAGTGACAGTTCCGACGTCGGCAGCATTAACGCTGACAGTCTTGCCGTTCGCCGTGAAGGTGAGCACGCCGCTTGTGTCTTCAGCCGAGAAGAGTGCCGTATAGCCGTCGTCGTCGCCGCTTACGTTGATAGCGTCGTTAGCTTTGGGGAGCATAACGCCTGCGATACCGGCGTTGCCTTTTTCTGTGCCGATGACATAATTGTCTGCCGCGCCGTTATTGGTGATTGTGACAGCCGCACCGTTAACGGAGACTTGAGCACTGTTATGAGCCGCAATGGAGTCGGCAAAGACCAATGCGCCTGTGCCGCCGTCGATTGTGTAGGCTTCATTTGCCTTCGCAGACATCAGGGCGACATCCTTGCTTGCGTAGAATGCAGCCTCGTCCGCCGTAGTTCCGATGGCGTAAGTTTTCTCGTCGGTCGCTCCGTCGTTGACGGTAACGAAAAATGCATCGTCGCCCGAAACGGTGGCATCTAACATGGAGTCGCTTACAGCGATTTCGGCAACCCCTTCTTCCGCCTCGCCGAGCACAGCCGTAACGTTCGCCGCATTTGCTTCAATCGTCGCGTTATTGGCAACAACGCCCGCCGAAGTGACAGTTGCGAATGTAGCCCCGGCAAGAGCACCGCCGCTTACCGTAACCGTGCCCGTGTTGTTGACCTTGGCGTCGCCGTCTTTGTCGAATGTGATATTCGTAAACTTGCCGTCAATTTCGTACCAATCGGTGCCGTTGACTTCGACGCTGTCGAGGCTCTTTGCCGTGAGCGTCGCGCTCGTGGTGTAGCCGTCAACTTTGGTAATGCCGTCGCTTGCATTGGCAGTGACGGTAGCCGCATCTCTTGCGTTGTTGGTGAAAGCCCAAGCCGCATTGCCGACGGTTACGGCGTCTTTAACGGCTATGTTTACGTTGGCGGAGCCGTCGCTTGTGACGGTCGCATTGGCGGCGGTGACGTTTTTGACGCCGTCAACAGAGGCATCAGCCTGCGGTTTGAGTTCTACGCCGTTGGCAGCTTGGAAGACAGCCGTGACATTGGTGCTTACGCCGACCGTATCATTGCCCGCGCCCGCGAATTCGTAATTGACCGCCGAGCCGTCTGCTGTAACCGTGGCAACGGTGCCGGAGTCGGATTGGATATAAACGGGCGTGCCGTTAATGGTTTCGGTGAAGGTATTGCGTCTGCCGCCCGCGACGGTAAGGGCAACTTCGCCGCTGACTATGCTGTCAAGTCCGTTGGCACCGACGTGCACTACGTCTCTGGAGTCGTCGAGTCCGATCTCCCAGGAGCTGCCTTCCACGTTGAAGGAGTAGGTAGCGGATTCTTTGCCGTTAAGATAAATGCTGTTTGCAGTACCCGCTGTCGACAGCGCACCGACAACGGTAGTGTCTTCCAAACGAGCGTAATCTTCTGCCGTGCCGACGAGAGAATCGTCCGCTCTGGAGTTGGTGCCCGAAAAAGAGGCTCCGCCTTCCCAATAAAAGCCGTCGTCGCCCTTTTTAAGATTGTCTTTGGCGAAACGTTGTAAATCAAAAAAAGTGTCAATAACCATATACATTCCTCCGAAAAGAAATTTTCAACACTTGTCGCGGTCATTTCCTCGCAAGTCGTGTTCGGACTGCCGCACCGCGACGTTCGGCAGATAAGCCACGACCTGCGGCTTTAACGACGCTGCTTTGACGGTTCGCAAAAAAGAAAGTGAAACCCGTTGATCACACGTTGAAATATTCACCTCCTCCTTCCGAGCCGCTAAGTTTTTCAAGCGCCGAAATATTTAATCCTGCCCCGCAAACTGCGCGAGGAGGGATTATATGGGGATGGTCGAACTCATGATTGAGTTCTTCGACACGGGCGAGCGAGTGATCAAGTCGTCGCCAAGCCAACCGGCAAAGACACTTTGCGCCGTGAAGTGCTCTTGGAGCTTCCTTTGAGCCGCACGATTTGAATCGCGTTGTTCAGCTGTCAGGCTATGGGTTTTTTGCGAGGAAAACCCTTCCCGCACTTCCTGCGGTACCGTTGCCTTACGAGCAACACTTGGAAACCTTTCGCCGCCTGCTTTTGGGCAGGGGGAATTCTTGCGTTAATCTTATTGAAACCACGGCAATTTTATAACCAAATTACGCCTTGTGTCAATAGTCGTGGCGTTTAGCCTTTCCCCGTGACGCCGCCCGCGCAACTATCTTAACCAAAATTTAATCTTGAGGCGGTTTGCCTCCCTTAGCCTAAGGGGGGTGGGCACGCGGAATCGGCTTTCCTTGCCGTGGCGCGTCGCTCCGAGTCAGCTCAATCTTGATTTTTATATTTGAAAAACTTTTCTTTGTTCGGGCAAAGAAAAGTTACAAAAGAAAGCCCGCCTCGCAGGGGCGCAGAGTTCACTATCCGCGCCGATTGATAATTTTCAAGTAGTGACGCCGGCGGCGGAGCCGTCATCCATGACGGCTCCTTTTGTTGCTCGTTACTTTAAATTTCGGTCAGAAAAGCGGAATAGCCCTTTTTGGTCTCGTAGATGTCGATTTTGGACGTAGCCTCCCAGGGCGCGTGCATACTCAAAACCGCGACGCCGCTGTCGATAACCTCCATGCCGTATTCCGCCGTCATGTAGGCGATAGTGCCGCCGCCGCCCAGGTCTACCTTGCCCAGTTCGCTGAACTGATAATGCACGTTATGCTTATCGAGAATGCCGCGCAGTTTCCCGACGTATTCGGCATTGGCGTCGCTGGAACCCGATTTGCCACGCGACCCCGTGAACTTGTTAAACACCATGCCCTTGCCCAGATAGGCGACGTTCTTTTTTTCGTAAGCGTTGGCGTAGAGGGCATCGAACGCGCTGGACACGTCGGAACTGAGCATGAACGAATTCCTGAGCGCACGACGCAACGCCAATTCGCTGTATTGCCCGCAAGCATTCAAAAGTTCGGCTAAGGTGTTCTCGAAGAAGCGGGACTTCATGCCGGTCGCGCCGTAGCTGCCAATCTCCTCCTTGTCGACGAGCAGACAACACGCCGTCTTACCGAAAGTCTGATTAGCCGCCTCAAGCATGGCAACCAGCGAAGTATACGAGCAAACGCGGTCGTCCTGCCCGTAGCCGAGCACCATGCTCCTATCGAAGCCGAGTTCGCGAGCCTTGCCCGCCGGCACCAACGCCAGCTCCGCCGACAGAAAATCCTCCTCGTCGATGTCGTACTTATCCTTGAGGAGCTTGAGCACGCCGCGCTTGACGGATTCCTTATCGTTTTCCTTGAGCGGATAGTTGCCGACGAGGATGTCCAGTTTTTCGCCCTCGATGACTTTATCGGCGGGCTTTTTAAGTTGCTCCTGCGACAGGTGAATCAGCAAATCGGTCACGCAAAAGACGGGGTCGCACGCCTCCTCGCCGATAACCACTTCGATAACGCGCCCGTCCTTTTTGACAACCACGCCGTGCATTGCCAGCGGCAACGTCACCCATTGATATTTTTTAATGCCGCCGTAATAATGCGTATCCATGTAGGCAAGCCCGCTGTCCTCGTAAAGCGGATTCTGCTTGAGGTCAAGGCGGCAAGTGTCGATATGTGCGCCGAGGATTTTCAAGCCGTTTTCGAGCGGCTCCGTACCGATTTGGAACAGCGCGACGGTTTTTTTCATGCACACGGAGTAAACTTTATCGCCCGCCTTGAGCCGCTTGCCGCTTTTAATCACGTCGTCGAGGTTTTTGTAGCCGACAGCCTCCGCACGCTTAATCGCCTCAATGACGCTTTCGCGTTCGGTCTTGCAGCGGCTTATGAAGTCGATATAGCCCGCCGCCAATTCGTCCAGAGCCGCCTTATCCGCGTCGCTGTAGCCGCTCCAAATCGAGGGCTTCTTGTCCTTATCTTCCGTCATTTTACGTTTCTCCTTTTCCAATTTGATTCTTCGCCATTCGCGCAATTTTTCTCTGAGTTCCGAGACCTGCGCGGTTAAATCTTTATCGTCCATCAATCAGACCAATCACCCCTAAAAAATCCTCGGCGGACTCTGCGCGGTTGAACATGTTGCGAAGTTCCGCGCCGCCCGTCAAGCCTTTGGTATACCAAGCCGCGTGCGCCCGCATTTCCCTGACGCCGACGCGCTCGCCCTTATAAAAAATAATCTTCGCCAAGTGGCGGCGCATAACGTTGGCGCGTTCGTCGACGCTCGGCGGAGGAAGTTTCTCACCCGTCAAAAAGTATCTCAACAGCCGATTGATAATCCACGGATTACCCTGCGCGGCTCTGCCAATCATGACGCCGGCGGCTTGCGTTGTTTCAAGAATTTTATCGAGCGAATCAAAATCTTTAACGTCGCCGTTGGCAATGACGGGGATTTTCACGGCGGCGCGGACTTTGGCAATTTCCTCCCAATCAGCCGCGCCCGAATAGAATTGCTCGCGGGTGCGCCCGTGTACCGCTATGAAGTCGACGCCCGCCGCCTCCGCACGTTTGGCGACCTCTGCGGCGTTAATCTGCGCGGAGTCGTAGCCGAGCCGAATCTTGACGCTCACGGGCAACTTGACGGCGTTGCGTATGGCGGACAGAATTTTTTCGAGGAGCGCGGGATTTTTAAGGAGGGCAGAGCCTTCGCCGTTTTTGACGATTTTGGGCGCGGGACAACCCGCATTAAAATCAATGACGGCAGCCGAGCCGAGTTGTTCGACGTAAGCCGCCGCCTCCGCGCAGATTGCCGGGTCGGAGCCGAAGATTTGAATCGCCGTCGGACGCTCCTCCGTTGCCGTTTCAAGCATCGCCAGCGTTTTTTCGTTGCGATAGTGCACGCCCGCCGCGCTAACCATTTCCGAGAACATCAGCAGATTTCGCCCCGCGTCGCCGAGCAATTCCCTTACCAACACTCTGAACGCCGTATCCGTGACGCCCGCCATTGGCGCAAGGAATACGGGTGTCTTGAAGATTTCGATAACGTCAGAGCGCGGCGATAACGTTTCCACTGTCGGACGGTCCGGCGCGTCATCTGGATGCAACGTCACGTTGCTCATGCCGAGTTCCGTTCGTGCAGGACGCGCAAGCCGCTCAGCGTCAGGAAGTGGTCAATCTTGTCAATCGTCTTTGATTCGCGGTGAATCATCTTGGCAAGCCCGCCCGTCGCGATAACTTTAGCGTGCCAATCCGCGCCCATTTCCTCGCGAATCTTTTCGACGATAGTATCAATCTGCCCGACGTAGCCGTAGATAATGCCCGCCTGCATACAAGTCGTGGTGTTGTGCCCGATAACGCTTTTGGGCGGAATAAGCTCAATGCGCGGCAACTTCGCCGTGGAGCTGAAAAGGGACTCTGCGCTTGCCACTATGCCCGGAGCTATGACGCCGCCGAGGAAGTCGCCCGTATCCGACACAACGTCAAAGGTCGTAGCGGTACCAATGTCAATCACAATCAGCGGTCCGCCGTAAAGCTCGAACGCCCCGACGACGTTGACAATCCTGTCCGCGCCTATCGCCCTTGGGTTTTCGTAGTTGAGCTTGATACCCGTTTTGATACCGGGACCGACGACCAGCGGGCGCACTTTAAAATAACGCTCGCACATTTTGGTTATCGGCACAATCAGCGGCGGCACCACCGAGGAAATAATTATGTCCTTCACGTCGGAGATTTTAACGCCTTGATAGCGAAACAGGTCGTTAATCAACATGCCGTATTCGTCGCCGGTCTTTTGGCGGTCGGTCGAGATGCGCCAATGCTTCATGAGGTTTTTCCCGCTGTAGGTACCCATGACGATGTTGCTGTTGCCAATGTCAATCACTAAAAGCAAACTGTCACCCCCTAAAAGTTTTTAAAAGCCTTTGCAGATAATCCAGCTCGGCGTAATCCTTCCACAGATTGTTTAGATGCATGACGTTCATTATTTGCGGGATAATGTTCAGGCAAGCGTTGCGCAGGTCTTTCACGACGGGATAAGGCAAGCTCAACAGGTCGGGCAATTCACGGAGCAAAAGCCTTACGTCGGCAAAGCTCATGCCGCCGCTCGCAAGAGTTTGGAGCATCGCCTTGATTGACGCCTCCTCGAAGAATTTGGCGGGCGTGGCGTCTTTGAGCTTCGTTTTAAGATACGCTGCGACTGCCCGGCACGTCAGGAACGTCTCCATTTTGCCTGCGTAGAATTGCGGCGGCGTGTTTGTTAAAAATGTCGGCGACAAATTTGTCATCAAGGCGGTGAATAATCTTTCGTCGGCACGCGACTTATCGGGCGGCTGATAAGTTTTCGCCCGCATTGCACGATATTTCAATATCCCGTCGTCGAATTCCTCATTACGATTATCATGGTCGAAAGTTTTAATGTTGTAGTGATTATCAAAATGGTCGGCATTACCGCGTTGAACTTTCTTGGTGTATTCTTCCCGCGATTTTGTTACGTAATGATGAATAACAATTTTCTCCGTCGTGACGGGGCAGTTGTGACCGCTAATCTTTAGCGGCTCGGCGTTTTCGTTCACAACGTGGAAGTTCTCAAAGTAATTCGCGAAGTGAGCATTGCCGAAAAAATTGATCCTGCGCGGATTGGCTGTGATTTTAACGTAAGTGTTGCCCGTATACCAAACGTTTTTGCCTTGGGGGTCGCCGAAATCGTTTTGTGCACGACGAGTGAATCGCTCCAGGACGCCGCGACTGTAATCAGCCTTGTCTTGTCCGCTGGAGCCGAAGATGTGCCAATTAATTGCCAAGCCTGCCGCGTTGGGGTTGTGCGACAAAATTTCATCGACAACGTCAACAATAGCCCCCCCCCAGATCGGAAGAGC
>CALFJE010000039.1 GCA_937877545.1 uncultured Selenomonadales bacterium | reverse complement strand
ACGGGCGGCTTCGGCTACGACCCCTATTTTTACCTCGACGAAAGCCGCACCATGGCTCAAATTTCCGTTGCCGAGAAAAATAAAATCAGTCACAGAGGCGCGGCATTGCGCAAGATGATTTTGAAGTTACGGACGAAATTTTTATAAAATCCGTCAAGGACGAAAGGAGGAGAGTCGCGCATTAACCTGCGCGGCACCTGCCGTGAAGATAGGATTGATAAGCGATACTCACGGGAATTGGGCAGCGATTGACCAAGCAGTAAGTATCGCGCAAAATATGGATATGTGGCTCCACATGGGCGACTGCACGCCCGACGCGGAGTATTTGCAATCATTGCTTGATGTACCGGTTTACGGCGTGGCGGGCAATTGCGATTGGCCCACGCCCAATATCTTGTACGAGAGGATTATCGAAGTGGGCGACCACAGGATTTTTATCACGCACGGACACAACTACGGCGTGCGCTACACTCAGGAATACATAATGGAGGCGGCGGAGTCGCAGAACGCCGACATAGCGGTTTACGGGCATACGCATATCGTCGAATACCTCATGGGACCGCCGATTATCTTAAATCCCGGCAGTGCCTCGCGCCCCCGCGACGATACTCGCGGCTCCTTCATGACAATGGACTTGGTGAAAGGCTCCGACCCGCGAATTACCGTCGTCCGTATGAAGCACAGATAAATTTTTTTCGATTATATAAGTGACAGCCGACCTCCCTAAGTGAACATATGCAGGGAGGCATTTTATTATAGACAGCGCAGGAGAAACGCTCATGAACTTTACGGAAAAAGTTAGACGCAAGCTCAACGGTTTTGAAATTTCCACGAAGATAACCCTTGGCTACTCGGCGTGTTTCGTGATTCTGCTGGCGATAATCAACTTGGCAATGTGGTTTGGCGTCATGAGTGCAATCTACAGCCCCGCCGGCGAGGCTATTCATCAAAGCATGGCGAATATCCAAAAAATCTTCGACGAGCTGGAGGAGGACGAAAGCACTTTTGACCCGGACGCGTTCAGCGGAGCCTTGGTGCGCGGCGTGGTGCTTAAGGTTATCGACGAGCAGGGCAATATTTTCATCGACACCGACGAAAATTATTATTTGACGATTGAGCGTTTCAACGAGGGCATTCTGAACGACCCGCCGATTTTCGCCGACGACGACTTGAAGATTATGCAATACGGCTCGGCGTTGATTTATTGCGGCGAAATGAGCTACACGCACGAGGGCAAGACCGTTAAGCTGTACTTTTTCCGCACGATAACCTCCGAGCTTATTACCTTTGATAACCTGGAAAAAATTCTGCTTATCTTGGACGTGCTGGGCATGTTCGCCGCGCTGTTCGTCGGACGCGTTATCAGTCGCCGCGTCCTGACGCCGATAAAGACCATGAACGAATTGGCACGCGAAATCGCCTTTGAGAAAATGGGCGGGCGCATTCCGCTGAGTACTGCCGATGACGAACTCAACGAACTTGCCAAGACGCTCAACAAGATGCTTGACCGCTTGCAGGGCGGCATAAATCGGCAACAGCAATTCGTCTCCGACGCCTCGCACGAGCTTAGGACACCCACCGCCGTCATTAAGGGCTATATCGATATGCTGACGCGCTACGGCATGGACGATAAGGAGCTTGTCAATGAATCCGTCGAGGCGATTCGTTCCGAGGCGCAGAATATGCAGGAGTTGCTGGAAAATCTGCTGTTCCTGTCGCGTGCCGATAAGCATACGCAAAAGCTCCACAAAAAGACGCTGGACTTGGACGACATAGTCAACGACGTGATGAGCAAAATGCGGACGGTCGTCAAGACGCATAAGGTTAAGCTCCTCAAAAACGAACCCGCGCAGATTTTCGGCGACGAGACGACGATGCGGCAGATGATACGGATTTTCCTGGACAACGCCGTCAAATACACGCCCGAAGGCGGCACGATAAGCGTTGCGTCGACGGTTAAGGGCAAAAAGGTTTCACTTAGCATATCGGATACAGGCATAGGTATTGCGCCCGAAAATCGCCAAAAGATTTTCGACCGTTTCTTCCGCATAGACAGCGAGGATTTGGTAAGCGAGGCGAACGGCAGCGGCTTGGGCTTGTCGATTGCGCAATGGATAGCCGACAGCCACGGCATAACGATTGGCGTCGACAGCGAGCTTGGCAAGGG
>CALFJE010000038.1 GCA_937877545.1 uncultured Selenomonadales bacterium | reverse complement strand
TCCTCGGCGCAAAAAAAATTCGCGACGCACCTTTGGGCGACAGGCTCGTCACGTTGGAGGAAATTATTTTGGACGCGGCGGGCTTTCCGCTGTCAATGCAGACGTCGGGCGCGTCGACGGAAAATCTGACAATCTTTGAGGCGGCACTCGTCGCGCAAGAAACGCTCAACGAACGCCTCAAAATATTTTTTGCGAATCGCTGAATTTCAAGGGGACTTCCGCGACGGGAACTTTATCCTCGGCGCAAAAAAAATTCGCGACGCACCTTTGGGCGACAGGCTCGTCACGTTGGAGGAAATTATTTTGGACGCGGCGGGCTTTCCGCTGTCAATGCAGACGTCGGGCGCGTCGACGGAAAATCTGACAATCTTTGAGGCGGCACTCGTCGCGCAAGAAACGCTCAACGAACGCCTCAAAATATTTTTTGCGAATCGCTGAATTTCAAGGGGACTTCCGCGACGGGAACTTTATCCTGCGCGGCGGTCTCCAAATTTTTTACGGTAACGGTTGAAGTCGCGACCTCGTCCTCGCCGATTATCAACGCGAACTTTGCGCCCGACTTAGCCGCCGCCTTCATCTGGGCTTTCATGCTCTTTTTGCCGAAGTCCATAGCCGCCGCAATGCCCTGCCGCCGCAAGTCCGTCAAAAGTTTGAACGCGCAGACTTCCGCTACCGAGCCGCCGCTCACCACGAACGCGGCGATTTTTTTATTTGACGCCGGCAAAGCCTGTTGAAGTTCCAGGGCAAGTAAAATGCGCTCCAAGCCCGCCGCAAAGCCGACTGCCGGGGTATCGTCGCCGCCGATTTCCTTAATCAGCCCGTCGTAGCGACCACCGCCCGCCACTGCCGATTGTGCTCCCAGCGGCGCGTACTGAATCTCGAACGCCGTTTTGGTGTAGTAGTCCAGCCCGCGCACCAGCCGATTGTTGACCTCGAACGGCACGCCCGCCGCCGTCAAATATTTTTTAACGTCCTTGAAATGTTCGCGGCACTCGTCGCACAGGCAAGTTTCAATCTTGGGCGCGTCCTCCATGACCTCCTTTAAGCCGTCGACCTTGCAATCTAGGATGCGCAACGGATTTTTTTCCAGCCGCCGCCGACAATCCGAGCACAATTCGTCCGCTTCCGCCGTGAAATACTCCGTCAACTTGCGGCGATAAATCGGGCGACACGCGGGACAGCCCACCGTGTTTATCTTGAGCGTCAAGTCGTCGAGTCCGAGGCTTTTTAAAAATTCCCACGCCAACAGAATTATCTCCGCGTCGACGACGGGATTTTTTTCGCCCAATGCCTCCACGCCGAATTGATGAAATTCGCGGAGCCTGCCTGCTTGCGGTCTGTCGTAGCGGAACATCGACCCGATATAGAACAGCTTAACAAGCCCCGCGTTGGCGTAAAGCTTATTCTGCAAGTAGGCGCGAACGACCGACGCCGTGTTTTCGGGGCGCAACGTTATCGACCTGTCGCCTCTGTCCTTGAACGTGTACATTTCCTTATCGACCACGTCGGTGCCCTCGCCTATGCCGCGCAGGAATAATTCCGTGTGCTCAAACGTCGGCGTCCTTATCTCCTCGTAGCCGTAAAGCGTGCACAGCTCCCGTATCTTATTTTCAAGCCAAAGCCAACTTTCCGCTTGCTCCGGCAAAATGTCTTTCGTGCCTCTCGGCGCATTCGTCAGCAATGTTTCAACCCCCTTAAACTTGCAAATCGGCGACGGCATAAAGAGCCGCGCTCCCCGAAATTTTAACGCGTTCGCCCGCAACCTCGCAGTGCAACACTCCGCCGCGTTTCGACGCTTGACGCGCTGTCAATCGTTCCTTGCCCAGCCGCGCCGCCCAATACGGGATTATCGCGCAATGCGTCGAGCCTGTCACGGGGTCTTCGGGCACGTTCACCTTAGGCGCGAACACTCGCGACACGCAATCGAATTCCTTGCCGGCGGCGGTTACAGCTTGCGTCAGCCCGTCCAAGCGGCTCAGCTTGTCAAAGTCGGGCGCAAGTTTTTCGACGACCTCCGCCGACTCCAAAACCATTATCAAATCGCGTGCAAGGTAAGCCTCCGAAATCGGCGCGTGAATTGCCGCGCTCATTGCCTCGGTTACCGGAATTCGTTTCGGCTTGTACGCGGGAAAATTCATCTCGAACAGCTTGCCGCGCCGCTCAACCGTGAACTTGCCGTGCAACGTCTCGAACTCGATGCGATTTGAAGTTTGCTCGTAAAAGTTGAACAACACAAACGCCGTTGCAAGCGTGGCGTGACCGCAAAAGTCTAACTCGACGGCGGGCGTGAACCATCTCAGCCGATAGGCATTGCCCTCCCGCGCAACAAACGCCGTCTCCGAAAAATTATTTTCCATTGCAATATTCTGCATAAGCTCGGCGGGCGGGAAAGTCTCCACGACGCAAACCGCCGCAGGGTTGCCGCCGAAAATCTTATCGGTGAACGCGTCAACCGTGAATTGTTTCATCTCAATCGCCTCAACTCGTCAAGCAATTTGTCAACGTCGGCGTCCGCCGTAGCCCAGCTCGTCGCCAAACGGATAACCGTCCTGTCGGCGGATAACTTTTCCCAAAAGCTGAACTCCACCCGCTCAGCCAAAGCCGCAAGTTGCGCGTCGTTCAGCACAACAAAGATTTGATTCGTCGGTGCGTCGAGGAACAGCTCATAACCCAAAGCTTTAAGCTCGGCGCGAATCCGTGACGCCGCCTCTATCGCCCGCCGCCCGATTTTTAAATACAAGTCGTCCGTGAACAGCGTATCGAATTGCACGCCCAATATCCTGCCCTTAGCCAGGAGTGCCCCGCGTTGCTTGATTATCGTAAAGAAATGCGGGATAAGCCCCTTCCGCAAAACGACCGTCTCGCCGAAATACGCGCCGCACTTGGTGCCGCCGATATAAAACGCGTCGCTAAGCTCGGCAAGGTCGGCAAGCGTCACGTCGTTATCGGACGCGGCAAGCCCGTAAGCCAATCGCGCCCCGTCGACGTAGAGCCGCAAATTTTTATTCGTGCAGACTCCGCGCAGAGCCTTAAGCTCGTCAAGCGTGTAAAGCGTGCCGTACTCGGTCGGCTGGGAAATGTAAACCATGCCCGGCGCAACCATGTGGTCGCGGTTGCCGTCGGCGTGGAAATTATCCGCGAAAGCCGCCACGTCCTCGGCTGTGATTTTTCCTGCGCGGTTCGGGAGCGTCAAAACCTTGTGTCCGCCAAGCTCAATCGCGCCCGCCTCGTGAAGGCTGACATGCCCGCTGTCCGCCGCAATGACGCCCTCATAGGACTTAAGCATCGCGCCGATAACAACCGCATTGGTCTGCGTGCCGCCCACCAAAAAATAAATCTCGGCGTCGGGAGCCGCGCACGCCGCCCTAATCTTACGCCGCGCAGATTCGCTGAACTCGTCGGTGCCGTAGCCCGCCGTCTTGAGAAAATTCGTCCGTTCAAGATTGGCGATAATCGCGGGGTGTGCGCCCTCGGCGTAATCCGACGCAAAGGAAATCTTTCCGCTCATGCCTTCGCCTTCCCGAAATATTTTTTGAACGTCTCAAAATTTATCAGCTCCTGCGGGCGGCAGTAAATCGCGAAAACTATTTCCTTGAAGAAGCCCTCGAACTCAGGCAAGATTTTTTTGTAAGCCTGCGCCACGACCTCCGGATTGTTTCTGAACGCGCCGCAACCGAACGCCCCCGTCACTAAAATCTCCGCGCCGTGATGAGCCGCTACCGTGAACATGTGCCGCAACCGCCGCTCCTGCAACGCAAAAAGTTCCTCGTCGTCGATTGTCAGATTGTGCAGATTCGGCGCGGCTATCGTTACCACGTCCACCAAGTCCCACTTATCGCGAGGCAACCGCGCAGGACGATCTATATCGCTCTTGCAGATGACAATTTCGGGCGAATACAAGCACGCGTCGTCGTAAAGCGCATTGCCGCGTTCGCGATTGACGGTGTAAAAGCGTTTCCAATTCTCCTCGGTGTTGAGCACGGGGTAAAGCGTGGAGCAACGGCAAAGAGCCTCCTCCTGCGCCCGCGCACCGTACTTGACGCCGCCGCCGGGATTTGTCGCCGAGGCAAAATTATGCACAACGATTTTCAACTCCAAATGCTTCCGTTGCGTGACTATCGCCGCGTCGAACGAACGCTTTTTGACGACGGATACCGCCGTCTTATTGAATCGGGGGGCGGGCAACGGCGGATAATCCTCCGCGCCGTAATGCACCGTCCACTTTATCGAGTCGCGTATCGCCTGCTTCAAGTTTTCGTCCGTCGTGTAAAATTCTTCCGTGTCGCGGAATATGTCTATCAAGTCGTCTCGTGTCACGTATGCCATTTGTCAATCCCCTCCCGCGTCGGGATAAACCTCCGCCAAAACCTTTTCCCGCCGTTGTATGTAGTGCTCCGCGTCGCGCACGTAAGTTTTCAAATCCTTGGCATGGAACGCCGTTTGAATCCGCTTGTTGACGGGGTCGGGAACTTTGGTCGACGCCGCCCCGCCTATGCCCAATATCGTTTGACGTTCGCCCATTATCTGCACGTTGTAAATACTTTCCGCGCCGCGCCGACTCCAGCCCACGTTTTCAATCTGCCCGCTCATGTAGCCTTGCCTATAGAGATAATACGGCACGTAGCCCGCGCCTCGCAGAGCTTTGGACGCGTGTTCAGCCATTTTGCGAACCTCGGCGTCGCTCGGCAAATCGAAATCCGCCAACGTGTTCAGCTTATCGGCAAGCCGCGTTTGCAATTTGGAACCGCGCTTTATGGCTAAGGAGTGAATCGTTATGTCGTCGGGTTTGAGCGCGAGGATTTGCTCCAGCGTCGCCGCGAAGTCCGCAAGCCGTTCGCCCGGCAAGCCGATTATCAAGTCCATGTTTATGAGCCAATCGCCCGCCGCCCGCAAGTCGTTGAAAGCCCGCGTCACGTCCTCGACGGTGTGTTTGCGCCCGATTAGGTCAAGCGTGCGTTGGTGCATCGTCTGAGGATTGACGCTGACACGCGTCACGCCGAAACTTTTCATGACGGCGATTTTCTCGGCGGTTATCGTATCGGGTCGCCCGCACTCGACGGTAAATTCCGCCACGCCCTCCGCGCAGATTTTATCGTGAACCGTCGCCATCATCTCGGCGAAAAATTGTTCGGGCAAAGCGGTCGGGGTGCCGCCGCCTATGTAAACCGTCTGAACCTTGAAGCCGTAACGTTTAATCGAATCAGCCGCCGCCTCAACGTCGCGTGTCAAAACCGCCATGAACTCGGCAACTTCGCTGTCGGCGGGCAAGACGTGCGACGGAAACGAACAGTAAAGGCAACGCGTCCTGCAAAAGGGAATGCCTACGTAGACGCTGACGGTTTTGGCGTCGCCGGCGCGGATAATCGGCAGCTGCGCAAGCGCGACTTCAGTCAAGAGGTCGGCTTTATCACGGGCGGTGAGGAAATCAGAGCAAATGCGGCGGGCAATCTTATCGCGGTCGAGGACGCCTTGGCTAGTGACGCCGTAGCCCTCGCCAATCCAGCGCTGAATAATCTTCGTGGGGCGCACGCCGTGAAGGATACCGTAAGGCACCGCGCCAAGCCCCAAGCCGTTGACGAGGAGCAAGTACAAGTTGCGCTTGACCAGACGATTGACTTCCGCGCCGAAACGTTCGTCGGGGCGTGCGATTGAACTCTTGCGCAAAATGCCCGTCGCGCCGCCCGCCGTGACCTTGAGCCGCGTGATAACTTTTCTGCCGATGACCTCGTTAAAAATCTCCAAGCCGTCGAAGTCCGCCGCCGCAACCTTTAGCGAACGAAGCACCTCGCCGACGACTTTGGAGAAATCGTTTGCACCGAGAATTTTTATGCTGATACTCAAGCCGTCAATCCTCCTTGGCGAGGCAGTCTTTGCAGTAGCCCAAGAATTTCACCTCGTGATTCAAAATTCGGAAGCCCGACTTCTCCTCAATGTTCGCCTCCAAATCGTCAAGCAAATCCTCCTCAAACTCTATGACGCGCTTGCACTTGAGGCAAATCAAATGGTGGTGGTGATGAACTTTTGGGTCGGCGGTGTTAAGCTCGTAGCGGTCGCAACCGTCGCCGAAGTCGATTTGAACAAGAATGCCCAATTCGCTGAGCAAATCCAAAGCGCGATAGACCGTCGCCAAGCCGATTTTGGAATTCCGCTCCTGAAGGATGCCGTAAACGTCCTCCGCGCTCATGTGGTGCCCGCCCGACTGCTCAACGAATATCCGCAGAATTTCCTTGCGTTGCGGCGTCATCTTGTAGCCCTGCTCGGACAATTTCCCTCGCAAATCCTTCAAGTCGAACAGCTGCCGATTCTCGCTCATGGTTTGAAGCCTCCTTAGCCATTTTGGCAGATTATAGCAGTTATCGCCGAAAAGCACAAAAAAATTTAGGGATTAGGGACTAGGGATTAGGGAGTAGGGAAAAACTAATTCCTAATTCCCAATTCCTGTGTTATAATCGGCGCGAGGTGATTGACATGCGAGGAGCTTACACAATCGCGCACGGCGGCAACCCCATAAACGGCGGCGGCTGGAACAATCAGCAACTGCTCAAGGATTGCGGACTCGTGCCCTATCTGCTCCACAAGAATCACGGTTTCCGCTCGGTATTGGTCGGCATGAAGTTCGACGCCGCTTATCCGTATCTGGAATACGTTCGCGGCGTGGAGCTTGATTTTCTGCCCAAAGACACATTGCAGGCGCGGCTTGCCTACGTCGACGCGCACGCCGCCGATATGGATTTGCTGATTCTCTACGGCGCGTATCTTGACTATCTGCCGTTGGTTGAGCGTTATCGGAGTCTTCGCCCCGACGGCAAGATTTATCTGGCGACCGACATGAACATTGCTTGGGCTGACCGTCTGCCGCACGAGGAGCCTGCTTATAAAAAATTCCTCCATTCCTGCGACGTTATCTCCGCCAGTTGCCGAGCCACGCAGAAATACCTTGCCGCCAAGTGGAGCGTGCCCGTCGATTTGATTCGCAACGGTTGGTATAATTTCTTCGGCGTCAAGTTCGACGACGTGCCCAAGGAAAATATTATCTTGACGGTCGGGCGAATCGGCTCGAATCAGAAGCAGAATCACGTTTTGCTTGAGGCGTTCGCCAAAGTCGCCGAGGCTCTGCCAGATTGGAGCGTGCGGCTTGTCGGCGGCGTTGAGGAAAGTTTTAAGCCCTACGTCGAGAAATACTTTGCGGCGCATGAAAATCTGCGCGGACGCGTGACGTTCACGGGGCTGATTCAAGATAAGGCGGCGTTGATGGACGAATACAAGCGGGCTAAGATTTTCTGTCTTACGTCGAATTTCGAGGGCGCACCCAACGTGGCGGCGGAGGCTCTGTTCGGCGGCGATTATATCATTACGTCGGCGGTCGACGCGGCGGGCGATTTGACTGACGAGGGCAACTGCGGCGTGGTCTTCCCGATTGGCAACGTCGACGCCCTGGCTGAGATTTTCGCGGAGGTTTGCCGTAACGACAAGCTGATTTCCGACGGCGGGCGTAACGCTGCCGATTATGCCCGCAAGCAATTCGACGCCGATAAGATTGTGGCGCGGCTGAACTATCTGCTTTACGGAGGCGACGCGACTTGAGCAAATTACAATCCTCGAAGGGCAAATACTACTTGCGGGACGGCGACAGGGCGACGTTGCTGTTGGACGTGCGCACGCCCCTCCTCAATAAAAGTTGCCTCCATTCGCACCGGCTCGACAAGCAAGGCAACATTGAGTATCCGCTCCGCACGACGGTCAACGAGGCGGCAAAGCGAATCTTCCTAAAGACGCCCGTAAGCATGGGGGAATTGGTGGCGTATCTGCGAATCTTCGCCCGACTCCTCGGCAAGCCGCAAGTGCATCACGTCCTGCGAATCGGGCAATGGTCGCCGCTCGACGAGGAGCTTGCACAGATTTTGCCGCAATTCAACCCCGCCAACAAACTCTACTGTTTATCGGCGACGCGCCCGCTCGGACGTATGCCGTCGGTTAATTTCCTGTTCGCGGAGGGCGACGAATATCTTTTACCCGAAGAACGCTTCGACACGATAATTTTCCCCGATTCGACGTTGCCGCTTGAAGTGCTGTTGGCAGTCAAACCGTACGGGCGGATATATTTCATAGCGCAGGACGCACAGGAGGCGTTGCGGGCGCACGCGCAAGCCTTCCCGTTGACGAATCAATTTTCGCTGTTCGAGCTGGAGGTATCGCCGCAACTCAGGCAGGAGTTTAAGCAACTAACGCCGCAAGGTCAGCTTGACGAAAAAAAATCCGCGATAGCCGACATCATCGCCAAATTGCCGGCGGTGCTCAAGAAAAAAAATTCGCGGCTTGACGAGTATATCGCCGAGGTGATTCACGCCGAAAAACTTTTGGCGGAGATTTTCCCCGAACTTCACAGCGAAACCGTCAAGTTCAATTTCAACCTGCTTAAGGAATTTCTGATTGATTTGCGGCTCGGCAACGGCTCTGTCGCCCGCCTCAGTCGCCAATACGAAATCCTTACGCAAGACCTTATTGCCTGTTGAGTTTTTGGAGGTGACGGCATGGCAAAGGAGAAACGCGGCGCGTATGCGTTTCATCATTCCGGCAGTTGGTGGAATCAAGCCCTTTTGAAGGACTGCGGAATTATCCCCTACGTGCTTTATAAAAATCACGGCTTCCGTTCGGTTATGATTAATTTCGGCAAGCCCGCGCCCGAAAAGTTTCCCTACCTGGAGAAATACGTTCGCGGCTTGGAAATGGATTTTATCCCCGAAAACACGATGCAAGCGCGATTCGCCTAGACGCGCACGCCGCCGACATGGATTTGCTCATTTGCCACGGGGCTTATCCCGAATATCCGCCGCTCGTCGAGCACTATAAGCGCGTGCGTCCCGACGGCAAGATTTACTTGGCGACCGACATGAATATCGGCTGGGCGGGCAGAATCACGCACAATCAGCCCGATTATAAAAAGTTCCTTCAATCTTGCGACGTGGTTGCTGCCAGTTGCCGTGCCACGCAGAAATATATCGCGGCTAAGTGGCGCGTGCCCGTCGAGCTGATTCGCAACGGCTGGTACAATTTTCCGCAGACCTCCTTTGATAATCTGTTTGAGCGTAAGGAAAATATTATCTTGACGGTCGGGCGAATCGGTACCGACCAAAAGCGCAACGAGGATTTGCTTAAGGCGTTCGCCAAAGTTGCCGCCGACTTGCCCGATTGGCGCGTCCGACTTGTGGGCGGCGTCGACAAAAAGTTTAACCCGTTCAAAGATAAATTCTTTGCCGAACACCCCGACCTTCAAGAGCGCGTGACCTTTACGGGGCACATCTCGGATAAAGCCGAACTTGCCGACGAATACAAGCGGGCAAAGATTTTCTGCATGACCTCAACGTTTGAAGGCGGCACTCCCAACGTGGCGGCGGAGGCTTTATTCGCGGGAGACTTTATGATTTTTTCCGACGTTGATTCGGCTCAAGAGGCGATTGGCGGCGGCAAGTGCGGCAGAGTTTTCCCGATTGGCAACGTCGACGCTTTGGCTAAAATTTTCCGCGAGGTCTGCTCCGACGAGGATTTGTTGTTAAAGGGCGGCAAACACTCCGTCGAATACGCCCGCCGAAATTTCGACGCAGAGCACATCGTGGCGCGATTGCACTATCTGCTTTACGGAGGCGCGGCATAATGAGTTACTTGACTTTTGACAACGCGGGAATCACGTTCCACGACGCCGCCGACAAGCCGCAACGTTTAATCGACTTTTTAAACACGGCGGAGAATCGGAGCGATTTGGCGCAAGCGGATTTGGTAAACGGCGTCCAAAGCGACATGAAGCGATTATTCGATAACACCGCCGAGGGCATGATACGGCTGGTAATTTTCCTGCGAATCGCCGCCCGCCTCATACGCAAGCCGCAAAAGCATCACGTCCTGCACGCGGGGAAATGGTCGCCGCTTGACGAGGTGTTGGCGTCCTTCCTGCCCAAGTTCAATGCGCAGAATTATCTTTGGAGCTATTCGCCGACGCGCCCCGTAGGTAAGTTTTCGCACGTGAACTTTGTCTTCGCCGAGGTAGACGGGGGGGGGATTATATTCCCAATGACGCCTTCGCCTCGATAATCTGTTCGGAGCAAAAGCTTCCGTCGACGGAAATGTTCTTGGCGGCTGAAAACTTCGGGCAAGTATATTTCCTCGCGCCGCCGCCGAGCCTGCCCGATTATCTCAAGCCGCACGTTCAGACGTTCGACCCGGATAAAAATTTTTCAATCGTCGAGGTGGAAGTATCGCCGACGCTCAAGCAGGAATTGATTCGTCGTTCGCCGCGAGGTCAGCTGGAGGATAAAAAGAATTCGATTCGGCGGACGGTTAGCAAGGTGCAGGAGGTCGCCAAGAAATTCAACGAGTTGCCGCCGCAAGATCGCAATCGTCATCTGGACGAATACATTGCCGAGCTTACGCGTGCCGAGAGGCTCCTAAACGAAATTTATCCGCAACTCCACTCCGACACGATTAAGGTTAATTTCAACATGTTTAAGGAATTTCTGATTGACTTTCGGCTTTACGAGGATTGGCAACTTAAAAAGCACGCCGCCGAGGATTTGAGCCGGCAAATACAAATTTTGGCGCAGGATTTGAACAGCCTATAGGAGGAATGTTTTTGACGTTAGGAAAGAAAATCGCCCTGTTGACGGCAGCGGCGATGATATATTTGCCTTGCGCGGGGCACGCGGCGGAAGAGGACAGGGAATTGGCGTTGATAGCGGCGGAACAGGAAAATTCGGGCGAGGAGCAGCTGGACGATATAAATCCGGCGTTGACGGAAACGATAACCACGGAGCGGGCGCAGGAGACCGATAAGGAAATCCGCGAGCGCAAGAAAAAACTCAAGCAGACGCGCAAGGAAAAGGAATCGGAAAATGAGCGCAAGCTTGAGGAAAGTACGCGACGCGACGCCACACGCTCCGAGGAGCCGACGATAATAATCGACCCGAACGAGACACCGCCGCCCGTTGAGCCGATTAAACCTTCGCCGCCCGTGCAACAGGTAACCCCGCCGCCGACTGAGCCGGTTAAACCTTCGCCGCCCGCCGTCGTGCCGCAAAAGATTGAGACCGTCGCCATGCCCGACCCAAAAATCCTCTATGCCAATTTCAGCGAAGTATCCCGCGCCGTGAAGTTTATCCCGCTTTATATGCCGAGGAAATCGGGCTACGAGATAGCGGCTCTCTACGCGGGGCAGGGCATAGCCGAGGTTCGCTACGGGCGCAGATGGGAGCCGACCGTTTCCTTGACCGTGCGCACCCGTAAACGCGCCGACGGCGAGCCGCCTCAAGATATTAGCGGCGTTACGGGCGTCAAGTGGCGCGTCGACACCACGACCGGCACCACCATTTACATTGCCAAAATCTCCGAGACGCAACAGGTCGCGGCGTGGGCTGTCGGGCATTACACTTTCTCCGCGCAGGCTGAAAATCTGTCTTACGCGGGCTTTCATTCGCTGGTTGCCGATGAACTTGTCGAACTGTCGACGCATTATTATTTGGACTTGTAAGCCCCCCTTTTTATCAAGCGTGGGCACGCGGAAAATTTGTCATGTTGTCGGCTCGTCGCGCTGATTCGGCTAATCTTGATTCTAAGTTTTAGGATCAACTTTCTTTGAGCGAGCAAAGAAAGTTGCAAAGAAACTCGCCTCGCAGGGGCGGATACCGTTTTATATTTGAAAATTCGTCCCTAATCCTTAATCCCTAATTCCTAATCCCTAAGGAGGTTTTACTTTGATTGAACGCTACACTTTGCCCGAAATGGGTAAGCTTTGGTCGATAGAAAATGAGTGGCAGACGATTCTTGACGTTGAACTTGCCGCCTGCGACGCCATGGCTGAACTCGGCGAAATTCCTATCGAAGCCGCCCGTAACATTCGCGCCAAAGCCAACTTCAACCTCGAACGCATTCACGAAATCGAAAGCGTCACGCACCACGACATCATTGCCTTTTTGACTTGCGTCGGCGAATATGTCGGCGCGGACTCCAAATATATCCACAAGGGCTTGACTTCCAGCGACGTGAAAGATACCGCGATTTGCCTCATGATGAAGCGTTCGGCGGAGATTATCCTTGACGACCTGAACAAGTTCCGCGAAGTTTTGCGGCGTCGTGCGGTTGAGTTCAAACATACGGCTTGCATAGGCAGGACGCACGGCATCCACGCGGAGCCTATGACGTTCGGGCTGAAGCTTTTGCTTTGGAGCGCGGAGGTTGAGCGCGATATTGAACGCGTTGAACACGCCAAAAAAATCGTCAGCGTCGGCAAGCTCAGCGGCGCGGTCGGCACCTATTCAAATATCGACCCGCGTATCGAGGAGCTTGTCTGCCGTAAACTTGACTTGACGCCCGTCCGTTTGGCGACGCAAGTCATTCAGCGCGACCGCCACGCCGAATACATGACAACGTTGGCGATAGTGGCAAGCACGTTGGAGAAAATCGCCACCGAAATTCGCAACCTGCAACGCACCGACATTCGCGAGGCAGAAGAATATTTTTCACCCGGTCAAAAAGGCTCCTCCGCCATGCCGCACAAGCGCAACCCGATTAACTGTGAACGCGTGGCGGGTATGGCTCGGCTCGTTCGCGGCAACGCAATCGCCGCCATGGAGGACATCACGCTTTGGCACGAACGCGACATTTCGCACAGCTCCGTTGAGCGCGTTATCCTCCCCGACTCCACGATTAACGTTGACTATTGCACGCGCAAGCTTACCAACATTGTTGACAAGTTGCTTGTTTATCCCGACGCAATGTTGCATAATATGAACCGCACGGGCGGGCTGATTTACAGTCAGCGGCTCATGCTGGAGATTGTCGGCAAAGGCGTCCTGCGCGAAGACGCTTACAAGTGGGTACAGCGCAACGCAATGAAACGTTGGCTCGAAGGCGCAGACTTCCAAACCAACGCCGCCAATGACCCCGACATTACGAAATATCTCAGCGCGGAGGAAATCGCCGCCTGCTTCGACCATAAATTTTTCCTGCGCAACGTTGATATGATTTTTGAACGTTTCGGACTTTAAGGAGGTTACGACATGATTAAGGGCAATATGCTGTACGAGGGCAAGGCGAAGACGGTTTTTGAGACCGATAATCCCGCCGAGTTGCTGGTTTACTTCAAGGACGACGCCACGGCGGGCAACGGCGCGAAGCACGACATCATCGAGGGCAAGGGCGTCATCAACAACAAAATCAGCGAATTCTTTTTCAAGCAGCTCAAGGATCGCGGCGTCAAGAGTCATTTCGTCGAGAAGATTGGCGAACGCGAGATGATTGTCAAACGCCTGGACATGATTAAGCTTGAGGTCGTCGTGCGCAACATCGTGGCGGGCAGTCTGGTTAAACGTCTGGGCTTGGCGGAAGGCACGCCGCTTGCGGTTCCCGTCGTCGAATACTATTACAAGAGCGACGAACTGGGCGACCCCATGCTCAATCGCTATCACATTATGGCTCTCGACCTCGCCAAAATCGACGAGCTGAATCAAATGGAGCATATCGCCTTTACCGTCAACACGATTCTGCGCGACCTGCTCAAGGCTAAGAATGTCGACCTGATTGACTTCAAGCTGGAGTTCGGACGCTTCGACGGCGAAGTACTTTTGGCGGACGAAATTTCGCCCGATAATTGCCGCTTCTGGGATACCGTCACGCACGAAAAGCTGGATAAAGACCGTTTCCGTCAAGACCTCGGCGGCGTCGAGGAGGCTTATAAGGAAATGCTCAATCGCCTGACCATGTAAGGCGGTTCCGACATGTTGAAAAACGTCTTAATCGTTGCGACAATCGGCTTGATAATTTGCGCGGGCGTCAAGGCTGAGGCGGCAGATATTTACGTCGGCATGTCCCCTGCCACGGGCTTTGAGTGCTGCGTCATGACGAACACAATCCGCTGCACGCAAGATACGCCGATTGAGCGGGCAATGTGCACGGTCATCAAGGATTATTGAAAACTTCGGGGGATGAGGCATTTTTTACCTTGTCCCCTTTGATTTTTGGCGAGGTGTTGAGATTTATGGAAAGAGTTTTGGTGACGGGCGGCGCGGGCTTTTTGGGCTCGCACCTGTGCGACAGGCTTATCGCCGACGGGCACGAGGTTATCTGTCTGGATAATTTCTTCACGGGCAAGAAAAAGAACATCGCGCACCTTTTGAGCAACCCGAACTTTGAATTTATGCGCCACGACGTGATTCAGCCGATTTACGCCGAGGTCGATTGGATATTCAACTTGGCGTGTCCCGCCAGCCCCGTGCACTATCAGCGCGACCCCGTCCGCACGATTAAAACCAACGTCATGGGCGCGTTAAATTCGCTCGGTTGCGCCAAACAGAATTCTGCGCGGGTTTTGCAAGCCAGTACCTCCGAAGTCTACGGCGACCCGAAAGTTCATCCTCAGCCCGAAGATTATCGCGGCGCGGTTAATCCGATTGGCATTCGCGCCTGCTACGACGAGGGCAAGCGTACCGCCGAAACTCTTTTCTTCGACTACCACCGCCAACACGGGCTTGATATTCGCGTCGTGCGCATTTTCAACACCTACGGACCGCGCATGACCGCCAATGACGGGCGCGTCGTCTCCAACTTTATCATGCAGGCGTTGCGCGGCGAGGACATCACGATTTACGGCACCGGCACCCAGACGCGCAGTTTTTGCTACGTCGACGATTTGATTGACGGTATTGTTCGCATGATGCACGCCGAGGATTTTACCGGTCCTGTGAACTTGGGCAACCCCGGCGAATTCACCATGATTGAGCTTGCCGAGTTGGTCTTGAAATTGACGGGCAGTAAGTCCAAACTTGTCTATCGCCCGTTGCCTTCAGACGACCCGACGCAACGTTGTCCCGTCATTGACCTCGCCAAAGAGAAACTCGGTTGGCAACCGACCGTTAAGCTGGAGGACGGGCTTAAGCTCACGATTGACTATTTCAAGGAGAACTATCTATGACGCAGTTGACTTATAAGGATTCGGGCGTGGACATAGACGCGGGCAACGAGTCCGTGCGCCTGATTAAAGACAGTGTCCGCGCAACCTACCGCCCCGAAGTTTTGGGCGACCTCGGAGGCTTCGGCGGACTGTTCGCGCTCAAAAATTACGACGAGCCGATTTTGGTATCAGGCACCGACGGCGTGGGCACCAAGCTTAAAATCGCGTTCCTGCTCAACAAGCACGACACCATAGGGCAGGACGCCGTTGCCATGTGCGTTAATGACATTCTGGTTCAAGGAGCCGAGCCGTTATTTTTCCTGGACTATTTAGCCGTCGGCAAGCTCCAACCCGCGCAGGTTGCCGAAATCGTCAAAGGCGTCGCGGCGGCGTGTAAGGCGTCGGGCTGTGCGCTGATTGGCGGCGAAACTGCCGAGATGAGCGGCTTTTATCCTGCGGGCGAATACGACATTGCGGGCTTTGCGGTCGGCGTCGTCGAACGTAAATCGCTGATAACCCCTGCCCGCGTCAAGGTCGGCGACGTGCTTATCGGCTTGCCGTCGAGCGGCTTGCACTCCAACGGCTTCAGCTTGGTTAGAAAAATCGTCTTCGAGCGCATGGGCTTTAAGGGCGACGAATTTATTGGCGAGCTTGGCAAGACTATCGGCGAGGAGCTGTTGACGCCGACGAGGCTTTATCCCGCGACGTGCCTGCCGATTATCCGCAACCTCGGCGATAAGATTCACGGGCTGGTTCACGTGACGGGCGGCGGCTTCTACGACAACATACCCCGCGCCTTGCCCGACGGTTTGGGCGCGACGATTGACGCGGACAGTTGGAGCGTCCCGAAGATTTTTAAGCTGTTGCAGACGTGGGGCAACGTCCCGCGCCGCGAGATGTTCCGAACGTTTAACTGCGGCATCGGCATGATTTTAATCGTCGACGCGGAAATTGCCGACAGCGTGACCGACGAGGAATTTTACAGGATTGGTCGTGTCGTCGAGGGCGAGGGCGTCACGATTAACGGAGGTGAGTTCAATGATTAAGCTGGGCGTGCTGTGTTCGGGGCGCGGCACAGATTTACAATCGATAATCGACGCGATAGAGCGCGGCTACTTGGCGGCGGAGATAGCCGTCGTGCTGACCGATAAGCCGAACGTCGGAGCCTTGCAACGGGCGGAGGCGGCGGGCATTAAAAATATCTGCGTCGACAGGAAAAAATTCGCCGACCGCGCAGACTTCGAGGCGGAACTTTTAAAACACCTTAAGGGCGTCGACCTGGTGATACTGGCGGGCTTCATGCGGATATTGAGCGCGGACTTCGTGCGTCGCTACGAGGGACGGCTGATGAATATCCACCCGTCATTACTGCCGGCATTCCCCGGAGCGCACGCGCACAGAGACGTTTTGGCTTACGGCGCGAAGGTATCGGGTTGCACGGTTCATTTCGTCGACGAGGGCACCGATTCGGGACCGATAATCCTTCAAGCGGCGGTTGAGGTCATGGAGGGCGACACCGAGGAAACTTTGGCGGCGCGAGTCCTTGAACAAGAGCACAAGATTTATCCGCTGGCGATAAAGCTGTTCATTGACGGGCGGCTTAAAATCGTCGGGCGCAGAGTTGAGATTGGAGGCGGCAAAATGAAAATCAAACGGGCGTTAATCAGCGTGTCGAACAAAATCGACGTGGTGGAATTGGCTAAGAAGCTCAGCAAGTGCGGCGTGGAGATTATCAGCACGGGCGGCACCGGCAAGGCGATTCGGGCGGCGGGCATTCCCGTTACCTACGTCAGCGACCTCACGGGCTTTCCCGAAATCATGAACGGGCGCGTCAAGACGCTCAACCCGAAAATTCACGGCGGCATTTTGGCTGTGCGCGACAATCCCGAACACGTCCGCCAAATGGAGGAGAACGGTATCGAGCCGATTGACCTGGTCGTCGTCAACCTGTATCCGTTTAAAAAGACGATTCGCAAGCCCAACGTCACGCTGGAGGACGCGATTGAAAACATCGACATCGGCGGACCTGCCATGATTCGGGCGGCGGCTAAGAATTTCAAATACGTTACGGTCGTCACCAACCCCGAACGCTACGACGAAATTGCCAAGCTGATAGCCGAGACGGGTGAGGTTCCGCTTGACGTGCGCAAGGCTTTGGCGGCCGAGGCTTTCGCTCATACCGCCGACTACGACGCCGCCATTACCAAGTATCTTTCTGAAATCTGACAAAAATTGGATGCAACGTCACGTTGCCAACAGAAAATCCCCGCTCGTTTTGAACGGGGATTTTCATTTTTGGGGAGGGATTTTTAATGCTCTATGTTGTGGCGCGAAGGAAACCTTTCACAGACCGACGCCCTTTGGGAGCCGCCGTCGAAATGCCTTCGCCGATATTGGGGGAGGGTTTGCCCGGTATGTCGGGCGCGCAGTTTGTCAAAAGATTTTATCCAGACCGTAAAGGAGTATCAGTCCGATTATCAGCGTCGCGCCGAATATGCCCGCGCTGAACATCAGGATTATCGCATCCAGCGAAATTGTTTTCTTCGAGAAAAGTTTCTTCATGATTGTTGCCTCCTGTCGTGTTCGTCGTTCAATCCCTTGAAACGTTGCGCAGTATATCACGGATAAAATTTTTTGCAATGCGGAATCGTTATTGATTCATGGCGCGTTTGGTATTATTCGCCCGCTTTTGATTATGTTTGACGAAAATTTTCCTGCCGGTTATAATTTTCGCCAATTAAAACCTTATGGGAGGCGGCTGACGGACGTGGAAGTAAAAAAATTAAATCTGGACGAATTGATGCGGAAGATAAAAGACGGTGCGATTCAACTGCCCGATTTTCAGCGCGAGTGGATTTGGAGCGACGAGCAAATCAAATCGCTGTTGGAAAGCGTGATTCGTAGATTCCCGATAAATTCAATACTCTTGCTGGAGTGCGACGCAGATAATTTAAAATTCGCCTTCCGACCGATTATGGGCGCGGATAAAACCTCTGCCAAACCGCAATATCTGATTCTGGACGGGCAACAGCGGCTTACTTCGCTTTACGGCGCACTTTTCTCCGATAAGCCCTTCAAGATTGGCAAAGGCAACAAAGGCAAAAAGGAATTTTTCTACTACGTCGACATGGCAAAGGCGATTGAGGTCGTCAAGAATTCTTCGGACGCCGAGGACATAATCATTTCCGTGCCGCCGAGCAAAAAGTTGAAAGCCAAGGGCAAGAATTGGGACTTATCGACGCCCGAAAAAGAATTTGAACACGGCATGTTTCCACTCAATAAAATTTTCTCCAGCCGTCAATGGCTTCGCGCTTACGAAAAATTTCATGGCACCGACGTTGCCGAAACTTTGGCGGACGCTTTCGATGAAAAATTAGTAAAAAAAATCGAATCCTACGATGTTGCAATCGTTGAATTGAAAAAGAACACTTCGCTGAATGCCGTCTGCAAGATTTTCGAGAACGTCAACAGAGGAATTTCAAAGCTGGACACCTTCGACTTGCTGACTTCGATTTTTGCGGCGAAGACCGACGATAACGGCGAACCCGTAAGGTTGCGCAAGGATTGGGAAGACATTCAAGCGGTTTTCGAGAGCATGGGCTTGGACATTTTAAAGGCGGTCGATTGTTCGGATTTCGTGACGGCGTTGACGCTTTTTGTAAGCTATCGCAACAGAGGCGCGAAGAATTCCGTAAGTTGCAAGGGCGAGGATATTTTGAAGCTCAAACACAAGGATTATCTGCAATACAAGGGCGACATCATCGAAGGTTTTATCGAGGCGAGTAAATTTTTGGAAGAGGACGGCATTACGACGACAAAATATCTTCCCTACAAATCGCAACTCATTCCCATGGCGGCTATCTTCGCTGAGCTTAAGGCGGAAGGCAAAGACAACAAGCCGAGTCGCGACAAAATTCGCCAGTGGTATTGGTATTGCGTTTTCAGCGAGTCGTACAGAGACGGGCAGGGAGCGCGTTACGCCAAAGACATCGTGCAGGTCATGAAGTGGATTAACAAGCGCGAGGAGCCTGAAATAATTCGTAAAGTTCAAATCGACGCGGGAAAACTTATCTTGCACTTGAAAACTACTGCCTCGGCTGCTTACAAGGGCATGATTTCGATAATCCTCAAAAACGGCGCACAAGATTTTATCGCGGGGAAAAATATGGGAACGTGCACGAATTACGCCGAGAGCACCGAAATACATCACATTTTCCCGAAAAAATATTGCGAGACGCAAAAGATTGCCAAAGAAAAATACGACAACATTGCCAACAAGACGCTGATTCTCAAGGGCACCAATCGAATTATCGGCGGCAACTCTCCAAGCGTTTATCTTGAAAAGATTCAAGGCAAGCTCAACATTTCAAGCGCGGAAGTTGATGAAATTCTTGAAGGTCACCTTATCGACGCCGCGCTTTGCCGCGCAGATGATTTCGACGCCTTTATCGTCAACCGCGCAAAAAAAATCCTCGACGCCATTGAAACCCTCACCGCTCGTAAAGTTTCGGGGCGCGACAGCACGGATATTAAAAAGATTTTCGGCAAGGCATTATGACAAAAAAAATCCCCGCTCATTTGAACGGGGCAATTTTTTATTGCTAGTCGTCCAGACCGCTAAGTCGGATTTCCAGCTCAAAGTTCTTTATAAAATATATTTCGTCAGCAGTCAAGCCATAAAACTTACCAATGAGGTCGTCCAGCTTGTCTGCCAAATGCTTTGACTTGTTCAGTTTGTAATTCTTGAACTGCGTCACATGATAGGAAGAATTGTCCGAAGAAGTCCTGACCGAAACATTACGCTCGATGTCGCTCAAATATTCGTCATATAGATTCCCTATCTGCTCAATCTGCGCGGGCGTCAAACTCTCCAAGTCGAACAGCGGAAAAGTTTCAAGCTCAGATTGTTTGATATGCAATCCGTCAGTATACGTTTGCTGATAAAACCAGAACAAACTCGTACTCAATGTAGCGGAGATGACTTTGGTAAATGTTTTCGCCACATGAAAAGGTTTTTCCTGTGATGAACCCGTCGGATAATCCGTAATGACGTTGAAATATCCGCCACCAGCCGCACGATAATAAAAAGGCTCGCCGTTTTCGTCTTGATAATCACTCAAATGTTTTGGCGAATAAAAAATCCTCGACAAAATATTTCGCTGAACTTCATCGCCGATTTTTGGATAACGACCGGGCAACTTGAACTCCAACGAATCTACAAATTGAATTTTGGCTATCATTTCGTCAAGCTTTTCAGTTAGCTTTCTTCGCATAACGTTGCTTGTAAGTAGGTATTGCACAGGCGTAAAACTTTTTTGAAATGAAATAATCGATATGCGCAAGCCTGCAGAATTAAAAATTTGTTTCGGGCGATGACCATAAGACGACACACGAATAACGCGGCAATTCTTTTCCAAGAGATTATGCAGGGCAGTCATTGAGTCGCTGGAGGTCACGCTCATTGGAACGATTAAATTCACAATGCCGCCCTTGTTACAGAGATTGAAACTTTTCTCGATGAACAGCGCGAAAGTATCCGTCGAACCTTTTTGCTTGCCGCTGATAGTCTTGGTACAGAGGAAAGTTTTCTTGACGACCTTTTTATCCGCCGCAGAAATTTTCGCGCCGTAAGGAGGATTGCCGACGATAATATCAAAGCCGCCGTTGTCTCTGAAGACAGTTGGGAAGTAAAGTTGCCAGAGGATGAACGGCAACGACTTCTGCCGGGCGGCGAGTTTGTATCTTTTAGCCGGTGCAGAATCTTTGCCGAGTTGCTCAATGATAATCCTGTCGTAAATGTCGCGGATATATCGCCTGTACTCTTCCTTTTTATCGTGGTCGGATTCGTGGAAAAGGTTTTTTTGCAAGCGAATCAGTTCAGCAATCCTTATATCTATTTCCTCTTGCAGGAGTAAACCTTGTCCTTTTGCCTCCGCCATGTTGTTTAAAACTTTGCTGTGCTTAATCAGCGCAACGCCTTCAAACTCATCAATCAGACTGTTGCCGCAAATTATGTTGCAGTCGAGATTCGGGAGCGGTTTGGGCTTGAAAGAATCTTTGTCGGCAGTCGGTTCGTCGTCGATAACAAGCGTGAGCCACAAGCGGAGCTTTGCAATGTCAACCGCGCTGGGTTCTATGTCACAGGCAAAGATAGAATTCTTTATCGTTTCGAGTTTCAAGTCATACAGACTGCGCTTAAGCTTTTCGTCTCTGCCGAGATTTAGATATGCGGTCAGAACTTCGCGTGCCTTTGTAATTTCGTTGAGCATACCGAGCGGAAACGCGCCGGAACCGACAGCCAAATCAGCGACTTTGACTTCCTGCAAAAATTTATCGAGCTCGGCAAGGCGGTTAATATTCTTCGCGGGAGAAAAAATTTCGTCGGCAATCTGCAAGTCGCGATGTTCGGCGAAATTGGCGATGTCGGCGTCCTTGAAATAATCGCCGTACAGAATGAAATTTCTGATTGCGTCTTCGGGAATTTTGCTTTTCTCGACGAGATAACTTATAAGCGTTTCACGACACATGTAGTGGACGATTTCACGCGGCGTATAGAACGCGCCCTTAGATTTTCTCGTGCCGGAGTCAAGGAGATTTTCAAAAACCTTCCCCAACATTTCAGGGTCAATGGCAACTTCGCGCTCGGTCGGCTCATCCTCGTTGATTGTAAAGTTGTATCTGTCGAAAATATCAAGAATCCCGTCCGCCTCGCGTCCTTTTTCTGTCACATTGGAGAAAATTTCGTTGGGAATGGAAAAGTTATTCTTTTGCCAGTCGTAATTGTCCAGCTCCTCAAAGAGACCGCCGTTCAAAAACGGAATGCGCAAATTCAACTGCGGATACAAGTCATTTTTACGACTCCTGTCGACGTTCAGGGCAGTATAGAAAAGCGGCTCCAATACCTCGTCGAAAAAATTTTTCCCTGTCGATTGATTCGCTTTAAAAATATCTCTCATGAAGTTGGGCGAACCTGTACCCCACGCGGAATCCTTTTCAACGCCGAGCCAGCCTTTTTTCTGCAGGAAGTACAGGAAGACAATCTGCCCCAAAAGTTTCTTGGCAAATTGCTCAGCGGTAAATCCGTGCGCTTGAGATTCGGTCTTGAACTCAGGATTATTCTCCAGATAGTCTTTGACTTGATAGAATTTTTCCGCGTACTTGTCAAAGAATTCCTTCGTGACTCTCTCGACACTGAAAGCCTCTTCCAAGTCGTCAAGTGTGACATCGGAAGAATCATCTGCAAAAATCGGAAAGAGCTGCCGGTAAGCCGTCGTGCAGGGTTCATTTTCCCCGACGAGATAAGAATATCTTTTCGCGGGCGTGATTGTAACTTTTCCGCCCTTACCGGCAACAAACTCGTGATCCAGTCGTACGAAAGAAAGCCGCCATTTTTCCGGCGCGGCGTCCGAATAGAACGCAACAATTGCACCGTCAACCGCTATGTCATCTTCAATCAGAGCTTTTACAAAATTTCTCTGTACTGAGCGGGCACGTTCGACGGATTTATTTCTTTGAAGGTTCACGGCGAGGACTGCAATATCATTCTGCCTGCCGAGCGTGTAAAATTCTTTGATATGCTCAGAAAAGTTTTGCGGCGATTTCTGCGGTCGAGTGGAAGAAATTCTTAAGTCCGTAAAAAATTCCCGTACAAATTTTGCGAATTTCTCAAGGCTGTAAGCACTTTGCAGAACGTTTTCAAAAATTTGTTGCTTAAGAGTCACACGAATCAACTGCCTTTCAAACTGCACGACAGAATCACTTGCCTTTGACGCTCAGAGAAATTTTCTGCCCGTTGTCTGCCGAATAAATATTTTTCGTCGATAATGTCATAAATCCTTTTGAACAACTGAATCGGGTCTTTTTCGGTTTTAATGGCTTGATTTATTTTCTGAACGTCTCGCGCAGGTATGTCGCCCTCGTTAAATGCGTTGATAATCCGACGGATAATTTCTTCTTGGTCGTCAGTGAAGTCCGGAATTTTGGCAAGTGCTTTCAACGTAGATACAACATTGCGAACGTTTGTCGGCGTTCGCGTCGACCTAAACATATCGGCTTCATTTTCTTCAAGCAGAATCTTAAATTCGTTACAGTTAGCGGCATACTGCTCAAAAAATTTTTCGCCGATTGATATTTGTTTTTCGGAAGGTTCACACTGCAAAAATTCTATCGCGTCCAAAAATGAAAGTTGCTCCGTCTTACTTGCGTCCGTCACAAAGAAAGTCTTCAAAGCTCCGCTACGTGCGAAAGTCAACGTTGATTCCGCCTCGACTTTATCAGAAAGTTTTCCCGTGCGAGCTTTTTTCGGCAACCGCTTTATCTTCTCAAACAAAAATTTATCGCTGTCACGTATCTCGCGGATAGTTTTCAGGTATTCCAGTTCGGGATTTATCTCCTCGTCTTCGCCGCTCAAATTTGCATTCAGCGTATCGAACAAATTTTTTGGTGATACGTCTTCCGACTCGGATAGGTACTTAAAATCTTCGCCGAGTGTTTCATGAAACATCTGCAACTTCTCCAATATGCGGTCTTCCAATGGCAAATGTTTTTTCGTCACATCTGTCGGGAAAAAGTTGAAGACAAAAATTTCGTCGTGCTGTGTACCGACTCGATTGATTCTGCCGACGCGCTGCATGATTCGCGTAGGATTCCAAGGCAGGTCATAGTTTATCAAAGAATCCGCGCGGTGAAGGTTTACTCCCTCAGCCAATACATCGGTCGTTATAAGCACATCAAATTTATCTTCGGGATTTGTAATTGTCGGGTCAAAATTTCTTTCAATCTTTGCTTTCAAGCCCTCCGAACTGCCGCCGCTGAAAACGATAATTCTGTCTCCGAAAATCTTTCGTAACTCACGGTAAAGATATTCGGCAGTCTCTCGCGATTCAGTGAAGATAATCTTTTTGTTGCCTTGAAATTTTGCATTGCTCTGAAGTTCTTCTTTAAGTCGATTGAGTTTCGGGTCGCTCGTGACGGACTCCCAAATCTTCCGCAAATGTTTCAGATTGTTCAAATCACTTTGCAAATCTGCAGCAAATTGTTCGCTGAACTCGGCGGATTTAAAGTGCAATGCCTTATCCTCTTCAACAAGTCGCATCAACTCGTCTTCGTCGCCGCTATTTAAAAGTTCATAAACATCAACCTGCTTGCTGATATACACATCTTCTGACGAAAACATTTCGATAAATTTTTGATATGACTCCTCAAAACGACGCAACGTATTTCTAAACGCGAAAAAACTGCTCTCCAGACGCTTGACGAGGATTGACTTCATAAATCCTCCCAAATTTCTTTGAGCGGTCTGCATCTTCGCATACTTCTTTGAAGGCGGCAAATACTTCAGCGGCATATATCGGGCGTACTTGAAATTTTTAATTATGCTGACTGTATCCGCAAAAGTTTTCTCAATGTCGGCGTCAAAATCGTAAGTAACAGGGAAAGGCGTTCCGAGCTTAGGAAACTTCACGCCATTTTTCTTCAAGTCATCGGAATAGTACCTTGAAATCTCATTGCGTGTCCGACGAATCATTATGTAGCGCAAAATCTTATCGCGGATTTCTCCGGAATTTTTAGCGAGTTGATTCAAATATTCCGGCGAATCCTTTTCAAATTCTTTAGCTTTCTTCTCCAGTCTGCCGAAAAATCTTTCAAGGTCGCGTACTCCCGCTATCGTGCTGTTGTGTTTCGATTGAAATAGCAAAATCTGACTTTCAATATCCGTCGAATAATTATTGATTGGCGTCGCCGAAATAAGAATAATTTTTTTGCCGTAACAAATCTTGTGCAACTTGCTGAAACTCTCGGTGGTCTCACGACGAAAGCGATGCGATTCGTCAACAAAGACATATTGAAACTGCTCCACTCCGTCATCAATAATTTTATCCAGTTTGCCGAGCGACTCGACTTTTGCCGAAACATTGAATTTGAACAAGACATCTTCCCATTGCTTGACGAGCACGGGCGGACAAATCACTAACTTCCTGCCCTTGTCAAGCAATTTCGCAAGCATGGCACAGATATAAGTCTTTCCCAATCCGACAACATCAGAAATAAAAACTCCGCCGTATCCTTCAAGAATTTTTTTCGCTTGAATAACCGCATCCATTTGATATTGCAAACGTATAAAATTTTCCGGCAACAAATTTTCAAGCGAAAATTCTTTATCGGCGTTGATTTCTTCCTTAAAAAATTCGTAAAGTGTCTTCAAGTAAATCTCATAGGGCGTAATGTCACTTCTGAGCCACGTCTGATTTTGAATGACCTCGATATATTCATCGCTCACAGGTTCGCCGTATTTCCAAAGCTCTTCAAACTTATCGTAAGCAAACTTTACGTCGGCATAATCCTTCAACTCAACATTAAATTCCAAATTGGTGACAAGACCTGCCTCCGAAAAATTACTTGAGCCGGTTATAACGCTGTCAACATTTTCCGTGATTTCACTTGCCAAACTTCGAGTAATGTAAACCTTCGCATGAAGCGGAGATTCCGTATAGATTCTAATTTCCAATTTCCCGGACTTTATCCACTCCAAAAATCTTTTTACTCCGTACTCGATTTTATAACTCACATCAGAATCATCAAACTCATCTTTGACCGACTTTAAAAAATTCTCCTTCGCAAATTTCAACGTTGGTGAAAATATACTACGCGAATCATCTTTCATAATCTGCGCTGTAAGTTTATCAACATTCAATCCCACAAGGATTCTAACCTTTCTTATCGACTCCAAAGCGTCACACATCAGAAAAAATCCGCTCGTCCGAAAATATCCCACTATGACATCAAAAAAATTTGCATTGCCTTTCAAGAGACTTTGAAACTTACTGTACAAATCTCTTTCCGGCTCATTCGTAAAAAATTTTAAACTTTTGTCCATTGCTCATCTTTATGTACCTTAATCTGTTATTGTTCGTCGTCCTTTTGATTGTGCTTGCGGACGATAAATTTCAGCGGCGTGCCCTCAAAGCCGAAACTCTCGCGCAGACGGTTTTCGATGAAGCGCAGATACGAAAAATGCAAAAGCTCCGGCTCATTGACGAAGATTATAAACCTCGGCGGGCAAATGTCGGCTTGCGTCACGAAGAAAATCTTGGCGGCTTTGCCCTTCTTGGACGGCGGCGGATTGACGGCAACGGCGTCGCGAATCAGCTCGTTTAAGATACTCGTTTGAATGCGCATGGATTGTTGCTCCGCGACGAACTTAACCAGCTCGGTCACGCGGTCGACGCGTTGCCCCGTCAAAGCACTGGCGTAAACCACGGGCGCATATTGCAGGAAGCCGAGACGTTCGCGCAGGTCGTCGGTAAAGCGATTGGTCGAGCGGTCGTGCTTGTTCGGGAAAATATCCCACTTGTTGACGACGATAACGCAACCCTTGCCCGAATCGTGCGCGTAGCCGGCGATTTTTTTATCCTGCTCCGTGACGCCGACGGGAGCCTCAATCAGCATTAAAACGACGTCGGCGCGGTCAATCGCCCTGAGCGAACGAATCACGCTGTAGCGTTCGACGGGAGCCTCAATCTTGGACTTGCGCCGCATGCCCGCCGTATCAATCAGCGTGAACTTGGTACCGTCGAGGAAAAAATGCGTGTCAATGGCGTCGCGGGTGGTACCGGGCACGTCGCTGACGATAACGCGCTCCTCGCCGAGCAGGGCGTTGACAAGTGACGACTTGCCGACGTTCGGACGCCCGATAACCGCAATGCGTATCTCGTCCTCGTCGCGGGTCTCCTCGTTCGTCGCGGGGAAGGTCTTAATCACGGCGTCGAGGAGGTCGCCCAAATTTAGCGCGTTGCTGGCGGAAATGCCAATAGGCTCGCCCAAGCCGAGATTATAAAATTCGTAGAGTTCGCTCTCAAGATTCGGCGTGTCAATCTTGTTGACGGCAAGGACAATGGGCTTGTCGGCTCCGCGCAGGAAGCGGGCAATGTCCTCGTCGGCAGCGGTCAAGCCGGCACGTCCGTCCGCAACGAAAATAATCGCGTCCGCCTCGTCGACGGCTATCTTTGCCTGGGCGCGTATCTGCGTCAACATTTTATCGGCGGTCTTAATCTCGATGCCGCCCGTGTCAATCAGCGTAAAATCGCGGTTGAGCCACGTGGCGTCCATATAAATTCGGTCGCGGGTCACGCCCGCCATATCGTCGACAATCGACACCCGCCGCTTGCCAATCTGATTGAACAGCGTCGATTTGCCGACGTTCGGACGCCCCACCACCGCCACTATCGGTTTGCTCATTTAAAAATTTCCTCCTAATGCTTGCCGGAATTCAAATCCGTCATGAATCGGAACAATCTGCGCGGGCGCGAAGGTTTCTCTAAGGTCGGCTAAAGTCACGTCGTCAAGGAAAATCTCCTCGCCCGCCTTGAGTGCCGTCGCCGGTATCAATATCAAGTCGCGCCGCCCGCCCGAAGCTTTTAACGCCGCGATTATGTCTTGCCCCGTCAGCAAGCCCGACACGTTGACGCGTTCGCCGAAGAATTTATTTACAACGGGGACGATTCGCACGTTCGGCTTGTCAATCAGCTTATGCAAAACTTTGGCAAAGGACGTACCGCTTACAACGTCAATTTGGAATTGGGATTGAGGAATGGGGAATGATTTTTCCGCGTCCCTGAATTCCTCGATAAAGTTGCGCGTCATGCCGATGCCGTTTTCGATTTGCGGGAAGTCGTCATAGTACTCGACGGGCGGCAAATCCCTTTCGGCAAGCAGATAGAATTCGTCGCCGAGGTAAACGAACGTCCGTCCCGACTCTGCGCGGATTTTTTTTTGAAACGCCTCGACCTGTTCGATAACTTTAATCGCGCCCGCCTTGTCGAATTGTTTAAGCGGGAATTTATCTTTGCGGTGACGCGTGACGCCCACGGGCACTATCGCCAGGCTCAAAGCGTGCGGTCGCCGCTTCAATATCTCAGCGATTGTGAAGTCCAATTCCGCGCCGTCGTTCAGTCCCGCGCAGAGGACAACTTGCGTATGATACTCCGCGCCCGCCCGTTGCAAGGCGTCCAGTTGCGCTTGAATCTGCGCGGCTCGCGGCGTTCGCAACATTTTTGCCCGTACGTCGGGATTCATGGCGTGCACCGATACGAACAGCGGCGACAGGTGATATTTTTTTATGCGGCGGAAATCTTTCGGCGTGAGGTTGGTCAGCGTGATGAAGTTGCCGAACAAAAACGACAGCCGATAATCGTCGTCCTTGATTGAAAGCGTCGGGCGCATATCGGGCGCAATCATATCGACGAAGCAAAACACGCAATGATTCTTGCAACGCTTAATGCCGTCGAAAACGGCGGACTCAAACTCCGCGCCCAGCTCCTCGTCGATGTCCTTTTCAAACGCGATAAGCTCCCGTTGTCCGTCGGCGTGTTCGATAAGCAGTTCAATATCCTCCTCGGCGAGGCGGAAACTCAAATCGATGATGTCGAGCGGCGTCTGCCCGTTGATTTGCAAAATCTTATCGCCCGCCGCAAGCTCCAATTCCTCGGCGAGACTGCCCGCCTCAATCCTGCTGATAGTTGCGTTCAAAAGAATTCTCCTTACATAAACTTACGATTTTAAGGAGCCGCCAAGGATGGCGGCTCCTCCGTCGGCGCATTTGCGTGATGCCGTCTTTGGACAAGCAAAAGAAAGTTAAATAAAATCCACGCTTGTTTGAAGGGGGGACAATCGCTCTCCGGAATTAACCGAACGCCGGCGGGTCTTTGGCAAGCTCCCAATTATATTCCGCCTCGTCGCGAAGCCCCAACTTATCGTAGCAATCGCCAATCAGCTGATAAGCGTCCGCGCAACCCCACTCCAAAGCCGACTTGCCGTCCGCCAGCGCAGTCTCGAAGTCGCCCAGCGCAAAGAACGCCAGCCCCCGACTGTAATACGCCCGCCAATTCCGCTCGTTGTACTCCAGCGCACGATTCGCATACTCAATCGCCTTGCGGGTGTCACCGTTCGTCGCGTAAATGTACGCCAACTCGCCCAAAGGAGCCGACATCTGCGGATTCAAGCCCAATGCCCGCTCAAAGTCGCGCTTGGCAAGCTGAACCTCGCCGACGTGCATATAAGTTTCGCCCCGATAAAAATAATTTTCCGCCACGGCGGGACGCAACTCAATCGCCCGCGTGTAATCGGCTATCGCCTCGTCAAAGCGTCCGACGTGCCCCAAATGAAAATAATAGCCCCGCGATTCGTACGCCAAAAAATTGTTCGGGTTAAGCTCAATCGCCTCCGTCCAACACTTAACCGCCGCCTCGTAAGCCCAATCCGCTATCACCAAGTTCAAACGGTCGCCCTCTTCAAGCTTGATGTTCGACATGAATATTTTATCCGCCGTCGCGAACTCCGCCTTAAGCGCGTCGTCTTTGGAGGGGTTATCCGAACGTTGCGCCTTAGTCTTCAGCTGAGCGATTAACTTTTCCTGCTCGTCCAACTGCCGCTGAAGCTCGCGATTCTTCTCGATAAGCGATTTGCGCTCGGATACGCCTTGGGTAAGCCACTCGTCGACCTTATCGGTATCGATACTCGCCGAAATCGTGGCGCGATACATAATGCCGCCGTGCTCAATCGGCACAAGATTATAATCGACGTTCAAGACCTTGAGGATGCCGCTCGTCATGGTGACAATCTCGTCGTCAATCAGCTTGAAATTCTCCATGCGCGAATAAGTCTTGACGTAAACGCCGGCTTGCTCCTGCGCGGCGCGTTCGGCGTAGAGTTTGGCGCGTTGCTTGGCGACGTCGGGCGTTTCAAAGTCGCTCATGATGTATTCGCCGACGCCCTCGTAAGTTTGAACCTCGGCATTGCCCACACTCGGCAGGAACAAATTGCCCGCCACAAGAGCCGCCGTCAACGCTCGGATAATCCTTTGCCGCATGATTCTTCACCGCCATTCCGAAATTTGCTTGACAACTATATCAAAGCTTGTGGAAAATGTCACCAAATTTTTGAGGGGGTCGCCTATGATAATCAGACAGAGCACCGAGGAATTGCTCGCCGAATCGCTCAAGGAGCTGGCAAAATTTAAAGGCGTCGACAAAATCACGATTAAGGAGCTTACGGCGAATTGCGGGCTGACGCCGCCGACATTTTATAATCACTTCCGCGATAAGTATGATTTAATGGCGTGGATTTACAATCGGCGGGTTGAGGCGTCGATTAAAAATTTCGGGCGCGGCGATTCGTTCGAGGACGTTGTTTGCAAGTGGATGGAGATTGCGCTGGAGGACGAACGTTTTTATACCAACTTGCTGAAGAACGCGGTCGGGCAAAATTCTTTCCGCTACGCCACGAACGACCACGCGATTAAATTACTGGCGGCGTGGATAAAGGCGCGACACAATCTGCGCGAGCTGGCGGACGAGCAAAATTGGTGCCTGCGATTTTATATGCGGGCAATATCCGAGACGATTAACGATTGGTTTTTGGGCAGACGGGAAATTTCGTCGCGGGAGCTGGCGAAGCTTTTGGTCGAGTGGATGCCCGCGCCGCTCAAGCCGTTACTTTTACATATCTGATTTTCCGTGCAAGCGGTTTACGAATTCGCCGCATTGTAAATTGAATTTATCCCGCGCCCGTCATAAACTGATAAAAAATTCACGGAGGCGATAGTTTTATGCCAATGGTTAAGGATTATCTTCATAACAAGTTCAAACACGGCATAGAGGCGGGCGTGCTTCAATACGGCGTGGGGCAAGAGACGACGTCCGCCGAGGTCGCGGAGATTTTGGCGACGAGCAATTACGATTGGCTGTTCGTGGACGGCGAACACGGCGGGCATACCGTCACGACGATTTTGGACATCGCCCGCGCCATAGCCGCCTATGACATGACGCCCGTCGTCCGCATTCCGCAAGCCGGCACGGGCATTATCAAGCAGCTCCTCGACGGCGGCATTCAGAATATCATTATCCCGAAGGTCGAGACGGGCGAGGAAACCGAAGACATCATGTATTGGGCAAGCTACGCGCCGAGGGGCAATCGCGGCTTCGGAGCGACGGCTGTCCGCGCAGGGCGATTCGGTCGCCACGCCGATTATCTGGAGCGCAACGTCGATGAGATTTGTATCCTGCCGCAGATTGAGAGCGTTCGCGGCATGGAAAATTTGGAGGCTATCACAAATACGCCCGGCGTCGGCGCGATTTTTCTCGGGCCGATTGACCTCGCCGTCGACATGGGGCACGGCATTAACATTTTCCACCCCGAAGTTGAGGCGGCTATGGACGACATGATTAAGCGCATTCGCGCCTTGGGAAAGCCCGTCGGCACTATCGCCTTGACGACCGCGCAGGCTAAGCGTTTCGTTGATTTGGGCGTAAGTTTCCTGGCTCTGGGAGCCGATACGGGCTTTTTGACGGCGGCGGCTGATAATACGCTAAACACTTACAAGGAGGCTGTCGGAGGCTGAGGCGTTAAGATGTGTCGTAAGCGGCTCGTGCACGTTCACCGCCGAGGGCGTGAGCAAAGTTTACAGCGCGGGCGATACGTATTTCATACCGGCGGGCTTGCGTCACCAAATTACATTGCACGCGGGCTATTCCGAGATTGATTACGTCGACGACCCGAACGATTGAACAGGCGATTATTATATTTTAGGAGTGATTTATATGTCGGAGAGTATTCACGGCTTGGTGAAAGGCACGGAGCTTGAACCGATTATGGCGGCATTGGCACAGGGCGAGGCTAACGGTGTCATGATGTACTACGCGCTGGCGCGTCTTGCCAAGGAGCAGGGGCTTGACGACGCGGCGCAGGTCTTTATCGAGTCGGCGAATCAAGAGGCGGTGCACGCGGGCTTCTACGCCACGTTGGTCGGCAAGTATCCCAAGGATTTTTGGCAATTCGTTGCGGGCGTGGCAAAAGCCGAGTACAGCGGCAAGGCAAACGTCAAGGCATTGGCGGATAAAGTTCGGGCGGCGGGCTTGACGACGGCGGCTGACGAAATGGAAATTTTCGCCGAGCAAGAATGGCATCACGGCGTTGTTATCGACGAGCTGTTGAAAAAATACGCGCCCAGAACTTCCGAGGCTCCCGCGCAGAAAAAATGGGTCTGCAGTATCTGCGGCTACGAACATACCGGCGACACTCCGCCCGAAGCTTGCCCCGTTTGCGGTCAACCTGCCTCGGCGTTCAAGCTTAAATCCGCGATTAAAATTTCGGCGGTCAAGCTCTACGACGGCGGCTATATGATGAAGTCGTTCGCTTGCGGCGGCGGCTTGCCCGAAGGCTCCATTAAGGAGGCTAAGCTCCGTTCGAGCCTGCAAAATTACGTTATCGACACCGGCAAGGAAATTATCCTCGTCGACACGGGAGTTCCCGCCGAATTCGAGCCGCCCGCCGTCACCGACAAATCCGTTATCACTTTCGGCGACAAAATTGCCGATTACGTCGACGCGCTTAAAAATTTGGGCTACGACCCCGCGCAGGTGTCGAAGATTCTTATCACGCACAAGCACCCCGACCATACCGGCGAACTGCGCTCCTTCCCGAACGCCAAGATTTACATTTCGCGGATTGAGGCGGACGATATGGGCTTGACGGGCGATAACGTTGTTCGCGTCGACTTCACCGACGGAGCTTATAAAAATTTCGCCAAAAGCCAAAAGATTGCCGACGGCGTTTGGTATATCTTCGCGCCCGGTCACACGAAGGGCAACAGTATCGTCATTGTCGAGGCGGGCGACAAATTCTACATGATTCACGGCGACGTTACCTACAGCGACGAGGCGTTGTTGGAAAATAAATTGTCGGTCGTGTTTGAGGATTTGCCCGCCGCCCGCGACACGTTGAGCAAAGTCCGCGCCTTTATCAAGGCTAATCCGACGGTCTACCTGTCGACGCACACGCCGTTGGGCTATGAAAACCTCGCCGCGCAAAGGATTATGACGCTGCCCGACGTTGAGGAGGCTCCCGCCGTTGAGGAACAAGCCGAGGCTACTAAGGCAACCGGTACGGTTTGGGTCTGCAGTATTTGCGGCTACGAACACATTGGCGACGAGCCGCCCGAAGTTTGCCCGCGTTGCAAGCAACCCAAGAGCGCGTTCCATAAAAAATAAATCTGCGCGGAATTCTTTGCCGTCGAAGGAGGCGGCATTTTTTGTTGCAGGAGGCGCGGAAAAGTAGTATACTGCGCGAATCAAAGGAGGCTGATTGTTTTGCAGAAATTTGAAAAATGGCAAGGTTGCGGGAACGATTTCATAATAATCGACCGCGCAGGCAACGAGCTTGAAAGCCCCGAAAAAATTCGGCAGTTGTGCGACAGGCACTTCGGCATAGGCGCGGACGGCATCATTTACGTGCAGACTTCGACGAAAGCCGCCACGCGCATGAGGATTTTCAACGCGGACGGCACCGAGCCGGAAATGTGCGGCAACGGCATTCGCTGTTTTGCGCGCTACCTGCTCAGCGGCGATAAATTCTTCAGCGACGACGATTTGACCGTCGAGACCGGCGCGGGCGTCCTTACCGTCAGCATGAAACACAATTTGATAACCGTCGACATGGGCGAGCCGATTTTCGCCGCCGATAAAATCCCCGTTGACGGCTTCGGCAGTCAAAAGATTGTCGGTGAGCCGATTGAAGTTGACGGCGTGACCTACAAAATGACCTGCGTCAGCATGGGCAACCCGCATTGCGTGATTTTCGTCGACGACATCAAGAAAATCGACCTTGAACACATCGGGCACAAGTTCGAGACGCATAAATATTTCCCGCGTAAAACCAATACCGAATTCGTGCAAGTGATCGGCAAGGACAAGTTGCGCATGCGCGTTTGGGAGCGCGGCAGCGGCATAACGCTTGCTTGCGGCACGGGCACTTGTGCGACGGCGGTCGCGGCGAATCTCAACGGGCTTGCCGGCAAACAGTCCACCGTTATCCTCGACGGCGGCGAACTGCAAATCGATTGGCGCGATAACAATCATGTCTTCATGACCGGACCGGCTGAAAAAGTCTTCGAGGGCGAATTTTAATGCGCGGCTTACTGATAGTAATTTCGGGCGCGAGCGGCACGGGTAAGGGCACGATTTGCAAGAAACTCCTCGCCGAATCGCCCGGTATCGCCTATTCCATTTCCGCCACGACCAGGAAGCCGCGTCCCGGCGAAGTCGACGGCAGAGAATATTATTTTTTGAGCGTCGACGAGTTCAAAGCGTGGATTGCGGAGGGGAAGTTCCTCGAATACGCCGAGGTTTACGGGAATTTTTACGGCACGCCGCTTAATAAAATCGAGGAGCGGCTCAAGCGCGGCGAGGATATTCTTTTGGAAATTGATGTTCAAGGTGCGCTCAACGTCAAGAAAAAATGCCCCGAAGGGATTTACATTTTCCTGTTGCCGCCGAGTTTGGAGGAGCTTAAACGCCGAATCGAGGGGCGCGGCACCGAAAATCCCGAATCTTTGACGCGCAGACTTCAAAACGCCGTCGCCGAGATTCAAATCGGCTTGCAATATGATTACGTCGTCGTCAATGACACAATCGATAACGCCGCCGCGCAGATTGAGGCGATTTTGACGGCGGAACGTTGCAAGGTCGCCCGCAATGCCGATAAATTTAACTTCGAGGGAGGTTTTTAAATGAAACTCAACGCAACGCCTCTGAGCATGGTTAATCCCTCTACGGACTCGATGTTGAAGCAGACGCACAGTCGCTATGCGTTGGTCGTGCTGGCAAGCAAACGCGCCCGCGAACTTTTGAGCGGTGCGCCCTGCCGCGTGGAAAATCGCGCCAACAAATTCGTTACCAACGCCATGGAGGAAATTAACGAGGGCAAAGTCACCTACGCCCTGAAGGATTGAGCCATGCAAAGAAATATTTTAATCGGCGTGACGGGCGGAATTGCGGCTTACAAGGTCGTTGAGGTCGCAAGCCGCCTTAAAAAATCGGGCGCGAACGTCAAAGTCATCATGACGAAACACGCCGTCGAATTCGTATCGCCGAGGACTTTTCAAGAAATTACGGGAAACGCCGTGTCGGTCGAAATGTTCGCTGACGCGGCTAATTTTAACGTTGCGCACATTTCTCTGGCGAATTGGGCGGACTTAATGTTAATCGCGCCCGCAACGGCGAATTTTTTGGCTAAAGCGGCGCACGGGATAGCCGACGATTTGCTCACGACGACGGTTTTGGCGTTTGACGGGCAAATTCTAATCGCGCCGGCAATGAATACCAAAATGTTCGACAACCCCGCCACTCAAGCCAACCTGTCGATATTAAAGGCACGCGGCGTTAAGATTTTGGAGCCTGCGACGGGCGAATTGGCTTGCGGCACGAGCGGCAAAGGTCGCTTGCCGGAACCCGTAGAAATCTGCGCGGAGGTCGAAAAAATCTTCGCGCCAAAAATTCTGAGCGGTAAAAAAATCCTCGTGACGGCGGGCGGTACCGTCGAGCCGATTGACCCTGTTCGATATATCGGCAACCGCTCAAGCGGGCGCATGGGCTACGAAATCGCCAAAGCCGCCGTTAATGCGGGCGCGGACGTCGTTTTAGTTTCGGGTAAAGCCGACGTTGAGCCGCCGAGCGGTTTAAAGTTCGTCAAGGTCGAGTCGGCTTTGGAAATGCGCGAGGCTGTCTTGAGCGAATTCGCCACCGTCGACGCCGTGATTATGTCCGCCGCCGTTGCCGATTATCGCGTCAAATCGCCCGCCGCGCAGAAAATCAAAAAATCCGCCGATACCTTGACTTTGGAGCTGATTAAAAACCCCGACATTCTCCGCGAGCTGGGCACCTTGAAGAAATCCCAAATTTTGGTCGGATTCGCCGCCGAGACGCAAAACATTTTGGACTACGCCAATAAAAAGCTCGTCGAAAAAAATCTGGACTTCATCGTCGCAAATGACGTTACCGCCGAGGGCGCGGGATTCGGCGTCGCGACCAATATCGCCTCAATCATTCGCCGCAACGGTTCCGTCGAAAATTTCCCCAAAATGTCCAAAGCCGCCCTGGCAGAGAAAATCATTGAGCGTACCGCTAACCTCCTCGGAAAGCTTTAATCAGTAAAATTTCAGAAAAGTATGCTAGGCTTGCCGCGCAGGAGGTGAAGCTTATGCTTGATAAAGCGATAAAATTCTTCATAACGCTGACGTGCGCCATAGCGGGCGGCGCGGCGTTGCGACAGGCAAGCCCTTTTCTGATTTCTTACATCGACCTGGAATTTTTTAAAGTCGAAACGGGCATCTTCCAACTTACCCTCGCCGGATTCGTCTGTATAATCGCGGGCGCATTTATCGGCGGACTGCTCGGCTGGCTGGTGTCGCCCTATCTCGTCGACAAGCTCCGCAATTTTACCTCGTTCGTCGAAAAGCAGCTCAGCAAAATGCCAATCAATGACGTGATCGCCGGCGCGTGCGGATTGGCTATCGGACTCATTCTTGCCAACCTTTTGGGCAGTGCCTTCGCCCGCATTCCAATCGTCGGCAATTATATTCCAATCATTTTCAGCCTCGTCCTCGGCTATCTGGGCGTCTGTATCACCATTAAAAAGCGCAAGGAAATTACCGGCAGTTTCGACTTCATAAAGGATATTTTGCGCAGTCGCGAGGCGGAAAAGACTAAGGAGCCTGAAAAGGTCACCGCCGCCCCCGCGCCCGAAGATACTCCGCCCGCCGAACGCACCAAGGTTAATCTCGTCAAGCTCAAGGAGCACAAGGATAAAAATTACAAGCTGCTCGACACGAACGTTATCATTGACGGGCGAATCGCCGACATTTGCAAGACAGGCTTTTTGGAGGGCACGCTGTTAATCCCCGTGTTCGTGTTGGAGGAGCTTCAATATATCGCGGATTCGTCGGACACGTTGCGGCGGGTGCGCGGGCGTCGCGGTTTGGATATTCTGCAAAAAATTCGCGAGGATTCAAGCCTTGAGGTCGAAGTTATGAACGTGGACTTTGACGACGTGCAGGGCGTGGATTCAAAGCTCGTGCGCCTGGCTCAAAAGCTCGGCGGCAAGATTATCACCAACGATTTCAATCTTAACAAGGTCGCTCAACTGCGCGGCGTCGAGGTTCTGAATATCAATGAACTGTCGAACGCGGTTAAGCCCGTGGTTATCCCCGGCGAGACCATGAAAGTTCAAGTCGTCAAGGACGGCAAGGAGCCGGGGCAAGGCGTTGCCTATCTCGACGACGGCACGATGATCGTTATCGAGAACGGGCACCGCTACTTGAGTCGAACTATTTCCGTCGAAGTCACAAGTGCGTTGCAAACGTCGGCGGGGCGCATGATTTTCGCCAAACCGCGCTAACTGATTAGGAATTGGGATTGAGGAATGGGGAATGATTTTTCCATTCCTAATTTTTTTGGAGGCGATAGCAATTAAAACTGTGGCAGAAGTCTTGCGGACGGGCACGGCGCGGCTTGAAGCGGGCGGCATAGAAAATCTGCGGCTCGACGCGGAAATACTGTTGGCGCACGTGACGGGTTGGCGGCGATTGAGCTTGTACGTCGACGCGGATAAAAAATTGCCGCTCGATGCCGTGTTCCGTTTCAACGAGCTGATAACGCGGCGACTTGAGGGCGTCCCGGTTGCCTATCTGACGGGAATGCGCGAATTCATGGGCTTGGCGTTCGCCGTCAATGAACACGTCCTGATACCGCGCCCCGATACCGAAATTTTAACGGAGGGCGTCGGGGAATATCTGCGCGGACTCGGCAAGGCGGTAACGTTCGCGGATTTGGGCGTCGGCAGCGGAGCAATTACCGTTTCGATTTTAAAGTTCGTCAAATCTGCGCGGGCTTGCGCCGTCGACATATCGGAGGCGGCTTTGGAGGTCGCCCGTTTCAACGCGGAAAAGTTCCACGTCGCCGACAGAGCCGAATTTTTTTGCGGAGACTTATTCGCGCCGCTGGAAGGCAAAACGTTCGACGCGATAGTATCAAACCCGCCATACATACCGACGGCGGACTTGGCGACATTGCAGGCGGAGGTAAGGCGCGAGCCGCGTTTGGCACTGGACGGCGGAGCGGACGGCTTGGAATTTTACAGGCGGATAATCGTCGACGCGCCGAGATTTTTGGTTACGGGCGGACTTTTGGCGGTCGAGGTCGGATTTAATCAGGCGGCGGCAGTCAAAAATTTAATGGAGGCTTCGGGCTTCGCGGACGTGGAAATTTTTAAAGACTTGGCGGGGCTTGAGCGCGTAGTCGCGGGGAGGCTTTGAATGCAAACGGAAATTTTACAGCCGACGGAAGAGAATTTGCTCCGAGCGGCGGAGCTGATACGGCGCGGAGAATTGGTCGCGTTCCCGACGGAAACGGTGTACGGCTTGGGCGCGGACGCGCTTAACGTGGCGGCTTGCAAAAAAATATTCGCGGCGAAGGGCAGACCCTCGGATAAGCCGCTGAGTTTGCACGTGGCGAGCGTGGCAATGGCGTCAAAAATCGCGCAAATCACGCCGGCGGCGGAAAAATTATTGGCGGCGTTTTGCCCCGGTGCCTTGACGATAATATTGCCGAAGAATAAAATTGTGCCCGACTTCGTGACGTGCGGGCTCTCAAGCGTCGGAGTGCGTTTCCCCGCAAATGACGTGGCGTTAAAGCTGATAAGGCTTGCGGGCGTGCCGATAGCCGCGCCGAGCGCAAACTTATCGGGACAAACTCCGCCGTCGACCGCACGGGAAGTCTTCGACAACTTATCGGGGCGCGTGGAGGTAATTTTGGACGGCGGCGCGTGTCAATTCGGCGTCTCCTCAACGATAATCGACTTGACGACTTCGGAGCCGCTAATCCTGCGTCACGGAGCGATACCGGCGGAAAAAATTTGGGAGGTACTATGAAAATCGAACGCAACAAGCAAACCATGATTCGATTCAAGGATTGCATTAACACCAACGACCTTGCGCTTGCCGAGAAGCTTATCGCGCCCGAAGCCGAATTCGCGAGCCTGGTTTCGGAGGCGAAACTTTACGGCGGCGCGGGCTATCTGAGCGTGGTTGAGTTCATGCGGCGCAGTTTTTCCGACATTCACTGGGAGATTGTCGACATGGCGGCGGAGGACGATAAAGTTGCCGTGAGCTGGATTTGCAGCGGCACGCACGACGGCGACTTTATGGGGCTTGCGCCGACGGGCAAAAAGTTTTCGTTCCGTTGCATGAATTTCTACTACTTCAACGACGAAGGCAAAATAATAAACGACGTGGCGGCTAAGGGTCTGATTGGCTTATTCGAGGCTTTGGGCTTGATGAAGTCGCCGAAAATTTAACGGAGGTTACAGCATGAATTTGATGGAAGGCATGAAAAAGGACGCCGAACTTTACGCGGCAGTGGAGAACGAACTTAATCGTCAGCGCAACAAGTTGGAGCTTATCGCGTCGGAGAATATCGTCAGCCGTGCGGTAATGGAGGCGCAAGGTTCCGTTTTGACGAACAAATACGCCGAGGGCTATCCCGGCAAGCGTTACTACGGCGGTTGCGAATTCGTTGACGTGGCGGAGCAGTTGGCTATCAACCGCGCCAAAAAGCTCTTCAATTGCGCCTATGCCAACGTCCAGCCGCATTCGGGCGCACAGGCTAACACGGCGGTTTACTTCGCGCTTGCGACGCCCGGCGATACGATTATGGGCATGAATTTGACGGACGGCGGGCATTTGACGCACGGCAGCCCCGTCAACATGAGCGGCAAATATTTTAAAATCGTCCCCTACGGCGTCAGCCGCGAAACCGAGACGATTGACTACGACGAGCTTGAAAAAATCGCGCTTGAGTGCAAACCGCGCATTATCGTTGCGGGCGCGTCGGCTTATTCGCGGATAATCGACTTTGAGCGGCTTGCGGCTACCGCCAAAAAAGTCTGCGCGTATCTTATGGTCGACATGGCGCATATCGCGGGCTTGGTTGCGGCGGGATTGCACCCCAGCCCGTTGCCCTACGCCGACGTTGTGACTTCCACGACGCATAAAACGCTTAGAGGTCCTAGAGGCGGCTTGATTCTCTGCAACGACGCGGAGTTCGGCAAGCAGTTCAACAAGGCGATTTTCCCCGGCATACAGGGCGGTCCGCTCATGCACGTTATCGCGGCTAAGGCGGTGGCGTTCGGCGAGGCTCTTCAACCCGAATTCAAGGAGTATGCCGCGCAGATTATCAAGAACGCTAAAATTTTGGCGGAGACCTTGACGGCGGACGGCTTCCGAATCGTCAGCGGCGGCACCGACAATCACCTTATGCTTGTCGACCTCACGAGCAAGGGCATTACCGGCAAGGAGGCGCAGAATCTCCTCGACGAGGTCAACATCACCGCCAACAAGAATACAATTCCGTTTGAGCCGCGCTCTCCGTTCGTGACAAGCGGCTTGCGGCTCGGCAGTCCCGCGTTGACTACTCGCGGCTTTAAAGAAGACGACATGCGCGAAGTCGCCGACATTATCGCGTTGGTCTTGGACAATCCGACCGACGAGGGCAAAAAAATTACGGCGCGTGAACGTGTCGCCGCGCTCTGCGAAAAATATCCGCTGTATTGATGATTGAGCCCGAACTCCTCGCGCAGGTTGAAGATTACTTGGAACGTTATTGCTTTGATAAATGTTGGCTTGAGTATAGGGAAAAGCTCGGCAAGCCCGTCAACCTGCGGCGGCTTGTAATAGCTGAAAACGTCATCGGGCAATTTGAATCCGATACGGGGCGCACTCCCGAAACCGATAAGGCATTGGCTGATTTCGTTAAGAGTTTGCAGGAGAGCGGCTTGTTTTCCACGAGCTTAGGCGACGCCCCGCCACCGATAACCGACGCCGAACGCGCCAAGACTTTGGAGACGCACCGAAATTATTTTGCGAACTATCTCTTCGCGCTCATGGAGCAGAAAAATTTATCGGAAGCCGACCTCGCCGCCAAAGCTCGCGTAGACGTTGCGCTCTTCGATAAACTTCGCAATGAAAAAAGCTATACACCCTCCGAACGAACGATTTGGGCACTTGCCTTGGCAATGGGCTTGGATTTCGACGCGGCAAACAATTTGATGAGCCGTGCTCCCTATGCAAACCCGCTACACTATTGCCTCGCCGCGAACGTCATGGAGGAAGTACTGATAGCATTTTTCCTCGATAAGGGCGTTTACGATTTGACGTTGGCGGACGAGATTTTGACGCATTACGGCTTTGAGACGTTGGAAGTACGGGAAGACTTCACTGCACGTCCCGCCACGAAGAGCTTTCACGACGCGGGCTTGATAGACCGAATCGACCTCTACATTGAAAAGAATTTCCATGATATGCCGGCGGCTAATCGCGGCTTGAAATATTCTTATAGCGTTGCGCCCCTCGGTGAGCCGGCGGAGTCTTTGAAGACGTTCGAGGTTATTGTGCGCGCTTTGAAGGACAAAATCGGCATCGCGGGCACGCACTTCTCCGACTGCCTGTACAAGCTCATCAAGCAAAAGAATTTGACGGACGTGGAAGTTTACAAGCGGGCGCACCTCGACAGGCGAATCTTTTCCAAGATACGCAACGAAAAAGGATACATGCCGAGCAAGAAAACCGTCTTGGCGATAGTCTTCGCAATGAAATTGGACTTCAAAGCGGCGAACACCTTGTTGGCGCGTGCGGGCTACGCTCTGAGCGAAGGACGCAAGGAGGACGTGATTGCGGCTTATTTCATCGACAATCAGATTTACGATTTGTTTTTGATAAACGAAGTGCTTGACTACTATGATTGTCCGATAATCGGAGATTGAATAGGAAGTATCTTTTAATGCAATTAAGCAACGAAAATATCGCCAAAACTATTGAGGATTTACTTGTCCTGTTTGAAAAAGCCGAAGTTTCTCGGCGCGATGTCTTAAAAATTTGTTTGGTAGTGGAAGAGGCTTTGCTTCGTTGGCAAGAGCATTTCGGCATGACGCACGAGTTCAAAGTTTATAATAAAAAATGGTTCGGTGCGCCGAAAATCGTTATTCGCCTTGCAGGTGAACCGTTTAACCCGCTTAAAAATGAGTTTGAAGACGCCGACACGATTTTGAGTAACGCTGTTATGAAAAATCTCCTGCATTTGGACGAGGCAAAAACGATTTATCGCTACGAAAACGGTTACAATGAGCTGATTTCCTTTTCAACCAAAGAACGCAAGCCGATTAAAATTCCCGGCGGTTCAATAACAATCGCAATAGTTTTGGCGATAATATTTTCGTTCCTCGCGGATTTTTTGCCGCCGGACGTTCAAAATACATTGCTCAACGAAGTTGTCACGCCGATTTTGGATACACTTATGCAACTAATCGTCAGCGTAACAATTTTTATGGTATTTTTCGCAGTCATATCGAGTATTTGCGCGATTGAAGACAGCACCATGCTTGGCAATATCGGATTAACGGTTATCGGGCGATTATTTTTCTTGAATGTGCTCATAATTTTCCTCACAATTTTTGTCGGCGGCGTATTTTTCCCGTTGAACTTCGTTGAAAACGGCGACTCGTTTGCGATAAGTAAAGTTGTAGAATTATTCCTGTCAATCGTTCCGACGAATATTTTGGCGGCATTTTTGGACGGAAACATTTTACAAGTTACGGTGCTGGCATTTTTGATTGGAATTTGCATAACGCTCACGGGTAATCACACAATTAACTTAAAAAGTATTGTCATCGAGCTGAACGAGTTAGTTTTTAAAGTAACGGATAAGGTTTTTAGCATAATTCCGCTGATGATTTTCCTTTGTATCTTCCAGACGCTGGCGGAGAGCGATTTCTCGGAGTTTTTTGTAGTATGGAAGCTTGTTGCGGCGAGCATAATCACATACGCGGCGATTATTTTGCTCATGCTGATTCACATAAAGTTCAAAATAAAGCTTGGCATTACGGATTTTTTAAAGAAAATTTTCCCCGCGTTCATAATTGCGTTTACGACGATCAATGGCGGAGCCGCGTTGCCGAAAATTATTGAAGTATCGCGGGATAATCTGCGTATAGATGAAAAATTTTGCAACTTCTGGGCACCGTTGGCGTTTGTCATGTTTTGTCCGTCGGAACTGATTGCGCTGACCCTTTGCGCGATTTACGGCATTTCGGCGGCGGCAGGCAGTTTTTCGCTGATTGATTCGTTTATAATAATTTTTCTTGCGATACAACTGAGCATTGCCACACCCGACGGCGCAGGCGGAATTGCGGCGGCTTACGGCATTATCCTTACGCAATTTGGTCTCCCGCTTGAAATTATCGGCGCATTAATGATTACCGATGTCATAATTGACAATCTGTTTACGGGCTTGGATGTCGTGGCGCACGAATGCGAATTGTTTTTGGTTTCTCACAATATGGGCTTTATTGAGGAGTTTTGACGTGGACTTAGATTATTTGATTTTCCTGCAGGGGCTTCGCGAGGATTGGGGCGGCGAAGGCTTTTTTACGCTGGTATCCAACTTGCCAAAGAGTGCCTTGACGGCGGCAATCCCCGCGATACTTTTCTGGTGTATCAACAAGCACGCGGGGATATTTATCCTGTTCAACGCGGAAATCGGGCGCGTGATAAACGAATTGCTCAAGGGGACGTTTTGCGTCTATCGCCCGTGGTTTAAGGACGCTGAGTTAATCCCGTCGGCGGAGGCTGTGGAACGGGCGTCGAGCTTTTCCTTTCCGAGCGGACATACTCAATTCGCGACGGCGGTTTACGGCGGCTTTGCGTTTTTCTACAGGAAAGTCTTGCCGCCGTTGATAATCCTGCTCTGCGCGGTGGCGGTGCTAATGGTCGCGTTCAGCAGGAATTTCTTGGGCGTGCATACTCCGCAAGATGTAATCGTCGCCGCAGCGTATTCAATCGGGCTGTTCTTCGCGGCGGAGAAAATCTTTGTATGGCTGGGCAAGGATAAGGAGCGGCAACTGACATTTTTTATCGGCGGGCTGATAACCTGCGCAGTGGTGTTCCTGTGGCTGTACTTCAAGCCGTATCCCGAAGACGTTTTGAACGGAAAGCTTATAGTCGACCCTTTGACGGCACGAGCGGACGCCTTCGACGCACTGGGCTTCGGGCTGGCGTTTTTCCTGGGTTGGTTCCTGGAGCAGAAATTTATCAACTTCAAGACGAACGTATCGCCGAAGGACAGATTATGGCGAATCATCATCGGCTTTGCGATTTTGGGCGTGATAGCGGTCATCGTCTACCCGCTGCTGAAAATCTTCCTGAGCGTCGAGGCGTACAAATTCTTTAAGGCGTTCCTGCCGTTTTTCTCGATACTGTTCGTAATCCCGCTGATATTCACGCAGGTAGAGCGGCGATTCAAGCGTTGACAAAAAAATTCCCTCCGCCGAATCTTGACGGAGGGTTTATTTATTTGCCGTCGGGCTTGAGCCGCGCCATATGGAAGTTGCCCGTAACAAGCTCCTTCCTGTGGCAATGCGGACACTCATTGGCGATAATGCCGGTGTAGCCGCAAACGGGGTCGCGGTCGACGGGGTGATTTATGCTGAAGTAGCCCATATCGGCATCGTGCATGGCGCGAACCAGAGCCTCGAACGCCGAAAGATTTTTGGTCGGGTCGCCGTCCATTTCTATGTAGGCGATATGCCCCGCGTTGCAAAGCGCGTGATAAGGTGCCTCAAGTCGAATCTTTTCGCCCGCGCAAATCGGGAAGTAAACGGGTATGTGGCTCGAATTGGTCATATACGGGCGGTCGGTGACGCCTTTAATCGTGCCGTAAAGCTTGCGATTGGCGCGTTGGAATTGTCCGGCGGTCGATTCGGCGGGCGTCCCGAATGTCGTCCAGTTCCGACGCTCGCGCTTGGTGTAATCGTCCGTCCGCTCGCGCAAGTGTCCGACGATCTTTAAGCCCAACTCCTGCGCCGCCTCGCTTTGCCCGTGATGCTTGCCCGTCAACGCAACCAAACACTCCGCCAAACCGCAAAAGCCGATTGAATAGCTCGCGTGCTTGAGCACGTCCTTAATCTTATCGGTGGGCTTGAGCTTTTCCGAATCCATCCAAACGCCCTGCCCCATCAGGAACGGGAAATTGTAAACGTGCTTCTCCTCAATGACTTTAAGGCGGCACAGTAAATAATCGTGGCACAGCGTGATATATTTGTCGTAGAGGCGGAAAAATTCTTCAACGTCGCCTTTGGACTCCAATGCAAGCTTAGGCAAATTTATCGTCACGAAAGCGAAATTCCCGCGACTGCCCGACTCCTCGCGCCCGTTTACGTTGCTCATGACACGCGTCCGACAGCCCATTGTCGCCACGCAGCTGTTGTAATCGCCGGGCTTGTAGTACTGCAGATTATACGGCGCGTCGATATTGACGAAATTTGGGAAGAGCCGCTTCGCGCTGACCTTGCAGGCTTGACGGAACAAATCATAATTCGGGTCGTCGACGTTGTAATTGACGCCGCTTTTAAGTTGGAAAACGCTAATCGGGAAAATGGGCGTCTCGCCGTTGCCAAGCCCCGCGTCGATAGCGTTCAAGACCTCGCGAATCACCAGGCGACCTTCGGGCGAAGTGTCCATGCCGTAGTTTATGGAGCTGAATGGAACTTGCGCGCCCGCCCGACTGTGGAGCGTGTTGAAGTTGTGAATCAACGCCTCCATGGCTTGATGAGTTTCCTCCTCGACGTCCGCGCAGGCAAGGCGATAAATTTTCTCCGCAAGCTCGGTCGAGCCGACGATTTGCGCCAAACTGTCGACGGCGGCGGGATTAGCCCCCTCGGAATAAGTGCAAAAATTAAAATCAATTTCGCCCGCCGCAGTGACGCCGCAGAAGGCGCAGGCGCGTTTGACCTCGTCGCGAATCGCCCGCCGGAAAGACTTGCGCACGCCGTCAGCCATGGCGTAATCGAAGGCGTTGATACTCTGCCCGCCGAACATATCATTTTGGTTGCTCTGAATGGCAATGCACGCCAACGACGCGTAGGAGCGAATGGAGTTCGGCTCGCGAAGGAAACCGTGCCCAGTCGAAAAGCCGCCTCGGAAAAGCTTAAGCAAATCGATTTGGCAACAGTTGAACGTTATCAGGCTGAAGTCCTTATCGTGAATGTGAATCCAATTTTCCTTGTCAGCCTGTACAAATTCTTCGGGCAGGACGTAATTGTCGACGAAGTACTTGGAGCTTTCCGCGCCGAGCTTGAGCATAATTCCCATAGAGGCATCGGTGTTGATGTTGGCGTTGTCGCGCTTGAGGTCGATGTCCACGGAGTCGGCGAAGAAAATATCACGGTAGGTGTCCATGAGCTTTTTCTGGGCGGCGCGGCGTTGAGAGTGCTTTTGACGATAAACAATAAATTGCTTGGCAACGTCGAAGAAACCGTGAGCCATCAAGCATTTTTCGACTTGGTCTTGAATCGCCTCGACGCCGATAATCTCGTTGGCGGCAATGGAACGCTCGACGGAGTCCGTCACAAGTTCCAAGTCGGTATCGGAGAGTTTATCGTCGGGCGTTGTTGCGTCACGATTTGCGCCGGCTATCGCGCTGTAGATTTTGTCGCGGTCGTAGTTGACGCGTTGCCCCGAACGCTTACGAACTTTGACTAACTGCATTTGAATCCCTCCTTTCAAGTTAAGTGGCGCGATTATATCATTTGCAAGCCGCGTTGTGAACAGCGTCGATAAGCGGCGGCAACATGCGAAGGGCAATAAGTCAACGGCGCAATGACGCGGTGTCACAAAGTCGGAGGGGCTGATTTTTTTTTGAGGTTGGTATCAAAATGAGGAAGCTTATCGACACATATTTGACTAAAGCTTTTGTTTATAATAAATTTATTAAATTAAAAGAGGCGATTTGCCATGAAAACCTTATCTGTATTGACGTTAGCCTTACTGATTATGTTTCAAGCGGTCGGCATTGCTAACGGCAATCCCGAATCACCGGACGATTTTCGCCGACCGGCAGAAAGTTACGAGCGAATGGGCGAATACGAAAAAGCTCTTGCCGACCTTGACAAATCTGCCGCGCTCAATCCTGACGATGCACGTATCGACGATGCTCGACAAAGTATTTTAAGCAAGATGAAAAAGTAAATTTATTCTTAACGAAAAAAATCCCCCTCCAAATCGGAAGGGGATTTTTTTATTTCAGCACGGCGGTAAAGGTGACGTTGCCCTTGTCGGCGTGGACGGAATACGTTACCCAGCCGCGATTGGTCGTCCAATCGTAGGTGCCCTCGGTGGAAACCTCCTTGAGCATACGCAAATCGCGAAGAACTTCGCCCCTATCCTCCGCGTCCAATTCGGGGTTCAGCGTCGCGATTAAAAGCCCCAGGACGTTTATCGTTTGAAATGATTCGTCCTGATTTTTCGGCTCCGTCAAAATCTTAAGTTCGGTAACGTGTCCCGCGTCTCCGACAGTTCCGATGAGCTTGAGGTTGGGCGCGAATTCATGTGTGAAGCTTTTATCGCCAAGAGGCTCTTCAATCTTCAAGCCGAGGTTCGGGGCAAGTCTCTGCGCGGCGGCGTTGTACTTATCGCGGAACTCTTCGGGCGTCAGGCGAATTTCAAAGCCCGTTTCGCTGCCGAAGAGGTTTCCGTTGTTGCCGACGAACATGGCATAAATGAAAAACGCCAGACACGAGGCGGCGAGTATCAGGTTCGTCTGCCTGTCGTAAGTTGAATACTTGTACATAAACAGCCAGCCCAGCGGCGGCACGAACAGGCAAAGCGTAATCATGAACGCGGGCTTAATGTAGTTGGTCAAAGGTGTCAAACTCCTCTCGAAAAAAATCAGCCCGCCGAATTGTCTCCGACGGGCTTTAAATTTAAGGAAGGATATTATTCACTCGAACGTTTTAAATCTGAACGACTCAGCCGAGGACTTCAAGCAAGTCATCGGTGCCCGCCTTGACGTCGCCGGTCTTGAGCGGACGAACCGTGCCGTAAGCGGAAGAATTGGTGACGATAAGCGGCGTGACAACGGGATAGCCCGCCTTCTTAATCGCCTTGATGTCGAACGTGACGAGGAGGTCGCCGCGTTTGACTTCTTGACCGTCGGTGACGTGAACCTCGAAGTTCTCGCCGTTGAGCTTGACGGTATCGATACCGATGTGCATGAGCAATTCCGCGCCGTCGGGGGTGACCATGCCGACCGCGTGTTTGGTCGGGAAGATGAGCGTAATGGTGCCGTCAGCCGGAGCAACCAGCTTGCCTTCAGTCGGGTCAACCGCAACGCCGTCGCCCATAGCACGCGAGGAGAAGCCGTCGTCGGGGACTTCGTTCATGAGCATCATGCGACCGGTAAGGTGTGCGCCAAACGTAGCGTCGGGCATCTTGGGCTTTTCGGGTTCGGCAGGAGCCGCCGCGCCGCCGCCGCTTGCGCCTTCCAGAATCGAACGGTCAATCTTGCCTGCGCGGATGTCTTCAACGAATTCCTCAAAGTTAGCCTTGACAATCGTAACGCTCGGTCCGTAAATGACTTGGATAGCGTTGCCCTTAATGACGACGCCGCCCGCGCCCGTGGACTTGAGGATACCCTCGTTGACTTTGGAGCCGTCAACCAACGTCAAGCGCAGACGCGTTGCGCAGCAGTCAATTTCGGTAACGTTATCGACGCCGCCGACACCGCTGAGAATGACGGCAGATTTTTGCTGGTCGGGAGTGAGGTTTGCAAGAGCCGCACCGCCTGCGCCGCCGCCGGCAACGCCGACGCCCGTAGCTTTGCGGTACTCGTCCTTGGACATCATCTTGACTTCCTCGTCGCCTTCTTCACGACCGGGCGTCTTGAGATCCCACTTCATAATGAAGAATTTAAACGTGACGAAGTAGAGGACGGCGAACACTGCGAACAGCGGCAACATCATCATCCAGTTGGATTTGGATTGACCGGGCAGGACGCCGTAGAGGATAAAGTCAATCAAGCCGTCTGAGAACGTGGTACCCATTGCAATGCCCATGATATGGCAAGCCGCGAACGACAAGCCCGCGTAGAAAACGTGAATTGCAAAGAGTTCCTTCGCGAGGAACAGGAACGTGAATTCGATAGGCTCGGTGATACCCGTAAGGAACGAAGTCAAACCGACCGAGAAGAGCAGGGAGCCGGCAGCCTCTTTCTTTTCGGGACGAGCGCAGGTGTACATTGCGAACGCCGCCGCCGGAAGACCCGCCATCATGAAGGGGAATTTACCCATCAAGAAGCGGCAAGCGTCAACCGAGAAATGCTCCGTGTTCGGCGAAGCGAGTTCCGCGAAGAAAATGTTCTGTGCGCCCATGACGGTTTGCCCGTCGATAACGGCGGTGCCGCCAAGACCCGTCTGCCAGAAGGGCAGGTAAAAGATATGGTGCAAGCCGAAAGGAATAAGCGCACGCTCACAGCAACCGAAGAAGAAGGTACCGAAGTAGCCCGCCGCCTGGACTATGCCGCCGAGCGCGAAGATACCGCTCTGCACAAAGGGCCAAACGAAATACATAATGACGCCCGTCACGGTGCCGAAAATCATGCAGACGATCGGGACAAAACGCGTGCCGCCGAAGAATGAAAACGCGGGCGGGAGTTGCATTTTATAAAAGCGGTTGCAAAGTTCCGCCGCCACGAGACCGGTAACGATACCAGCGAAAACACCCATCTGCAACGTGACGATACCGAGGACTGACGTTATTGCGCCTTCCTTGACGCTGGGGTCAATCGAGCCGTCGGCGTGAATCGAGCCGTCGAGCCCGAGGAAGACGTGAATCGTCGTCAAAAGCACGAGATAAAAAATTGCTGCGCCGAGAACCGCGATACCCTTTTCCTTTTTCGCCATGCCGAGCGCGACCGCCAATGCGAAAATCAGCGGCAAGTTGCCGAAAATCGCTCCGCCGACGTTGGAAAGAATCAACATGAAACTGAACAGCGCACTGCCGGGGTGAAGAGTAGCCTCCAAGCCGTAAGCCGCGATAGTTGTCGGGTTCGAGAATGATGCGCCGATACCCAACAGGACGCCCGCGAACGGCAACACGGCAATCGGCAGGAACAACGACTTACCGATCTGTTGCGCTACGGCAAATGCCGAACTTCCTCCTTCGCTCATCTTAAAACCTCCTTACTTAATCAACAAAAAATTTCCGAGTGAACCAAAATCCTCCTTACGATTATATTTATATTTGGAGCCAAAACTCGATGTGCTCCGCTTGCAAAAGGAGGATGACCCGAAACGAGCCTCCTCCTCTTGCAAAATAATTTTCAGAATTATACACGACGCCTAACCTTTTGTCTAGCGATTGGTCGGTTAATTTTTATCACCTGCAACGATAGCGAACCAGTTTTCCCGCCTTTTGCACCTCGTAAAGTTTCGGGAACGCCGCGACGAATTTGCTCAACGTGCTGTGCCCCAAGCCCTTTATGCTGATTTTTTTACTGCGAATGTTTTGCCCCGCGCACGTCAAATCGACGAAGCCTTTTTGGTCGCCTTGAGCCGAAGCCGTTTCGCGCAAAATATTATGCACTTGTCGGAGCTTATCAGCGGCGGGAGCTTTCGGCTCTATGCAACGGTAGCAGAAATTTTTGCCCGTCGCGTCCTGCCGAGTTTCGTACAATTTCGGGAAGGCGGCTATAAAATCGCGGAGATGACTGTAGCCGAAATCTTTGACGCCAAAGCCGAGATGCTTACTCTTAATCGCTTGCCCCGCGTGATTGAGCAGGGAAAAGCCCGCGTCGTCCCCGTGAGTCCGCGCAGATTCGCGCAGGATGTCATGAAGTTGGCGGAGCTTTTTATCGCGTTCGCTTTGGAGCTTGGCGGTGGGAATTGGAATGACTTTGGGGCTTGCGACGACGGATTGAGGCTTTTCGACGGGCGGCGCGTTATCGTCGAACAGCGACAGTTGAACGGACGCGGATTTTTTCGTGACCTTAGAGGGCTTGGCGGCTTGAACTTTGTCGGCGGCTTGAGCGGGAATTTCTTCGACGGGCGCGGATTTTTTAGACTCGGCGGGCGGAGCCAGGTCGATGAATTCACTGCAAGCGGAGCGGAAGGAATTGGAAACCTGCGCGGTGCCAAGCCCCAGGACGGTGACGCCGCCCTCGCGCAGACGAATCGCCAGCGGGGTAAAATCGCTGTCATTGGAGACGAGCGCGAAGACCTCCGCCTTGCCGTCGTGGAGCACGTCCATTGCGTCAATCGTCAGGGACATATCGGTAGCGTTTTTGCCCGTGGCGAAGTCGGGCTGTTGCACGGCGCGAAGGGAACAGTTCAGAATGCATTCGTTCCAACCGTGCAGGGAAAACTTTTCCCAGTTACCGTAAATGCGGCGGATAAAAATTTCGCCGCGAGCCTCCAACGTATCGATGATTTGCTTGCCGAATTTCGCCGAAATGTTATCGGCGTCGATGAAGAGCGCGATTTTTTTTGTAGTCATGTGAACCTCAATAGCAGTCGAACGCCCGAATCGCGCCAAACATAATATAATTGCTTGCCTCGACGGGGTCGCCCTCGATTATCGCCAGCTCTACGGTTTTGAGGTCGTCGGTCGCGATTTGAATTCGTTCCGCGCCGTACTCCTCCCAAACGCGTTTCCAAAGATTTTTGCGCGAGCCTTTGCTGTCCTTAAAAATTTCGCGGTTATAGAAAATGTTCATAGACGCCTCGGTCTTGGCGGCGTCGCAGTTAAAGAAGATGAACGCTTTGCCTGGTTTGGGCATAAATAAAACTCCTTTCAAAAATTTACGCATGCGGCGATTATAGCCAATTCGATTCGTCCGCGCAACGTTAAATTTTCTAAGGAGTTCAATCCTGCCGTCACTTGCCGACGCAGAACTTGGAAAAAATCTCGTTGAGTACGTCCTCGCC
>CALFJE010000037.1 GCA_937877545.1 uncultured Selenomonadales bacterium | reverse complement strand
TTTTTTTTGCTATCATGACGTAAAAATCTTTGGGAGGAAAAATTTATGACAATCATTGTAACGGGCGGCGCGGGCTTTATCGGAGCCAATTTCGTTTACTACGAGCTGGCGAATCACGCCGACGACAAAATTATCTGCCTCGACAAGCTGACCTACGCCGGCAACCTTGAGACCTTAGCCGACGCGCAAGCCAATCCGCAATTCAAATTCGTGCGCGGCGATATTGCCGACCGTGAGGGCGTTTATAAGCTGTTCGCCGAGGAAAAACCCGACGTCATTGTCAACTTCGCGGCGGAAAGTCACGTCGACCGCTCAATCGAAGACCCCGAACTTTTCTTGCGCACAAACATTATCGGCACGAGCGTCCTCCTCGACGCCTGCCGCAAATTCGGCATTAAACGCTACCATCAAGTTTCGACCGATGAGGTTTACGGCGATTTGCCGCTCGACCGCCCCGATTTGTTTTTCACAGAGACGACCAATCTGCATACTTCCAGCCCCTACTCCGCCAGTAAAGCCGCCGCCGATTTGCTTGTCCAAGCCTATCAGCGCACGTATCAAATCCCCGCGACGATAAGCCGTTGCTCCAACAATTACGGGCGGTATCACTTCCCCGAAAAGCTGATTCCGCTCATGATTATCAACGCACTCCACGATAAAAAGTTGCCCGTCTACGGCAAGGGGCTTAACGTGCGCGATTGGCTTTTCGTCGACGACCATTGTTCGGCTATCGACTTGATTATCCGCAAGGGCACTGTCGGCGAGGTCTACAACATCGGCGGGCACAACGAGCGCACAAATATTGATGTCGTCAAAACTATCTTGAAGATACTCGGCAAGGGCGAGGAGCTGATTGAATTCGTGACCGACCGCAAGGGGCACGACCAACGCTACGCCATTGACCCGACGAAAATCACCCGCGAGCTGGGTTGGACACCGCAAACCAAATTCGACGACGGCATAAGGCAAACGGTGGATTGGTACCTCAACAATCGCGCCTGGTGGGAGAAGATTATCAGCGGCGAGTACAAAAATTATTACGCCAAAATGTATGACAATCGCTGAGGAGGAAGGCTTATGCCCAAGTATGCAGAGCTGAAGCCGAAAAAACGTTAAGGAGGGCTTTTTATGCGGTATGTTTATCCTGCAATTTTCAGTAAGGATAAAGAATCGACGGACACATGGTGTGTTGAATTTCCTGATGTTGCGGGTGCGGCAACGTGCGGTTATTCGCTTTATGAAGCTTTGGAAATGGCGGAAGACGCACTTAACGGCATGTTGGTACTTTGGGAAGACGACAAAGCAGGGAAATTGAATCCTCCAATGAAAAATCGCATCGTTGAGCCGACGCCGATAAAGCAGGTAAAGGCAGAGCTTGATGAATATTCATCCGAGGTATTTGTCACTTTGATAAAAGCCGATACCGACGCTTACAGGAAATTACTTGCAGAGAAATTTTCTGCATCTAAAGGCGCATGATTAAAACTTTGCGTAGCGGCTACACGACGGGGGCTTGCGCGGCGGCGGGCGTCAAAGCGGCGTTGATTCTGCTGACGACGGGCAAAAGCGTCTCGGTCGTGGAAATAATCGCGCTCGATGGGACGCCGCTCCAAATCCCCGTGGCGCGTGTCGAAAGGCTTGCTGACGGTATCCGCGCAGAGGTCATAAAGAATTCGGGCGACGACCCCGACATAACCAACGGCGCATCGGTTTTCACAACGGTGCGTCAAATTTTTGGCGACGAAATTATTTTCCGCGCAGGTTTGGGCGTCGGACGCGTCACCAAGGCGGGGCTTCAACTGCCCGTCGGCGAACCCGCAATCAATCCCGCGCCTCGGCAATTGATTCGCAACGTCGCGGCGGAGTTTAACGTCGGCGGACTTGAGGTTGAAATATCAATCCCGGCGGGCGTCGAGCTTGCCAAGCGGACGCTAAACCCGATTTTGGGCGTCGAGGGCGGGCTGTCGATAATCGGCACGACGGGCGTACTGCGCCCCATGAGCGAGGAGGCGTTCAAAAATTCGCTCGTCCCTCAAATCGACGTGGCAAGGGCGGCGGGCTTCGACGAACTGATTTTTGTACCGGGCAAAATCGGCGAAACGATAGCCAAACGCCTCGGCTTCCCAAGCGGCGCGATTATCCAGACGAGCAACTTTATCGGCTACATGTTGGAGGCGGCGGCTGAGCGCGGCGTTGCCAAAGTGATTCTTTGCGGACATATCGGCAAGCTGGCTAAGGTTGCGGCGGGCGTCTTCCACACGCACAATCGCGTTGCCGACGGGCGGCTTGAGACTTTGGCGGCATATGCGGCGGCTGAAGGCTTACCTGCCGGCGAAGTTCAAAAAATCCTCGACGCCAACACCACCGAGGACGCCGCGCAGATTATCAACGCCAATCGCCTGGAGCGCGTCTATAACACAATCGCGGCAAGAGCGAGCCTCCGCGCCGAACGTTACGTCTTCGGCAAGCTCAAGGTCAATACAATCCTTGTCGACTTCGCGGGAAATATTTTGGGCAACGACGCACCACGGTGAGGCGCAATTCGGAAAATCCTCGACGCCAACACCACCGAGGACGCCGCGCAGATTATCAACGCCAATC
>CALFJE010000036.1 GCA_937877545.1 uncultured Selenomonadales bacterium | reverse complement strand
GCGCACAATCTCCAAGAGGTTCGCCAATACGCCGAGGAACTTTTGGGCAAGACACTTGTCACCCACCAAACCGGCGCGGAGGGCAAAGTCGTTAAGCGTCTGCTGATTGAGGCAGGCTCCAACATCAAAAAGGAATATTACCTTAGCTTCGTCGGCGACAGGAAAACTGCTCGCGTCGTGATGATGGGTTCGGAGGAGGGCGGCGTCGAAATTGAGAAGGTTGCCGCCGAATCGCCCGAAAAGATTTTTAAGGAGTACATCGACCCGGCGATTGGACTTGCGCCCTTCCAGGCGACGCGCATGGCTTACAAAATGAATTTCCCGAAGGAAGTTATCCGCAAGGTTACCAAGCTCATGATTAACTTGCATCGCGCCTTCGTGAAGAAAGATTGTTCGCTTGCCGAAATTAACCCGCTGGTCGTGACGGCGGAGAATGACGTTATCGCGCTCGACGCCAAGTTGAACTTCGACGACAGTGCGCTTTATCGCCACCCCGATATTGAAAGCTTGCGCGACGAAACCGAGGAGGACGCCAAGGAACTCCACGCCTCCAAACTCGGCTTGAACTACGTCAACCTGGGCGGCGACGTGGCTTGCATGGTAAACGGCGCGGGCTTGGCTATGGCGACCGTCGACATCCTTAAGCACTTCGGCGGCGAACCTGCCAACTTCCTCGACGTGGGCGGCGACTCCACGCCCGAAAAGATTGCCGAGGCGTTTAAGATTATGCTGGAGGGCGGTCAGGCTAAGGGTATCTTCGTTAACATCTTCGGCGGCATAAACAAATGCGACCTCGTGGCTCAAGGTATCGTCGACGCCGCGAAAATTATTTCGCCCGACGGCAAATCATTGCCCGTACCTGTGGTTGTGCGGCTTGAGGGTACAAACGTCGAGCGCGGTCGTCAAATACTTAAAGATTCGCCGATAGCCAACGTCATAATGGCGGAGACCATGGAGGGCGGCGCGGAGCAAATCGTCCGCCTCGTCAAGTCGGCTTAAAGCTTGCAGGAATATCTTAATCCTTCCCGAAGGCAGGGGAGG
>CALFJE010000035.1 GCA_937877545.1 uncultured Selenomonadales bacterium | reverse complement strand
TCTTTCGGGCGTGAACGACGCCTTTGTCCGCAAGCTGAACGCGAGCCTGGAGCTTGATGTTGACTTTGACGGGACGGCGGCGGACTTCGCGCAGTTGCTTGAGGCTTTCGCCGTAAAAATTCTGGAAGTCGGCGCGGGCTACGTTAGGATTTAGGAGGGGATTTTATGTTCAAGAAATTTTTGGGCGTATTGGTTGCCGTGTTCCTTTTGAATTCGGCAATCTGCGCGGCGGCGGAGCTTGTCATCTTCCATACCAACGACATGCATTGCCGCATTCAGAGCACCGACGACGGCGGGCAGAGTATCGGCTTGGCTGAGCTGGCGGCGGCGGTTAAGTCCGTCAAGGCTAAAAATCCCGCCACGCTTTGGCTCGACGCCGGCGACACCTTACACGGCATGCCGAACATCAACATAAGCAACGGCGAAAATATCCTTCCCCTGCTGAACGCGGCGGGCTACGACGCCATGACCGCCGGCAATCACGACTTCAATTACGGCTCCGCGAAGTTGGAACGTCTCGCCAAAGGTTTGAATTTCCCGTTGCTCGACGCCAATGTTGTCCGCCGCAGTAACGGCAAGCGCGTCTTCAAGCCCTACAAAATTTTTAAGCTCAACGGCATTAAGGTCGGCGTGTTCGGCTTGTCTACGCCCGAATGCGCTTACAAGACCAATCCGAGCAACGTCACGACGATTGAATTTCAAAATCCCGTCGACGCGGCGAACGAGATGATTAAAAAGCTCCGCCCCAAGTGCGACGTTTTAATCGCGCTTATGCACATGGGCGTTGACGCCAGCTCCGAGTACACGAGCGAACGCATTGCCCGCGAGACCGACGGCATTGATTTAATCGTCGACGGGCACAGCCACACCGCCCTTGCCGACGGCATTCGCATTAAGGATACGCTGATTGTCCAGACGGGTTGCTACGAACACTTTTTGGGACGCGCCACCATTGACGTTGAGAATCACAAAATCGTTTCCAAACGCGCCGAGCTTCTTGACGCCGACGACGTTAAAGCCCTTGCGCCCGTCCCCGATAAGCAAATCCTTGCGACGCTTGCCGAGGTCAACAACAGAGCCGAAAAACTTTTGGACGAGGTCGTTGCTCACAGCGACAAGGAGCTTTCGAGCTATCGGCTGTTGGTGAGGCGTAACGAATCCGAATTGGGCAACCTCACGGCGGACGCTTATCGTTGGGCGGCGAAGACCGACTTGGCTATTGCCAACGGCGGAACATTGCGTGCGGACTTACCTGCCGGCGACGTTAAGCGGCGTGACATTTTGGCGATATTCCCCTTCGGCAACACGATACGTGCGGTTGAAATTCCCGGCGCGGCGGTTCGCGAGATGCTGGAGCATTCGGTTGAATATTATCCCGCGTCGTTCGGCGGCTTCCTCAGCGTAAGCGGCATGACTTTCAGCTATGACCCTTCCAAACCGCCCAAACATCGCGTTGCAGACATTTTTATCGGCGGGCAACCGCTTGACCCGAACAAAATTTATACGATAGCAGTGGCGAACTTCCAAGCGGCAGGCGGCGACGGCTTCGACATGCTCAAGGACTTGAAGATTATCAGAGAGTGCGGCAACTACGACGAAATCTTTCTTAACTACTTGAACGCGGTCGGTATGCCGGACATTGCGGTCGGGCGCATTATTCGGCTGGTCGACGTCCCGGTTCCCGACGAGGAATAAAATTTACGGAGGATAACGTATGATTTTTTATAAGTGCCAAGTTAATTGCACCGGCAAGGCGGAAGTCAACGACAATTCGGCGGAGGCTCGGCGGGCTACGCGGGCGCAACTCAGCGAATTGAGCGCGGCTTTGAGCGAGGGCATTGACGGCGAGGGCATTCGCATTCTGATTTATCGGGCGCGCAAAAACGCCCTCCAGTTGCTGATTGCGGTCGACAGCCTTAAGGAATTGACGGGCGTTAAGTTGTCCAAGCTCCTCGAAAAATTTTTCGCCGAACATGACGAATTCGGAATCGGCAAAGTGAGCGTTCACGCTCTGGAGGAGATAACTGCGCGGAAGTTCGCCAAAATCTTCGACAACGCCAACAACACCGACAATTTCAACTACGACTTTTATCAGGTGAATCAGGATTTGGGGCTGGACTGTCTGGACAGCCGAACGTTCAAGCTCAGCGAGATTATTTGCCCCGTGAAGCGATTGACTTACGCCTCGGCAATGCGCGATGCGGCGGGGCTTTTGGCGGACACGACGTTTAAGGAGGAGTTCGCCCGCATTTACGCGCAGGAAAATCTTCATCATTTCTACGGGCAACCCGTCCACTACAAAATCTTGGCGGGCAGGACGAGTGCCGCCTTTACGCTGTCGAATCTGCTGGTCGCCGCGCTTTACACCAACAAACGCGTTGTCAGCCGCCGAATCAACATCATCACGAACATCACGGAGAATTGTTGCGACGAGGGCGATTTTGAACGCGTATTGGAAAATGCGGCGGGCGGCACGGTCGTAATCGAGCTGGGCGGCGAGCGCGTCAAGAACGGTCAATTTGCGCACGTCTATGAGGAGGTCGTCGACTTCATAGCCGAGACCGTCAAGCGGTATCAGCGCAACACGCTTTGCATATTCGTCGAGACGACTGACAAGCCGGGCTTTTCGCCGCAACTGATAGCGCGGCTGCAGGAGGACATTCACATAATCGAGTTGCACGAGGGCGCGGGCAATCGCGATATGGCGTTGGCTTATTTGAAGTCGTTGCTTGCCGACACGGAGGCGGCGTTTTACACGGACGCCGAGCTGTTGGAGGCTATGGGCGACAAGTTGACGTTCAGCGCGTCCGACATCTTCAATCTGCGCGAGAAACTTTTTAACAGCTCCTTGAAGAATAAAACTTACCCCGCCTATCGCGAGGTCGACAGGTTGACGGTCAAGAGCGAGGAAAAGGTTAATGACGCCTACAGCGATTTTCGCGAGATGATTGGTTTGGTCGAGCAGAAAGCACTTATCGAGCAGATAATCGCGGCGCACCGCGTCGAGAAAATGCGGCAGGACATGAATCTGAACAAGCAAAACGTGGCGTTGCATATGAGTTTCACGGGCAACCCCGGCACGGCAAAAACGACGGTAGCGCGATTGTTTTCGCAGATATTGGCGCGGGACGGAGTTTTGCAGACGGGACGATTCGTGGAGTGCGGTCGGGCGGATTTGGTGGCAAAGTACGTGGGCTGGACGGCTAAGGCTGTTCGCGCCAAATTTCGCGAGGCGCACGGCGGAGTTTTGTTTATCGACGAGGCTTACAGCTTGTCGGACGGCGAGCACGCGACTTTTGGCGACGAGGCGTTGAATACGATTGTGCAGGAGATGGAGAATCACCGCGACGACGTGATTGTTATCTTCGCGGGCTACCCCGACAAGATGAAGGAGTTCCTTGACCGCAACGAGGGCTTGCGCAGTCGCATTGCGTTCCACGTGGAGTTTCCCGATTACACGCCCGACGAGTTGACGGATATTTTTAAGCTCATGGCTAAGCGGCGCGGCTTTGACATTTCCGACGAGGTTGCGGCGCATTGCAGGAAGTTGTTTAAGCGCGTCGCCAAGAAAAAAAATTTCGGCAACGGGCGATTTGTGCGGACGCTCCTTGAGCAGGCGTGGCTTAAGCAGGCTCAGCGTATCGTCAAGAAGCGCGAGGACGAAATTGTCACCAAGGAAGATTTGACGCGCTTTGAGGTTGAGGATTTCGACGTGAACGTTGAAAAAAAATATAAGCACGAACGCAAGCTCGGCTTTACGCGATAAAATTTCGGGCAGTCTCAAAACTTGAGGCTGTCTTTTTTTGTGTTACAATCGGCGCGGAGGTGTTTGGCATGAAAAAATTTTTGGCGGTGCTGATTGGCTTGCTTATGGCAACCGCGCAGGTTTCGGCAATGGCGTTGGAGTTGGGCGCACGCGTCGGCGAGATGTCATTGGGCGCGGAGCCTTATACTTTGCGAATCGAGGGCGCGACGTTGCTTGAGGGCGACACTTCAAAGGGCGTGGCGCGATTCGGCAAGCTGTATTTCCACTTCGACGCGACCAAGCAGTCGGACGAGGCGGCAAGCAGCTTTGGCGGCAGTGACGTTGCAAATACGGTGCCGGTGTTCGTGTTTGAGGGGCGGACGCAGATTTATCCGATAAGCTGTGACGACGGGCGCGAATTTTGGCTTTTGGCGACGGAGACGGGCGGCGGCGAATCGTCTAATGTTATCGGCTTTCGCGACGGCAAATGGGTTAAGTACTTTGACACGTTGGACGTTAAGCGGCGCAAGCTCCTCGGCTGGGATTATTATCTGCAACGGTTTTATGCCGACGGCGACGCGATAATTTTTGATTACGAGCACTGGGAGACAAAAAAAATCTGCCGGCTCCGTTACGAGTGGGATGAAGCCGCGCAGTGGTTTGGCGTGGAGGTGCTTTATTTGGAAGACGCGCCGACCTCCTCAAGCAACGTCAAATAGGCTTCGTAGCGTTCGCGTAAAATGTCGCCGCGCTCTACCGCCGCTTTGACGCCGCAATCAGGCTCGTGGCTGTGACTGCAAACGTTGCGGAACTTGCACGCGCCCGCGAATTGCCCGAATTCCTTAAAGCATCCGCGCAGATTATTTTTATCAAGCCCCGCCTCGGTCAAGTCAACCGCGCTGAAACCGGGCGTATCGACCAGAAAGCCGCCGCCGTATTCAATCAGCTCGGATATTCGCGTGGTGTGCTTGCCGCGCAGAATTTTATCGCTGACGGAGCCGACCTTGAGGCGCAAATTTTTATCGACGGCGTTAAGCAGAGAGGACTTGCCGACGCCGCTGGCACCCGCGAAGACGGTCACGCCCGACGACAGGATAGCCCTTAGCTCGTCGACACCCTCGCCCGTAGTCGCCGACACGCGCAGGACTTTGTACAGCGATTCGTACTCCGCCAAAAAATTTCGTTCCGCCGCGAGGTCGATTTTGTTCACGCAGATTATAATTTCGTCGAGCGCGGACTTTTCGGCAAGCACCAGGAACCGATTCAGCAGGAGCGGATGAAGTTTGGGCGCGTCGAAGGCGAAGGTCAGAATCACGCGGTCGACGTTGGCTATCGTCGGGCGTATTAAAATATTGCGGCGCGACTGAACGCTCTCAATCACGCCGCTTTTATCTTTGAGCAGAGAAATTTCCACGAAGTCGCCGACGCAGACCGCGCCTCCGACTTTTTTGTCGCGCTTGAGCAGTCCGCGAAGTTTGCAGGGAATAAGCTCGTCGCCGACGCTCACGAAAAAGAAACTGTTATAAAATTTAATTACGCGCCCTGTCATGTCAAAAAATCATTCCCCATTCCTCAATCCCAATTCCTAATTCCTAATTCCTTTTACCGTTCCTTAGCCTGTTCGCCCTCGCGGCTCGGCACGTCGATTTGAGTCGGAATTTCGGGGAATTCGCTTTCATGACGCGTCGGCTCGCTTTGAGGTTGCGGTTCGGGTTCAGGCTCTTGATAAGCAGGCTCCGGCTCGCGATACGTCGGCTCCGATTCTTGATAGACGGGCTCCGGCTCACGATAGACGGGTTCGGGTTGCGGCTCAGGTTCAGGCTCGCGGACGGGTTCGCGATAAGTCGGTTCCGGCTCACTGCGGACGGGTTCAGGCTCTTTATAATGGGACGGCTCTTCAACCTTTTGCTCAGGCTCGCCGCCGCCTCGCGATACAACCAAATCAATCGCCTGCCCGCGAATAATTTTGGTACCCGTGGCGGGGTCGTGCGATAAGACTGTACCAGGCTCGCTCGACGAATCCTTTTCGTAAACGCTGCCCAAATTCAAGCCCAACTTTTGGAGCCGCTCAATCGCCGACGATTTTGTCAAACCCGCCAAATCGGGCATGTCAATCGATTCGCCGCCCTTGCTTACGTAAATCGTAACCAGGCGGTCGCTCTTGACGGTCTTGCCTACGTCGGGGTCTTGCGATACCACCAGCCCCGCCGGAACGTTCGCGTCGTAAGTCTCGGCTATGTTCACGCGCAACTTGTTATCCTCCAAAATCTGCCGCGCCAATGCCAGTTGCTTGCCTTTGACTTCGGGCACCGTGACTGTCTCCTCGGTGTTGAGCACCTTGCCGAACGCCGCGAAGATTCCCACTCCAAAGCCCATCATCAACACCAACGCCATCATCAGCATGAAAATTTTCGACTTGTAAAAGGGTTTCGGCTCCGCGACAGGCTCGGCGGGCGGCTCCTCTTGCTGCGGGGCTTGCGTGCCCAAACCTTGGCGGACTGTGCGCCGCGACGGAATTTCTGTTCGCGGCAAAACTCGTGTGGCGTCGGGGTCGCCCTGTACCGCCACGCTCAAAGCCGCCTCCACGTTCGACAGCTCCTGTACCAGCTCGAAACTCGACGGACGAATTTCGGGGCTTTTGCTCATTGCTCTGCCGACTATCGCCTCAAGCATGGGCGGGATTTGCGGGCGATACCGACTCGGCGCGATTGCCTCCTCCTCGATATGCTTCATTGCTATGGCTACGGGGTTTTCGCCCGTGAACGGCAATTTGTTCGTCAGCATTTCATAAAGCACTATGCCCAAGGAGTATACGTCGGATTTTGGCGTTATCGCGCCGCCGCGTGCCTGTTCGGGTGAAAAATAATGCACCGAGCCGATAACGCTTCCGCCGTAAGTCAGCGTCGATTCGGTCACTGCGCGGGCTATACCAAAATCGGTTATCTTGGCGCGTCCGTCCGCCGTCATTAGGATATTATGCGGCTTAATGTCGCAGTGGACGATGTTATTGGCGTGCGCGTGCGTCAAGCCGCTTGCAATGTCCTTGGCGATTCGTATGGCGTCCAAAATGTCGAGTGCGCCCTCGTCCTGAATTTTTTTCTTGAGCGTGGAACTTTGGACGTATTCCATAACGATATAGTGGTCGTTGCCCGCGACGCCAACGTCGTAAATGCTCACGATATTGGGATGTGAAAGTCGCGCCGCCGATTTCGCCTCGCGGTGGAAACGCTCAATAAACTCCACGTCCGAACGATAAGCCTCGTGGAGGATTTTAATCGCGACGGGGCGGGCAAGCAAGCGGTCATGCGCCTTGTAAACCTCAGCCATGCCGCCGCTGCCGATTTTCTCTTCAAGCTCATATCGCCCGCTCAAGACTCGCTGAATCATTCTCTTCGCCCCTTACGTCAACGCGTCACGCGCAATGCGAAACGCACAATCTATCGCCCCGCACAATGAATGGTAGAAATTTAACGCGCCGATAACAAATTCGCGATACATGGTTAATCAACTCCTGCGACGATAACGGAAACATTATCCTTGCCGCCGGCTTCCAGGGCGGCTCTAATCAGCGCGTCGGCGGGGCTTTGCGCAGTCTTTAAAATTTCGGCGATTGTAGCGTCTTCAACCATATTGGTCAAGCCGTCGGTGCACAGCAGAAAAATATCGCCGCGCTCGACCTTGAAGTTATCCTTATCGATAAAAAGTTCGGGTATCGCGCCGACCGCTTGAATCAGAACATTTTTCATCGGGTGAACGCGGGCTTGTTCGGGCGTAAGTTCGCCGCGCCTTACCAAAGTCTCAACGTAGGAGTGATCCGCCGTCAGTTGCTCAAAGGCGTCGCCTCGGAGCCGATAAAGTCTGCTGTCGCCCACGTGCGCGAAGTAAGCCTGTTCGCCGTCTAGTGACAAAATCGTCGCGGTAGTGCCCATGCCCCGATACTCCTCTTGCCGTCGAGCCAAATTCAAGATTTTATCGTTCGCCAAGAGGACAGCCTGCGCCAAAATATTTTCGTCCCAAGGCGCGGGGGATTTGGACAGGAAACTTTTCACGGTTTCGACCAACATTTGACTGGCGACTTCGCCCGCCGACGCGCCGCCCATGCCGTCAGCCACCACGAATGTTGACGGTTCTATCACTATCAGCGAATCCTCGTTGTTATGGCGCACTTTGCCCACGTGCGTCGCCTGATATACCTTCGCCAAAATTTTCACCTCTCCGTGACACTGCCGAGTAGATTTAGACAGATTGTAACAAAAGATTTTTTTTCAGTCAATATTCAGATTGACCATATAGCGACGCTACGAAAAAAAAGAGCCGCCTCAATGACGGCGACTTACTGCGTATTTTGGAGCCGCAGATATAGAGCCGCCAAGGATGGCGCTCGCCGCGACTTGAAACCTGGAAGGTTTCATAGCGGCACGGGCGGCTTCGGGG
>CALFJE010000034.1 GCA_937877545.1 uncultured Selenomonadales bacterium | reverse complement strand
CGACTTTCGACGGAACTCAACAGCCCCCGACTTTCGACGGAACTCAACAGCCGCCGACTTTCGACGGAACTCAACAGCCCCCGACTTTCGACGGAACTCAACAGCCCCCGACTTTCGACGGAACTCAACAGCCGCCCACTTTCGACGGAACTCAACAGCCTCCGACTTTCGACGGAACGCAACAGCCTCCGACCCTTGACGGCGGTCAGGCTCCGACCCTTGACGGCAATCAAGCTCCGATGTTCGGGCAGGGCAACATGTGGGGCAACGACGAATTCGCGGGCAACGACATGCTCAACGGCAACAACTTCGCCTTCGGTGCGCCGCAAAGCGACCTCACGACGCTCACCGACCTCAGCGGCGACAATGCCGTCAGCTTCGGCGAACAAAATCCCTTCGGCAACTTCGGACAGGGCGGCATGACGCCTCCCACGTTCGGAGGGCAAGGCGGGCAATTCAATCAGCAACCGCCCCAAGCCGCGCAGACTCAAGAAAAATAAATAAATACCTTCCGTTTTTTGGAGTCGTCAAAAATTTTGGCGGCTCTTTTTGTTGCACAAGTCGCCTCGAATTGGTAAAATTTCAGCGTGAATTTCTAAGTTGGAGGATTCAAGTCATGCAGAGCTTTGAATATTGTTGCCCGACGGAAATAATCTTCGGGGCGGGCGCGGAGGATAAAGTCGCGGAGAAAATTCGCAAGTATGGCGGCAGTCGCGTGCTGATACTCTACGGCGGCGGCAGTGCCGTCAAGAGCGGGCTTGTTGCCAAGATTGAGCGGCTTTTGACGGGCAAAGTTGCGGCGTTGCGGATTATGGGCGGCGTCAAACCGAATCCGCGCTTGAGTTTCGCCGGGCAAGCCGTTCGCGAGGCGATTGACGGCAAAATAAATTTCGTGTTGGCAATCGGCGGCGGCAGCGTCATCGACACGGCTAAGGCGGTCGGCTTGGGCGCGGCTAATCCCGACGCGGATATTTGGACGCATTGGCTTAAGGAAACTCATCTTGAAAGGAGTTTGCCCGTCGGCGTGATTTTGACGATAGCGGCGGCAGGCTCCGAAACCTCCGACTCTGCAGTATTGACCGACGAGGCAAGCGGTCTCAAACGCGGCGCAATCACTCCGCGCCCCGCGTTCGCGATTATGAATCCCGCCCTTGCGCTTAGCGTGCCGCATTATCCGCTGATTTGCGGCATCGCCGATATAATCATGCATACGCTGGAACGCTATTTCAGCCGAATCGAGGGCAACGAGTTCACGGATATGGTCGCCGAGTCGCTGATTAAAAACGTTATGGCGCAATCGAAAGCCCTGCTGAAAAATCCGCAAGACTTGCACGCCATGAGCGAGGTAATGTGGTGCGGGTCGGTATCGCATACGGGCTTCACGGGATTGGGGCGCGACAGGGATTTTTCGGCGCATAAACTTGGACATGAGCTTAGCGGACGATACGACGTGGCGCACGGCGCGAGCTTGACGACGGTCTGGGCAAGCTGGGCGCGGACGGTTTACAACGTCAAGCCCGAACGCTTTGCCGGATTCGCGGAGAAGATTTTTGGAATAAGCGGCGGCACCATAGATGAGCAAGCCCGCGCAGGTATTGACGCCATGGAAAATTATTTTCGGGGATTGGGTTTGCCGACGAATTTCACGGAGCTGGGAATCGGCGTGCAATCGGAGGCTGATTTGAAATATTTGGCGGATAAGGTAACGTCGGGCGGCACGAAGAAAGTAGCGACGTTCCTGCCGCTCGACCGTGAAACGGTTTTGGCGATTTATCGGAGGGCGAATCATTGACTTGCATGGCGGTCGCCATTAAAAAAAATTTTTAGCCACAGATTAAATTTTGTGTTATAATCCCCCGCGTATTTGAAGGGAGGAAAGACCTTTAATGAGATTAACCTCAGTCTTGGGGCAATGGAATCCGCTGAAGTACCTGGGGATAATGGCGGGTTGTCTTATCGCCGCGTCCTCAATCAATCTGTTCGTAGTGCCAAGCAGCCTGTTGACGGGCGGCGTCACGGGCATTGCGATTATTTTTTACTTTTTGGCGGGCTTGCCAATCGGTATCCAGACGCTCGCCTACAACGTGCCGCTCCTAATCGCGTCGTATAAACTGCTCGGCAAGAAATATACAATCGACGTGATAATCGGGACGGTAATGTTTTCGCTCGCGCTCGACGCTACCAAATTCCTCAACGGCATGATACCGCTCGACGAAATGATGCTTGCCTCCATTTACGGCGGAATCTTTAACGGTCTCGGCTACGGGATTGTCTTCCGTATGAACGGCTCAACCGGCGGCTTTGACATCCTCGGCGCGATTTTTAAAAAGTATTACTCCATGGACATCGGCTCGGTTATCTTCGGCTTCAACTGCCTTATCGTTGCTGTGGCGGGTGCGCTGTTCAGCATTACTTCCGCCATGTTCACGCTGATTTGTATGTACGTTACCTCGCAGATGACCAACAAGATTATCGACGGCTTCAATCAGCGCAAGGCGATTCTGATTATCTCCGAACACGCCAAGGACATTGCCGACGGGATAATCGCCGACATAGGGCGCGGCGTGACCTTCCTTAACGGCGAGGGCGCGTATACCGGCGACCCGAAAAAAATCGTGATGGTCGTCGTCAGCATGACCCAAATCGCCAAGATTAAAATCGTCGTCAATACCGTCGACAAA
>CALFJE010000033.1 GCA_937877545.1 uncultured Selenomonadales bacterium | reverse complement strand
TTTGCAAGCCGCGCATAAGGATTGGCAACACGTCCGAAAGCGGCGGCTCGTTGAATTGAATCATGACGTTTCCTCAAAGCATAGAGTTGTTAATTTTGTCGGCTATAAGTTGAGCTCGCGCTTTCAGAAATTGTTTAAAATTGGTAGGTCTCCAAAGAGTTTCATCGGGAGGGATTAAATGTCGATCAAGGTATGCTTGCTTGTTTGCCTGCCTCCTTACCCATTCTTTTAACTTTTTGGAGCCCTTAGTTCTATTGTCGTCGCGGCTCAGCAATTCCAAATTTGCAACGCTGTTAATCATCGCCTCGGTTAACTTGCCTTTTCCGACGTCTTTCAACAGAGAATCCTTAGATTGAATATGATCTTCTTCGCCGAGCAATAATGGCGATTCACTGCCGTACACAAGATAGAAAATATATTTTTTACCTTTGGTAAGCTCATCAATATTGTCAGCTTTCACTTCGGGATAAAATGCATTGCAATTTTTCTTATAAATCTTAAAGAGTTCCGTGCGAGGAAAAGATTGATCGTGACGGGTTTTCAAAACGCCGTGTAACTTTTCGAGCCCCGTCTTTGTCGGATCCCAACCGTTGCCGCGTGCCGCAAATATGTCATTAACCAAAGAGAGGCGGAGCCAACACTTCATGTCGGCAAAGTCGTCTTTAACGTGTTCGCTGTAAAAAATGTGGTACGCCAAAATGTAAAGCGGAACAGGCGAATATTTCTTTCCGGCTTTGGTGCCGAACCAATCATAGTCGCCTGTGTTCTTCAAAAATTCACGGAGTCTTTTGAGTGTCGACTTGATTTTATCGGAATTTTCCAAGGCAAAATTCGCCCATTCGACTGAATTGGCAGCGTCTAAGCCGGTAATGGAAAGTGAGGGGGTGTCACGAAGAGTCATCAACAATTTTATAATCTCGTCTTGACCGAAACCTATTTCCTTATTTTCCGCGACGATTGAGTCAAGAAAATTTTCCATTCTGTAGTCAAAGCCCTTTAACTTCGAGGCGATAAAATCCAATAAGCTAAGGCGTGTTGCCTCTTTGTTAAGACGTTGAAACAACTCAACCATGCGCTGACGATTCTCCATCTCGTTACGGTTCTTATTGAGTGTAACTCGCGAAATACCGACGGTTTCTTCCTTAAAAATACTGTCGTAAAATTTTTGGATATTGCGTTCTATATATCGGTTGTTATCCTCGGGCACCGCATATTGTCCGATAATTTCTTCGGCAACCGCATAAGCATCGTTGGTTTTAGATAATTTCTCGAATAAATCTTTTGCGGGGTACAGGAAATTCTTTTCCTTCAGAGATTTTTTCTTATCGGGAAACACAAAATTAAATTCGTATTCGTCATTACGGAAATCGCTGTAAAGATTGAAGTGCAATATTTTACCGTTGTAAGAGCCGCACAGTCCGATATAAAAGCTTTGCAGGCGTTGCTGACCGTCGATAACGAAAAACTGTGTACGCGACAAAACAGGTATATCCTCAGATGAAGGAGCACTATCTTTCTTGGAAAAGGCGTGAGAAAATTTGCGGAACGCAAACAAAGGCTTGGAGTCCTTTTCTTCTTCAAGAACGATTATCGCCCCGAAAGAATATCCTTTGAGCAAACTGTTAAAAAGTAGTTCCATTTTGTCTTCGTCCCAAACAAGTCGACGTTGAATGACCGGCAAAACAAATTCTTCGTCTTTAATGCCCGATATTACGTCCTTCAATTTTTTGTTTTTCCAATCCGCCATAATTTCCCTCCTCAAAGCTTGATGATAACGCCGCGCCTGTAAAGCACTTCGGCGAACGGCAACCAGATTATACACCACAACGCGCAGAAAATCATTGAGCCGAATTCGGGGCTTACGAGGTTGGCGAACGTCGCTCGGAACAGCCAATAATAAAAATTGCCGCCGCCGTCGGGCGCGGGGATTGTGTAGAGCAAGCACAGCGTGATATTCGTCAGCAGGAAGAAAAACAGCGGATTGAAACCGATGGCGCACAGCGGTCGCAGTAAAGTTTCAGAGCTTGGGAATTTGTCGAGCAGGTACAGCAACGCGGCGAGCAATAAGCTTTCCACGCCCGTGGTTATCAGCGCGAAGGGAGCCGTCCATAATCTTTTGGCTACGATGTCGAACGCGCTCCAGACTTCGCCCGCGATTAGGAATATCACGGCGGCGACGCCAAGCAAGGCGATTTTGCCCAAGGTCGTCGTCACGGTGTCGATAAGGACGCGCCCCGCCAGGTATCCGAACAGGAACGACGCGCCGCTTGCAACGGTGCCGTAAAGTCCTTCGGGGTCGTGGCTGGGCAGGTAGATATGATTCGCGCCGAACAGGTAATCGACGGTGCGGCTTATGTTGTGCGCCTCGGCGAAGGGATTATCGGGCGCGTAGAGGTGGAAGCCCGCCGACGATACGATAAGCATTGCGAACGCCGCGATTAGAATTCCGAGGTCGTTGCGGATAAATCGCACGATAAGCATACCGAGGGCGTAAGTCAGCGCGAGGCGTTGGAGTATGCCGAAAAAGCGCATGTGTTCAATCGCGCCGCTGTAGAAATTTGCCGCCGTGAATTCGGGACGAATCAGCCACGCGAAGATAAACGGTATCGTGTTGAAGATTAGCCCGACAGCGAACAGCGTCGCTACTCGCTTGAGGATTTTTTTTATTGAGGGTTCGCGCTTAGCCGTTGATACCGCCGCCGACACGCCCATTGCGAACACGAAGCCCGGAAACGCGAAGTCGGCGAAGGTCAGCCCCTCCCACGGCGCGTGAATGAATATCGGATAGGCGACACCGGGCGGCGCGTCGACGAACACCATTATCATAATCGCCACGCCGCGCAACACGTCCAATGAGTAGATTCGTTTCATGAGGTCTCCTTTGCAAAAAAAAGCCGCCCGTCGCCGAGCAGCCAAAGATAATTCCTAATTCCTAATTCCTAATCCCTGCTCACGCCCGTTCGATATAGTTGCCGGTGCGGGTGTCTATGCGCAGGACGTCGCCCTCGTTGATGAACAGCGGCACGCGCACGACGTAGCCGGTCTCAAGCGTGGCGTTCTTAGTCGCGCCGGTAGCGGTGTTGCCCTTGACGGCAGGCTCGCATTCGGTGACCTTAAGCTCGACGCTGTTGGGCAGGTTGACGCCGATAATCCGCCCCTTGAACGTCTGCAGATTGACCTCCATGTTTTCCATAAGGAAGTTGAGCGCGTTGCCGAGTTGGTCTTTGTTAAGCTCAATCTGCTCGTAGGTCTCAACGTCCATGAAGGTATATTGCCCGTCGGATTCGTAGAGGTATTGCATTTTGCTGGTATCGAGGCGGGCGGGCGGCATCTTTTCGTTGGGGTTGAAAGTGCGTTCGACGACGGCTCCGGTCTCCACGTTTTTAATTTTGGTGCGCACGAACGCCGCGCCTTTGCCGGGTTTGACGTGCTGGAACTCGACGACTTGCCACGCCATGCCGTCAATCTCAATCGTTAAGCCTGTCCTGAAGTCGGTACTTGAAATCATTGGTATCATCCTCCTAAAGTTCAATCAAATTTTTTGGCGAACGCGTCAAGGGCTGAGCCTCGCCCGCCGTGACCAAAACGGTATCCTCAATCCTCACGCCGCCGAAGTTTCCAACGTAAATGCCCGGCTCGTCGGTGACAATCATATTCGGCAGGAGCCGTTCGCATTTGCTGAGCTTGCTTAGGCGCGGCTCCTCGTGAATCTCAAGCCCGACGCCGTGCCCCAAGCCGTGTACAAAATAATCGCCGTAACCCGCCGTCGTCAAGCGGTCGCGAACAGCCGCGTCGATGTCCTTACCGCCCTTGCCCGCCGTGATAACCGTCAAGCCGTAAAGTTGCGCGTCGAGGACGGCGTTGTAAATCTTGCGCTGCTTATCGGACGCCCGCCCGACGCAAATCGTCCGCGTGATGTCCGAGCAGTAGCCGTTGAAGGTCGCGCCGAAGTCCATAGTAACCAACTCGCCCGCGCAGATTTTCTTATCTGAGGCGGTGCCGTGCGGCAAGGCTCCTCGCCAACCCGACGCTACTATCGTGGTGAACGCCGCCCGCTCTGAACCCAAACGCCGCATGAAATATTCCAGCTCCGCCGCAACCTCGAACTCGCGCACGCCGGGCTTGATGACGGGTAAAACTTTCGTAAACGTCTCGTCGGCTATGCGGCACGCTTCGCGTATGCAATCAATCTCCGCCGCGTCCTTGACTTGCCGCAACGTGTCCAGCTCCAGCGATTTGAATTCGACGCCCGCAAGTTCCTTTTTAAGATAGGCGTGCTCGGCAACCGTCATGACAAGCCCCTCTATGCCGACGCGCTTGAAACCCGAAAGTTTAAGCTCCTCGACGATTTTTTTGCGAAGCCCTTCCGTCTGCTCGACGAGGGTAAAGCCCTTTGCCTCGCGGACGGCTTGTTCGGTATAACGCCCGTCGGTGATTAGCTTGCGGACATTTTTGCCGATAATAAGCGCGGAGCTGTCGCCGCGAAAGCCGCTGAAGTACGTAACGTTGGGCACCTTGGTTATCAAAACGGCGTCGACTTCCTCGGCGGCAAGCTTGGTGTTGAGGTTAATCAGCCGCGTATTCATTTGGTATCCTTCTGCAGGCGGCGAATGGCAATGTCAAGCGCGGCAATGTAGCTGTCGACGCCGAAGCCGCAAATCTGCCCGACAACCACCGGCGCGATAACCGACGTGCGCCGAAACTCCTCGCGGCGGTGAATGTTCGACAAGTGCAACTCGATGACGGGAACGGGTACGGAGGCAATGGCGTCGCGCAGAGCTATGCTGTAGTGCGTCAATGCGCCCGCGTTGAGCAGAATGCAATCGTAACGCCCGCGAGCTTTTTGAATTGCCTCGACCAATTCGCCCTCGTAATTCGACTGCAGGAAGTCTATCGCGTCGACGCCCGCCGCCTTTGCCCGCGCCCGCAACAACTCGTTTATGTCGCCCAGCGTCGTCCGCCCGTAAATCTCCGGCTCCCGCGTGCCCAGCAAGTTCAAATTCGGTCCGTTCAAGACCAATATCCGTTTGACGTTCACGCCCTCAGTATCTGATGGCAAATTTATCCTCCCCCTCGACGACGGGCAAATCCGCCGCCTCAAAGTTGTTGACGCGAATCCAGGCGTCGCCCTTTTTAATCTCGGCGATAAGGCGTTCGACAACCTCAGCCTCGCCCTGCAATTCCATGGTGACGGAGCCGTCGCGCATATTTTTAACCCAGCCCGTCACGCCGAAAGCTTTAGCCAAAGTCCGAACAAAAACCCTAAAGCCGACGCCTTGAACGCGCCCCTCGGCTCGTCACGCCTTGCGCACGATGTCAGTATCTGATTGCAAATTTATTTTCCCCCTCGACGACGGGCAAATCGCTCCGCGTGAAATTCGTGACTTTAATCCAATCGTTGCCGCGCTGAATTTTGGCGATAAGGAAGTCAACTTTTTGCGGCTCGCCCTGCAACTCCATGGTGACGGAGCCGTCGCTCATATTCTTGACCCAGCCGGTAATGCTCAGCGGCTTAGCCGAACTCTGTACGAAAAAGCGGAAGCCGACGCCTTGAACACGACCCTCGGCTCGACCCGCCACACGTACGGCATTTTCCAAGTTGACCGGCTCGACAGTCTCGGCGTCCTCGTCCGCGCCGCCGAAGATATTTCTCCAGAAGCTCATAATCCTCAACTCCTCATCAATGACCAAATTTCTACAGGCTTGTCGACGGGGATTGTCACGACTTGTTGAGCGTGCGGGGCGGCGGATATTTCAAGCCCGTCCGCGTCGCGCATTGACGTTATCACTTGCGAAAAGGTTTTGCCCGTCGGCTGAAGGAATTCCACGCGCTCGCCCGATTCAAACTTGCCGCGCTGTTCAATCGTTGCCGTCATGGTGCTTGCGTCGAAGGCGCGGACTATGCCCAAAAAATTAGCCGAACGGCTCGGCTTGGAGGTGTCGTGAATTTCGGTCGGTTTGCCGTCGCCGAGGAAAAAGCCCGTCGTGTAGGGTCGATGCGCCACCTTATCAAGCTCCGCAAGCCACTCGTCGCGAATTTTAAAGTCGCCCGCGAAGTATGAATCAATCGCCGCCCGATAAACCTTGACGACGCCCGCCACGTAATTAACGCTCTTCATGCGCCCTTCAATCTTAAGGCTGGCAACGCCGCTTTGAATCACACGGTCGAGGTGCGGCAACAAGCATAAATCTTTGGAGTTCATGACGTAGGAGCCGCGCTCGTCCTCGCCGACGGGGAAGTATTCGCCTGCGCGGGTTTCCTCAACCAGATTATATTTCCAGCGGCAGGAGTGCGTACACGCGCCCCGATTGGCGTCGCGCCCCGTCAAATACTTCGACAGCCAACACCGCCCCGAATACGATATACACATCGCGCCGTGGATGAATATTTCCAGCTCCGCCACGCAGTGTCGCTTAAACTCCGAAATTTCCGCGCAGGTTAATTCGCGGGCAAGGACGATTCGCGTCGCGCCCAGGTCGCTGAAAAGCTGAGCCGCCCGCCAATTCGTGACGTTGGCTTGAGTGCTGACGTGAATGTTCAAATCGGTAAGCTCCCGCGCCAAAGCCAAGACGCCCAAATCCGAAACCAATATCGCGTCGACGCCCGCCGTGTCCAGAAATTTAAGATAGTCGGCAAGCGCGGCGAGGTCGGCGTTGTGCGCGAAGACGTTGACGGCGGCGTAAATCTTTTTGCCGAGCGCGTGCGTGAATTCGACGGCTTGAAGAATCTGCGCGGAGTCAAAGTTGTCACCGTAGGCGCGGAGGCTGAAATTCTTCCCGCCGAAGTAAACGGCGTCCGCCCCGTAAATCAGCGCGGCTTGCAACTTTTCAAAATTCCCCGCCGGTGCAAGGAGTTCGGGTTTAGCGATATTGATTGACAAGATTTAAATGCTCCTCGTAAGTGAAGGCGTAATGATTATGCCCGCGCCTGTCCGCCACGAAGTACAGAAAATCGGTCTCGGCGGGGTGCAGGATGGCTTCAATCGACGCCATGCCCGGACTGGCTATCGGTCCCGGCGGCAAGCCCGTATGCTGATAGGTGTTGTACGGCGAATCGATTTGCGTGTCCTCGATTGATAAATCTTCCTTTGGCGTCTCCATGAGGTATTGCAACGTCGCGTCGGTTTGAAGCGGCATGTTCAATTTGAGCCGCTTGAGGAAGACTTGCGCGACTATCGGGCGGTCTTCGGGGAAACGCACTTCGCGCTCCACCAACGACGCCAGCGTTATCAAATCGTAAACCGACAAGCCCATTTCCTTGGCTTGCGTGCGCATTTCGGGCGTTAAGCGTTCGTCGAACGTCTTGGACATCAAAACCAACAGCTCGTCAATTTCCATATCGTTTTCGACGGTGTAGGTATCGGGGAAGAGAAAGCCCTCCGCCGCGAAGAATACATCACGCCGCTTGCGCATGTAGTCATAGGGCGCGAAGTCCTCCGCCGCCTTGAGGAATTCGTCCTTATCCGCCAAATCCATGCTGTAGAGCCGCGCCGCTATCTCCTTGACGCCGAAGCCTTCGGGTATCGTGAAACGAATCAGCTTTTTCTCGCCGACAAGCAATTTGGCAAAAACGTCATCATCGGTCATGCCCGCCGTAAAAGTGTAGGCACCGGGGCGGAGCTTATCGTCGTAGCCGCGCAGACGGGCAAGCAGACGGAACTTCAACGCGCTGTCGATAACGCCCTTTTCCGCTAATTTGTCGGCTATCTCGGAGGTCGTCAATCCTTCGCGGATTTTTATGTGGACGCGTTTTTCCTCGACGGTCGGCGTTTCGGTCTCGGTCTCGACGGTCGTCGCCGTTTCGATTGGCACTACCGACGGGTCAACGAACACCAACACCGCGCCCACCGCCACGATACAAAAAAATACTGCCCCCGCCACGTTGCGCACGTATCGCCACGATATTTCCTCCAGCAAGTCGCCGGGGGAAAAGCTGAACTTGTCAAAAAAAGATTTACGGCTTTCGCGGCGCGGCGGGAGTTTTAGCTCGAAGGTGTCTTTGTCGCGGTCAATTTCCGTGTGTTTATCGTCGGGCTTGCTCATTCTTCCTCATCCAAAAGTTTATCGTAAGCCTTCTGAACTTTCTCGAACTCCTCATCTGTCGGCTCGATGTATTCCTCCTCGCCGTCCGCGTTGACAACTATTTTGGCTATGATAACGTCGTCGTCCTCGCAACCGCAGTCGCAACCCTCGGCGTGTTCGTGCTCCTCGTCCTTGACTTCGACAAGCAGAGCATATTCCTCGCCGTCGACGGGGATAATCAGCTCCTGCACATAATAAAAGACGTTGCCGTCCTCGTCGGTCATTTCAATTACAACATCGTCGTCCAAAAATTCCTCGTTGCGTTTATCCAATTCCAAATCCCTCATTCCTCATTCCTAATTCCTAATCGAATCCAGCCAGCCTTGCAAGATGTAGACTGCCGCCATTTTGTCGATAACTTTCTTGCGTTTGCGACGGCTCAAATCCGCCTCAAGCAGTGAACGCGTCGCCGCCACGGTGCTAAGGCGTTCGTCCCAAAAAATCTGTTTGACGTCGGGGAACGCCGCGCCAAGTTTTGCCGCAAATTTCCTCACCTGTTCGCAACGTTCACCCTCGGTGCCGTCCATATTCTTTGGCAAGCCGATAACGAACGTCGCCGCCTCGTATTGCGCAACCAATTCGCCGAGCCGCCCCAAGTCGTTTTTGTTCGACGTGCGGCGAATGGTCTCGACGCCCTGCGCGGTCAGTCCGAGCAAATCACTGGCCGCCACGCCGATTGTCTTGTCGCCAATGTCAAGAGCCAATGCCCTCAAGTCCTGCCCTCCAGTCGTTCAAGGTAGGAGCGCACCAGCTCCTCCAAAAGTTCATCGCGCTCGACCTTGCGAATCTTACTGCGCGCCTCCAAATGGCTTGTCACATACGCGGGGTCGCCGCTAAGCAGGTAGCCGACCAGCTGGTGCACGGGGTTGTAGCCCTTTTCGGTCATAGCCCTGTATGCGTTTTTTATGACTTTCTGCGCACAATTCTCCTCGACGCCGAAGCTGAACATGCGAGTTTCGTCGCCGACGCTCTTTGTCGCGTCGCCGCTCATCCAATCACCCCTTTGCTAATCATTTCGCGCATTTTACAACAAAAAAGCGACCGGTGACAAGAAAAACTTTCAGCCGCCCGCCGCCCCAAAGACGCCGTCCTTAAAAATTTTCTCGACCTTAACCTTGACGACCGCGCCGAGCCGTATATTTTTGTCGGGAACGCAGACGCGCACATAATTTTTGGTCAGCCCGTCGACAAGCCCGCCCGCCGCCGTTTCCGCGATTATCTCGACCGTCTTGCCGATTAGCCGCTCCGAAAACAGTTGCGCCTTTGCTTGTGCCACTTCCAATGCCAAACCTGCGCGGAGCTTTTTAATTTGCGGCGGGATTTGATTCGGCAACGTCGCCGCCAACGTCCCTGCCCGCGCCGAATACGGGAACACGTGAATTTTGCTGAACGGTTGCGATTTTATGAACTCCAGCGTCTCGGCGAAATGCGCCTCCGTCTCGCCGGGGAAGCCGACTATTAAATCCGTGCCGATTGAAACGTCGGGGACTTCGCGAATCAGCCGCGCCGTCAGCTCCGAAAAATTTTTCGTCGTGTAGGGGCGGCGCATCGCCTTTAAAATCGCGTCGCTGCCCGCTTGCAACGGCAAATGTACATGGTTGCAAATGCGCCCGTCGCCCTTAAGCAAGTCAATCAGCTCGTCGGTCAGCTCGGCGGACTCCAAAGAACCCAACCGAAGCCGCAACGGATTAGCCGCGTCGAGGACAGTCTTAATTGCGTCGACGAGGGTAACGTTTTTCAAGTCGCGCCCGTAGGCTCCGATATGAATGCCCGTCAAGACAAGCTCCTTGTAGCCCGCCGCCGCAAGCGCAAGGCTCTCTGTACGAATGCTCTCAAGGGGACGGCTCCTCACGCGCCCGCGAACGTAGGGGATTATGCAATAGGCGCAGAAGTTGTTGCAACCGTCCTCAATCTTAAGGAAGGCTCGCGTCCTGTGCGGAGCGTGCGGCAACTCCTCGAACGCGCCGATTTCTTCAACATTGCCGACTTGCAAAATCTGCTCGCGTCTTTGGAGTGCCGCCTCGACCAGCTCAACGATACGCGTCCTGTCCTTGGTGCCGATTATCACGTCCACGCCGTCAATCGCCGCCACGACTTCAGGCTCGCTCTGCGCGTAGCAACCCACGACCGCCAACACAGCATTGGGATTCGCGCCCGCCGCTCGCCGAATCATCTGCCGCGACTTTTGCGAACTCACCGCCGTAACCGTGCACGTGTTCACGACGACGATTGACGCCTCGGATATGTCCGCCGCCAAAGGATAGCCCGCCGCCGCGAACAGCTCAGCCATTGCCTCCGATTCGTATTGATTGACCTTGCAGCCCAGCGTTTGGAAGAATACTTTACATGCTTTCATAATGAATCACCGCATTGTTCAAGCCGCCGCGAACAGCTCAGCCGTTGCC
>CALFJE010000032.1 GCA_937877545.1 uncultured Selenomonadales bacterium | reverse complement strand
GCCGTCACTTGCCGACGCAGAACTTGGAAAAAATCTCGTTGAGTACGTCCTCGCCGACCGATTCGCCCGTCAGCTCGCTCAAGCATTCCAAAGCTCCGCGCAGGTCTATCGACACGAAATCTATCCCGACGTTGAGGCGAATGGTCTCTTGAGCGTCGCGCAGATGTTTGACGGCTCGGCGCAGGAGGTCAGCCTCGCGCTCGTCGCGCACGAAGTTCATTTCAAAATCAATCGCCGCCAAAAGATAACGCCGTCACTTGCCGACGCAGAACTTGGAAAAAATCTCGTTGAGTACGTCCTCGCCGACCGATTCGCCCGTCAGCTCGCTCAAGCATTCCAAAGCTCCGCGCAGGTCTATCGACACGAAATCTATCCCGACGTTGAGGCGAATGGTCTCTTGAGCGTCGCGCAGATGTTTGACGGCTCGGCGCAGGAGGTCAGCCTCGCGCTCGTCGCGCACGAAGTTCATTTCAAAATCAATCGTCCCGACGCGTTTGCCAATCGCCGCCAAAAGTTCCTCGGTGCCCTCGCCATTCTTCAACGACAGCTTGATAATCTGCGCGGCGGGCAACCTTTTTGCAATCTGCGCGGAGGTCGTAACTTGCGGCAAATCGGTTTTGGTAAGCAGGATAAGCGCGTTGCGGTCGGGCAGGAGCTTGAAAATTTCCGTGTCTTCGGCGTCGAGGGGGCGGGAGCCGTCGAACAGCGCGAGGATAAGCTCCGCACGTTGAGCGCAATCGCGGGCGCGAGCTATGCCGATTTGCTCCACGGCGTCGCCGGAAGCGCGTATGCCCGCCGTGTCGATAATCTTTAGCGGAATGCCGCCGACGTTGACGAATTCCTCAATGCTGTCGCGGGTGGTGCCGGGAATGTCGGTGACAATGGCTCGGTCGGTCTTGGCGAAAAAATTCAGCAGGCTGGACTTGCCGACGTTCGGCTTACCGATAATCGCGGTCTCCAAACCTTCACGCAAGATTTTGCCCGCCGTTTGATTCTTAAGCAATTCGTCAAGCTTGGCAATCTGCGCGGAAATATTTTTGTCAACAGTGTTTAAGGTTACGGCGTCGAGGTCGTCTTCGGGGAAGTCAATCGTCGCCTCGATATGCGCCACGGAATTTAAAATGGCTTGCCGAATTTCGCCGACAGTCTTTGAGGTCTTGCCGGCAAGTTGATTCTGCGCAACGGTCAAGGCGGCGGTGGTTTTGGCTTGAATCACGTCGAGGACGGCTTGCGCCTGCGTCAAATCGATGCGCCCGTTGAGGAAGGCTCGCTTAGTGAATTCGCCGCGCTCGGCAGGACGTGCTCCCGCCTCGAACGTCAACTTTAAAACCTCGCGCAAGACGACGCTCCCGCCGTGACATTGCAATTCGACGACGTCCTCGCACGTGTAAGACTTGGGCGCACGCATGACAAGCGCAATCGCCTCGTCGACGACCCCGCCCGAAAAATTCTTCACGTGCCCGAAAGTAATCGTCCTGTCCGCAACTTGAGCAAGCAGCTTGCCGTTCGCCGCGCAGAAAATTTTGTCGGCAACCGCAATCGCCGCCGCGCCGCTTAGCCGAACGATACCGACGCCCGCCGCCCCCGCCGCCGTCGCTATCGCGCTGATTGTTTCCTCCACTGTATCACCTCGTAAAAAAAGCCCGCCGCTTTGACGGGCAAAAGCTTATTCGCCTGAGTTTAACGTCGCCTTGTAATTGTCCGTATAAGCGTCGCGGAACAAACCCCTCAAGCCGACGGGATTTATCGAAATAATTTCCGTGTCGGGATAATATAACCGTGCAAACATCTTTATCCGTGCGTATCCGATTTTGACGTTCTGCACGTTCAAAAACCCTTTTTCTTGCGGCTTATCGTAAAAATGCCCCGCTCGTGACGTGTCGCAACCGACCAAGTAAATCCGCTTCGGATAAGTGAACAACGCAAATTGTATCGCCGGAAAAACCACGCTCCAAAAATCCGCAGGCTCATGTCGGCAAATGTCTCTGTATATCCATGAATTCATCGGGCGAACATGCTCCCGTTGACCTCTTATAAAAAATCGTCTTATATTCCCCCCCCCATAGCAGGATAAATCTTCGCCAAACTCGATGTTATGACTGACATGTTCGGTGGAATATCTTCCGATAAATACCTTGTCTTGAATCAGAGGAAAGCCTTCTTGAATTTTATGTTCGGCAGAACGATTAACATTTGCGTCTATGACAAACAAGTAATTAAAAGGAATGTCCTTGCGCCGCCACGCAAAGTTTAAGCCGATATATATCGCACCGGGCAAGAGGGCAGGGACATAATATTTGGAAGTCGGACCTGTGCCAAAGATTACAATATCTTTGCCGCGAAAACGATATTCAAAGTCCGCAAAGGCGGCGGTATTGACGGCGCAAATTTCGTTTTGTTGCTCGACGTGATACTCCAACCAATCCAGCTTCTTTTCAATCCGAGCGAGCATTTGTAGGATTAAGTGCCCCGACGCAATAAACCGGCTGATGTTTTCCTGAATTTGGCTGATAATTTGCGGAGACAATGCGATTATATTTTTGAAGCCGAGCTTGGAAAAATATTGGCAAACCGGCTCGCTGTGCTTGGGAGGTACCGCAATCGTCAAGACAGCAGTCTCGCGAAAATGCGCCAACATTTCAATCGGTATGACGGGCAAGGTTACGAAAAATTTTTGATTGGTATTGTTGCCCTCAACCGTTATCGCGACGACGCAAGCGAATTTATTTATAAGCTCAGTGTATTGGAGGAAATTAAGCGTCAAAGTACCTTCGTTGCCGATTGGAAAAAGGAGAAGCTCGTCGGCTTGATTGATGACGTCGATAAAATTTTCAAGAGTGTCTACAAAAATGTAGCGGCTCTCGTTCATGTTATCGCCTGCCCTTCTTGACGGGCGTAACAATGACGCAACGATAAGGCTCCTCGCCCGTGCTGTGCGTCTCGACGCGAGGATTTTCCTGCAAGACGGTATGAATAATCTTGCGCTCGTGACGGTTCATCGGCTCCAAACGGACTTCGCGGCGCGTCTTAATTGCGCGTTCGGCGACGCCCTTGGCAAGCTTAATCAACGCCTCCTCGCGACGACTGCGATAATCCTCCACGTCCAAGATAAAATAAATCCTGTCGTCCGTATGCTTGCGATTGACCGCCAAGTTCAACAGATATTGCAAGGCGTCGAGTGCCTGCCCGCGTCTGCCGATTAAAACGCCCAAACCCTTGCCTCTCAAATCCAACAGGCAAGTATCCTCCGCGTGCGTTACCTCTATCTCGACTTCAAGTTTCATTGCCGCGAAGACTTCCTGCAAGAAATCCTCCGCCGCCTTGATTGGCTGCTCGTGATTCGACGGCTCCGCCGACTCCTCCACGGGCGACGGCTCCAAAACCGGCTCTATCGCGGGCGGCTCCGGCTTAACAGGTTCCTCCTCGACCCGCGCAGGTTCCTCCTCGACCACAACGGGCGGCTCCGGCTCTCTGACTGCGGCGCGTATCTTCGCGGGCGTCTCGCCGAATAAGCCGAACAATCTTTTCGACGGCGTTTCCAAGACCTCAATCTCAAGATCGTTCGCCGCCACGCCCAGCTCCGCGACTGCCGCTTGAATTGCCTCGTCGACCGTCTTGCCCGTTGTTTCTACCACTTTAGCCATTTAAGCCGCCTCCTTATCGTCTTGTCGATTCGTCCACCACTGTTGAATTATCTGCACGACGTTCATGGTTACCCAATACAGCACCAGTCCCGCCGGGAAATTCAAACTTATCCAGCCGATAAACAACGGCATTATCGCCATCATCACGCGCATTTGAGGATTTGCCTCGCTCGTGTTCGACATCATTTTTTGCTGAAGGAAGGTCGTCGCCGCGCTAAGGAACGGCAACGCGTAAGTCGGGTCAGGCTCCGACAGGCTCGGCAGCCACGCGAATGAAGGCGGTGCTCCGCCGTAATCGAACGCGTAAAGCGTATAATACATGCCCATCAATATCGGCATTTGAATCAGCATGGGCAGGCAACCCGACATCGGATTTGCGCCCTCCTTCTGATAAAGCTCCATCAATTTTTTTTGCAACATCTGCGGATTGTCCTTGTATTTTTCCTGGAGCTTTTTCATTTGCGGCTGAATGCGTTGCATTGCCTTCATCGATTGGAGTTGCTTTTTGGTCAGCGGGTAGACCAAGATTTTTATCAGCACGGTCAGCAGGATTATCGCCAAGCCGTAGCTGGGCACGCCGACCAATTCCGTCAGCGAATAGAGTGCGCCCAAAATGACGCTCATCAGATATTCTATCGGCTCGAATATGCCGCCGAAAAGTCCGGGTTCTTCCAAGAAATCACATCCCTTTTAGGAATTAGGAATTAGGGAGTAGGTATTAGGGGACGGGGTCGTAGCCGCCTTTGCAGAAGGGGTTGCAACGCAAAATCCGCCGCAATGCCAGCCAACCTCCGCGAGCCAAACCGTATTTCCTCAGCGCGTCGACGGCATAAGCCGAACACGTCGGCACGAAGCGGCAACACGGCGGCTTGAGCGGCGACAACCACCGTTGGTAAAATTCTATCAGCGATATTAAAAAACTTGTCATGGCATTAAAAGTTGGGCACGCCTGCACAGGTCTAGGAAGGCTTTTTGAGCGTCCTTAAACTTGGCGGTAACGAGGAATTTGCGCCCGACAAGAATCATTCCGCAATCGCGACGGAGGGCATTTTTATTCAGCCGATAAGCCTCGCGCATGAGCCGCTTGACGCGGTTGCGCACGACAGCCCCGCCGAGTTTCTTGCCCGCCGCGAAGCCGACCTTGCCGTTATAGCGTTCGTCGTTGACGACCAGGATAACCATTGCGTGATTGGCGAACGCCCGACCGTGCGAATGTACCGCGTTGAAGTCGTACTTG
>CALFJE010000031.1 GCA_937877545.1 uncultured Selenomonadales bacterium | reverse complement strand
CGCCGCCAGCGTTCGTCCTGAGCCAGGATCAAACTCTCCAAAAAATCTTTGAGTTTTTCTGACTCGCTATTGTGTTTCCGCACATTTAGCTTTAGCACTGTTCAGTTTTCAAGGAGCCCCGTGAATCAAGCTTGCACAATATACACCCCAAATCCCTGTTTGTCAATACCCCAAACAAAATTTTTTTCAAAGCGTTTGGGCAGGTAAATTACTGTGCACTATCAAATGTTAAATGAATTTAAATATGGGCGAAAGGATTTGAGCGACGTGAAAACTTTCAAGCTCGGCGAACTGTTCGCGGGCGCGGGCGGATTGGCTTGGGGCGCGTTTCATGCCGATATTGAGTTCGACATAAAAATTATTCACGCTTGGGCGAACGACCTCGACCCTTTAACCTGCGCGACTTACAGGAAAAATATTTGCGCTGATAACGTGATTTGCGGCGACGTGCGCGATTTGGATTTTGATACGCTCGAAGACATTGACGCGCTGGCGTTCGGCTTCCCCTGTAACGATTTTTCCGTTGTCGGTAAACGCGCCGGTTTGAACGGCAAATACGGTTTGCTTTACCGGTACGCGATTACTGCGCTCAAAAAATTTCAGCCTGCTTGGTTCGTCGCGGAAAATGTGCGCGGGCTCGCAAGTGCGAATAAAGGTTCCGCTCAGCGACAGATCTTGAACGGCTTCAGCGACGCAGGTTATAAAATCTTCCCGCACCTGTACAAGTTCGAGCAGTATGGCGTTCCGCAGACGCGTCACAGAATTATCGTCGTCGGCATCCGCAATGACATTGACAAATCCTTTCGCCCGCCCAAGCCGCTCAATAAGATTGTATCTGCGCGGGAGGCTTTGGAGAATCCGCCGATACCGGCCGACGCTGCCAATCACGAAAAAACTCGGCAAGCTCAAAGCGTCGTCGAGAGGCTGAAATTCATCAAGCCCGGGCAGAACGCCTTCAATGCAGACATTCCGCCCGAATTGCAACTTCATGTTAAGGCGGCGACGTTCAGCAGTATCTACCGACGACTCGACCCCGATAAGCCCGCCTATACCGTGACCGGCAATGGCGGCGGTGGCACGCACATCTACCACTACGCTGAGCCGCGTGCTTTGACCAATCGCGAACGTGCACGGCTTCAGACTTTTCCCGACGATTTTATTTTTGAAGGTTCTAAGGAAAGTGTCCGCCGCCAAATCGGTATGGCTGTTCCCTGCGCGGCTGCCAAAATTATTTTCGAGGCGGTGCTGAAAACTTTCGAGGGCATTAACTACGAATCCGTTCCCTGCAACGTCAAATTTGGATATGAACAAGATTTATTCGCCGAAATTATTTGAGGAGTGACCCGCTCGATGAAAATTATCGAAACCCCGCCCGACGCTGCGTCGATTATGGAATCTACCCGCGCAATAGGCTACTCACTCCCGACCGCCGTCGCCGACATTATCGACAACAGCATTGCGGCACAAGCCTCTCGCGTCGAAATTTTTTATTCCGCTATCGAAAGGTATGTCGCCATACTCGATGACGGTTGCGGCATGAACAGCGAAGAACTTACTCGTGCCATGAAATACGGCAGTATAAATCCCCTCGCCGCTCGCGATAAAAATGACCTCGGTCGCTTTGGACTCGGAATGAAAACTGCCTCGCTGTCTCAATGCGAAATTCTTACCGTCGTCTCGAAAAAGGACGGCAATATATCTGCACGGTGTTGGAATTTAAACGAAATACGTCGACTGAATTTCTGGGCATTGATTGAACTGTCGCCCGAAGAAATAAACTCTGTCCCCAAGGTTGAGCTGTTAAAGAATTCTTCAAGCGGGACGTTCGTCGTTTGGCAAGAGCTGAATCGTATGCTCCAAGACAACTCGAACATAGAAAAACTTTTGCCCGAAAAAATGAACGAAGTCCGCAATCACTTATCGCTGGTATTCCACAGATATTTAGCGGGCGAAGACGGTCTTAAAAAGCTTTCAATTCTCGTGAACAATCTGCGCGTCGAACCTAGCGACCCGTTTCTGATACATAAAAATACACAGGCAATGCCCGACGATGCAATCCGAATCGAAGGTTGCCCGCCGATAAAATTCGTTGCTTATATGCTTCCCTATCCGTCAAAGCTAAGCGCGACCGACCATAAGCTTTTAGGCGTGACGAATGACCTGCAACGTAATCAAGGCTTTTACATCTACCGCAACAAACGGCTGATTGTTTGGGGGACGTGGTTCCGGCGCGCAAGGAAAGAAACGCTCTCGCAACTCGCCCGAATCCAAATCGACATTCCGCCCGCCTTCGACAGCTTATGGGTTCTCGACGTAAAAAAATCAACCGCCGTACCGCCCGCTATCGTCAGCCAAAGCTTTGATTCGATAATCGCAAACCTCGCCGAAAGGAGCAAAGGTGCCTTTATCTGGCGCGGCAAGGCGGAGACCGACAAAAATTTTCATCACGTATGGAATCGCCTCAAGACTCGCGACGGCGGCATTACGTATGAGATTAACGATAAGCACCCTATTTTTTTGCGCCTGATTGAGAAATTCCCCGCGTGCGAACAAAATTTCCGTAACCTGCTGAAGTTAATCGCGGCGTCGCTACCGTTGAACAGCATGACGTTAGACCTGCGCGGCGGCGACGTTGAAATAAAAAATCCCGCGCTGTACGCCGAAGAGGAGGCGCGGCAAATCCTATCGGTGTTCGTCGACGGGCTATTACCAAACGAAGTCAATGCTCTGCTAGATAACCTCGCCAAAGATGACACGTTCAAGAATTATCCGCAAGTGATAGCAGAATTTAGGAGGAGTGCCGATTGATGACTGACTTTGAAAACGTAAAGGGCTTAGTCTTCGATAACATCGTTCGCTTGACGAATCCGCTCGGACGCCCGCCAACTTACGACGAACTTCTCGACGCCGCCGATAAGGTTAAAAAGATACTTCCGATTTTGGGCAAGAATGTTTCCGACGCCGACTTTGATAAAATCCTCCGCAGCGTCCGCGCAGGTTTAACCGTGCAAATGGAGGACGAGGAGGCTTGTATCGAAGAAGCCGCCGGGCATAAAAAATGGCTCAACACAGCCAAGAGCGACATTGATTGATTTTTCCGGACGCGTTACGAAAAATATCTTCGGCTCGATAAAAATTGGTCACCGACGTTGACAGCCGCCCTAAACGTCACCACGGATAAGATTCTCGATCTCATGGGCGACCCGCGTTCCAAGGACGCCTTCGCAAGACGCGGCTTGATTATCGGCGAAGTGCAATCGGGCAAGACTGCGAACTATACCGCCCTCTGCGCGAAGGCTGCCGACGCCGGCTATAAAATCATTATCGTCCTGACCGGTACGCTTGAAGACCTCCGCCGTCAAACGCAAGCGCGTTTAGATTTGGAATTCGCCGGGCGTGAAAGCCAAATTTTTTTGTCCAAAGCCGTCATGAAAAGTAAAGCCGTCGGCGTAGCAAAGTACGGGCAGAAAAAGAGTATCGCGCAATTCACCTCCGTTAATGCCGACTTCCGCAGCACGACGTTAGATAACCTCTCACTTGGATTGAAGAACTTAAACGGTACCGTCCTTTTCGTCGTCAAAAAGAATAAACGTATCCTGGACAACCTCATCGCGTGGCTGAAACAATCTTTCGACTTCGGCAAAAATACAATCGCCTATCCGCTCCTGCTCTTGGATGACGAGGCAGATAACGCCTCCGTGAACACCCGCGACGCCGACGAGGAGCCTACCGCCATAAACAATTGCATACGCACGATTCTAAGCCTGTTCAATCAAACGACGTATATCGGCGTGACTGCGACGCCCTTCGCGAACATCTTTATCAATCCCTTCGACGAACAGGGAATGCTCAACGACGACCTGTTTCCGAGGGATTTTATTTATTCGCTGGACGTGCCGAGCAATTACATTGGTGCCGATAAAATCTTCGGCGGCGATTATAAAAATTTCCTCGTTCAGATTGAGCCCGCCGCTTGCCCCGATGTGGAGCTTTACTTCCCAAAAAATCACCGAATCAACTTGCGCGTCAAACGTCTGCCCGAAAGCCTCTGTGAGGCTATGGATTACTTCCTGCTAGTCAATGCCATTCGCGACCTGCGCGGCGAGTCCAAAAGTCATCGCACCATGCTGATTCATGTCAGCCGATTTAAAAGCGTTCACGCGCAGATTTATGACCTCGTCAACACGCGCCTTAACGAAGTCGTCAACGCCTTGCGTGCCTATGCCACTTTGCCCGTTGCCGAGGCGGAAAAGGAAAGCCGCTACATTAAAAACCTGCGCGGAGTCTTCGATAAGTACGGGCTTGAAAAACTTGGCGGAGTGCCTTGGGAAAAAATCCTGCGCGACTATCTGCGTGCGGCAGTCGAGCCCGTGGAAGTCGGATTGCGTAATTCCAATGGTGAACATTCTTTCAGCTACGAACAAAATCCCGACGGGTTGCGCGTCATAGCGATTGGCGGCAACAGCTTTTCACGCGGCTTGACGTTGGCGGGGTTGTGCGTGACGTATTTCTATCGCAACTCCAAAGCCTACGATACGCTCATGCAAATGGGACGCTGGTTCGGATACCGCCCGAATTACGACGATTTGTGTCGCTTGTGGACTTCGCAGGAGATAATCGACTGGTACGGTTACATCGCCGACGTATCTGCCGAGCTGAAGCGCGAAATAAGTTTCATGAGCGATTTGGGCAGGACGCCTAAGGATTTCGGTCTCAAAGTCCGTCGCCACCCCGACACGTTGGAAATTACCGCACGAAATAAAATGCGTTACGGTGTCGCCGTCAAACGCCCCGTCGCGCTAAATAAAGTCTTTATCGAAACGCCGCGCCTCGTCAACAACGCAGATATTTTGGCGGCGAACAAAATGCTGATTCAAGACTTCACGGACGGGCTGAGCAACTTTGCAAAGCTTGACGGGAAAAATCTTTGGCGCGGCATACCCAAGGCTCGCGTCGCCGAATTGGTTTTGAGGTTCCACGTCGGCTTGTGGCAACAAAAATTCCAAGGACAGCCGCTCGGCGAATACATAATGACGAAGATGGACGATAAGCCGTGGGACGTGCTGATACCCGAAGGCGAAGGCGACACTTACGGCGAACTGACGGTTGGGGGCAGACAAATTGTTATTAAACCGGTCGTGCGGAAATTTTTGGTAACGGAAGACCAAATCAGCTTGAGCGGGACGAAATTGCGCTTAATCGGGCGCGAGATTGCTCAAGTCGGCTTGACGGCTGAAGAGGTTGCGGAGGTCGAACATAAATTCTACGCCGACGCAAAGAATAAAGGCAAAGAATTGCCCGCCGTCGCGTATCTGATTCCCGAACGTAACCCGTTGCTGATTCTCTACGCCGTGCAACCGAAAATCGAGGCTCCAAGCGTGAGCACTCTGCCTAAAGTTTTATTCGCGGTGGGTATCGGCTTCCCCGCCGTAAATCCTGCCGTCGACGAGTCGCAAATCAAAACCGCTGATTTTGTGATAAACGCGGTCGGCAGCGAGGAGGGCATTGAGGAATGACAGACTTTGAAAATCTGCGCGGGCAATGGGAAAACACGTTGCGGCTTGAGCGCGGCTATACGTTCGTCGACACGGCTCCGCTTGAGTGTCATATCGGTTACGATGCCGGCTTGAGGCGGACGCTATTGATTTCAAGTCGGCATGAGGTAAAGCTTCCGCCGTCGTCCAAAACCGTCGAGATAAACCAAAGGCGGCGTAAGGACGGGCGTTTTAATTTGACGCTGAGCTTGCTGTCGGAGAATGAGACGGCAGTTTTCGTGGAGATGTGTCGCGATTTGCTTGCCGCCGCCGAGGATGCCCGTGACGAATCGGAGGCGTTGAAAAAGTTTTGGCAACGATATAAGCATTGGCAGAATCTGTTCGCCGCCGCTAGTAACGATTTGCTCTCCGAGGAGCGACAACGCGGCTTAATCGGCGAATTGTTGTTTCTGCGCGGGCAGATTGAGGCAGGTCGTCCGCTCAAAGAGGCAGTGGCAGGCTGGACGGGCGCACTCAAGGAACACCAAGATTTTTCCTACGGCGAGATGTGGTACGAGATAAAAACGGTCATGGAGCAGGCTGAAAAAGTTCGCATACCCTCGCTGGAGCAACTTTCGCTGGAACGAGTCGGCGAGCTTGTGATTTATCGATTGGCTAAAACGTCGGGCGCGGGCTTCACGTTGAATTCCCTAGTCAAAGAGTTGGCGGGGCTGTTGAATCAAAATCCGTCCTCCGCGCAGAGATTTGATGTCTTGCTGTTCCAAGCGGGCTATGTGGAGCGCGAGGAGTACGACGAGCCGTCATATCGATTGGCGGAGACGATGAGCTTCACGGTCGACGAAAACTTTCCGCGCCTGACAAAAAACAATTTGCCGCCCGCGATAGTCGAGGTGTCGCATTCGCTGAACCTGCGCGGACTCAAGGAGATATATTCAAATCTTTTTCCTGCTTTTTTTCATTGAAACCCCTTGGGAAAATTCGACACTTTGAAAAGCTGTTTGGCGTAATTACGCCATCTCTATAAAATGATTTTCCAGCTTAAGTTCAGAAGGTTGCCGCAGTCACCGATTTTCCCCTTAAAATTCGGGTGTTCAGCAGATTTTCAGTCGCCTTTGCGTCCGACCCCCTGGAAATTTCTTGGATTTGCCCGATTTTGTGACCTCTGCAACCAATCTTAGAAAAAACATTTCAGAAAGTGTTCAGAAGACGTTCAGAAGGTGATATTCGCAACGCTTTTTGAGTCATTTTCAACCTATGAAAAATGTTTACAGCAACTTTTCAGGCGGTTTTGCCTCCACCTCTTGGGGATTTTGGACGAATCAGCCCGTTTTTGTGACTTTCGCAACATAAATGGGATTTTCAATTTCAGATTAGAATCACGCAGATTTAAGGAGGTATCATCATGACAATTGACGAGTTCAGAGCCGATTTGGAGGCGGAGATAAGAAACGACGCCTTGAGCTTCGGGCACGGGACAGCGGCGACCTTTGCCGAGAAAATCACGACGATGATGCGCGAGGCGGAGTATCTCAACGGCGATTATCAAGAGGCTTATTTCAGCGGCGTGCACCCGAACGATAAGCGACTTAAACTGCGCGTCGACGGCTACCTTCAGGACGAGGCGGACAATTCGATTGTGCTGTTTATCGTCCACTATACTGACGGCAACGAGAATATGACCGCTCTCTTGGCAGAGAAACATTTCAAGCTGTTGGAGATGTTCGCTGACGCCGTGTTGACGACCAAGCTTGATATTGAGGAATCGACTTCGACAGCCGACCTTGCAAAAATTCTTAGGGAAAGTCCCGACGCTAAAATCAAATTCATCTTACTGACGAACGCCCGAAGAGGCTCCGTGTTGCGCGACATGAAAAAGTTTTACGTCCGCAAGGGCGAGGTCGAGTGTCAAGTTTGGGACATTGAACGGATTTTCGCCGCGTACAGTTCAATGCAGGTGCGCGAGCCCGTCCGAATAGATTTTAAAATTTACGGCGGCATTTCCTGCTTGCGGGCGAATATTGCCGCCGATGATGATTGCGAAAGTTTCCTGTGCGTCATGCCCGGCAAGGTTTTGGCGGATATTTACGACGCGCACGGCAGCCGAATCCTTGAGGGCAATGTTCGCTCCTTCCTGTCGACCAAGTGCGCCGTCAACAAAAAAATCCGCGACACCATCTTGAATAAGCCCGAAAAGTTTTTCGCCTTCAACAACGGCATTGCCGCGACCGCCACGCAAATTGAGCTTAAAGCTTCGACCGGCGGCTTGCTGCTTACGTCGGCTGTCGACTTCCAAATCATAAACGGCGGGCAAACTACAGCCCTGCTGTCAAGCGCACGCTTCAAGGATAAGAATAACCTGGAGAAAATTTTTGTTCAGATGAAGTTGACGCGTATCGGCGAAATGCCGGCTGATAAGCAAGAGGAGCTGATTGAGGAGATCTCACGCTCGTCGAACAGCCAAAACAAAGTCAGCGACGCGGATTTTTTCTCGACGCACCCTTTCCACGTGGAGATGGAGAAAATTTCGCGGCGAATCTTCGCGCCTGTTCAAAGCGGCGTTCAATATCAGACGCGCTGGTTTTACGAACGTGCTCGCGGGCAATACGTTCAAGAGCAAATGAAATTGACGACCGCGCAGAAAAAATCTTTCCAACGCGAAAACCCCAAGGCGCAAGTCATGACCAAGACCGACTTCGCCAAGTATCGCATGAGTTGGCAGGAACACCCCGACCTCGTCAGCAAGGGTGCACAGGCAAATTTCGCAAAGTTCGCGGAGGAAACAGGCGCGGCTTGGGAACGCAACAAAACTCAGTTCAATGAGCACTACTTCAAGGAGACCGTCGCGCTCGCGATTATGTTCCATGCCGTTGAGAAAATCGTTTCCGCGCAGGTTTGGTACAATTCCTATCGGGCAAATATCGTGACGTACTCGTTGGCAATATTTCACCACGCGCTGAAAGTAAAATTCCCCGACGCAGAATTGAACTTGCTTGCGATTTGGAAGGCTCAGCAAATGCCCGACGCGTTCACCAAAATTTTCGAGGCGATAACGCCGGCGGTGAACGACTTCATCACGGGCGAACGACCGATAACGAACGTAACGCAGTGGTGCAAGCAGGCGCAGTGTTGGACGAACATGAAGGCTTCCCTGCGCGTGGAACTGCCCGAAGGTTTTTCGCGTTGGCTGATTGATAAAAATTCACTTGCGGCAATAAAAAAGGACGCCGCCGAAACTCAAGGCATAAGCTTGGAGGCAGACGTGCAAAGCGCAGTTTTATCGTACAGCGGCGAAACGTGGCGGCAAATCTTCGCGGACGCCTCGGCTCGTAAACTAATCGCCAACGTACAGGAAAGCTCAGCTCTCAAAACCGCAATGAAAATTCCGCTCCGAATCCCTCAACCTTTCCAATGCGAAAAGCTGTTGCGCTTGCTCAAACGTCTTGAAGAAAACGGCTTGACGTACAAAAAAGACGAGCCGTCCGATTGACAGCCCGTCACTCGCAAAAATATTTCATGCCGGTTTTCTTCCACTCGCGCTTGGTGTAGAGGATTTTGTAATTGTCGACGCCCGTCAAAGTCGCAAGCTCGCCGATAATCGCCTCGCATTCGTCGCGGGTCTTCGCGTGAATCATCGTATAAAGATTATAATTCCAATTCGGCGCGGGCGTCCTGTCGTAGCAGTGCGAAACCGCCGCGTGCGTGCTCATAATCTGCGCGGTGTCATCAAGTTTATCGGGCGGCACTTGCCACGCGCACAGAGCATTGGCATTGAAACCGACCTCGCGATGTCGCAAGACCGCTCCCATCTTGCGGATTTTTTTTTCGTCAACCAATTCCTTAACCCGCCGCAAGAATTCTTCCTCGCTTATGCCCACGCGCTCAGCCAAAATTTTATACGGCTCCGCGCACAACGGGAAGTCTTCCTGCAACGCCTTGATAATCGCCCTGTCCTGTTCGCTTATTTCCAACACCTTACCCCCAAAGCTATTGGAGTTTGAACTGCACATTGATTTTGTACTTCTTGTTCGCCTTGAGCTTTAACATGTCCTCGACGCCGCGCAGTGAGCGTATCTCCGTCAAAATGCTCGACTCGTATTCCGCGCTCGGCGTCAACAGCGTGAACCACAGATTGTAAGCTCCCTCGCGCTCATAGTTGTGCGTCGCGCCGGGATAGCGATTAACCGCCTCCGCTACCGCGCACAATGCCGACGGCTCAACCTTCAGCGCGATCAGCGTCCCTTGATAGCCCAGCCGACTTGAATCGAAGAACGTCCCTATTCGCCGCAGGAAACCCGCCGCCTTCAGCTCACGGAGCCGCGCAAGTAACGTGTCCTCGTCCGTGCCCAGCCGCGTCGCCATTTCCGCGAACGGATGACTGCAAATCGGTATGTCGCCCTGCAATAAGTTCAGCAGTGCCTTGTCAAACGTCGACAGCCTCGTCATCTTAAACCCCCCTGCTCCGCCTACGCTTAACGGAGCTTTTTTCTGCCGTCATTTTATCAAAGAGGTTAGGATAACGTCAAGCAATTCTGAACGCCCTTCATTTTTTACCGACGAGCAAGGCGGTACCAAATCTGACGCCAACGCTAAGCCTTACGCCAAAGAATTCAAGATAACGTCGAGCAACTCCAATCGCCCTTCATTTTTTAGCGACGAGCAAGGCGGTACCAACTCTGACGCCAACGCTAAGCCTTACGCCAAAGAATTCAAGATAACGTCGAGCAACTCCAATCGCCCTTCATTTTTTAGCGACGAGCAAGGCGGTACCAACTCTGACGCCAACGCTAAACCTTACGCCAAAGAATTCAAGATAACGTCGAGCAACTCCAATCGCCCCTCATTTTTTACCGACGAGTAGGGCAGTATCGAATCCGCCGCCACACCCAAAGCATTTTGTATCGTGTTGAGGTGCTTCCGGCGCGTCGTCTTGCCGATTTTATCTGACTTGGTGGCGACGACCAGAACGGGCAAATTTTTTTCGACCAGGCTCGCGAACGAATTCAAATCCGACTCCATGGGCGCATGACGCATATCAATCAGCTGGCAGACGAATTTTATATCGCGGCGGCTCGAAAGGTATTCGTCGATGAACTTCGCCCAAAGCCGCCGATTGGTCTTTGAAGTCTTCGCGTAGCCGTAGCCCGGCAAATCGACAAAGTAAACCTCGCGGCGAATATCTTCCGAAGTTTTGAGCGTGACTTTAAAAAAATTTATCGTCTGAGTCTTGCCCGGCGTGCCCGACGTCCGAGCGAGGCTCTTCCTGTTCGTGAGTGAATTTATCAGCGAGGACTTACCCACGTTCGACCGACCGACAAATACAATTTCGGGCAACAGCTCTTCGGGACAAGTCGCCCTGCTCACCGCCGAGGTCACGTATTCGCTCCTGATAATCGTAATTTCCTCCACGTTACCGCCTCCAAAAAAATTGAGCCTCCCGCAGGAAGCTCGCTGAAAATTGCTTACTGAATCAACGCCGTCTTTAAAACCTCGTCCATATTCTCCACGGGCACGAATTCCAATTTTTCGCGGACGCTTTCGGGTATGTCTTCGAGGTCGGGCGCGTTTTCCTTCGGCAGGATTATCGTATGCATGCCCTCGCGATACGCCGCCAAGACTTTTTCCTTAAGCCCGCCTATCGGCAACACGTTTCCGCGCAGAGTTATCTCGCCCGTCATTGCCACATCGGAGCGAACTTTTTTCTTCGTCAACGCGGAAATCATAGCGGTCGCCATGGTTATGCCCGCGCTGGGACCGTCTTTAGGCACCGCGCCTTCGGGTACGTGGACGTGTATATCGTTTTTCTCGTAAAAGTCGTCGTCGAGCTTCATGAGGTCACTGCGGCTGCGTATGTAAGTCAAGCCCGCCTGCGCGGATTCTTGCATGACCTCGCCGAGCTTGCCCGTAAGCAAAAGTTTGCCGTTGCCCTTGAGCACAATCGCCTCCGTCGGAAGAATGTCGCCGCCGACCTCCGTCCACGCCATGCCCGTCGAAACTCCGACTTGCGGTTGTTTCTCTGCGCGGGTTTGCAGGAATTTCGGACGACCGAGGAAGTCGCGCAGATTTTTTTTGGTGATGTAGACAACGCCCTCGTGCCCCTCGACGATTTTACGCGCCGCCTTGCGACACGCCCGCCCGATTATCCGTTCAAGTTCGCGCACGCCCGACTCCCGCGTATACTCGGCGATTATCTCTTGCAGGACGCCCTTGGCAAAAACTACGTCGCCGCCCTTGAGTCCGTTTTCCTCCTTTTGCCGCTTGGTGAGGTAGCGTCGCGCTATTTCAAATTTCTCCGTTTCCGTGTAGCTCGACAGCGTGATAACTTCCATGCGGTCGCGCAACGGCTTGGGTATCGTCGCCAAATTGTTCGCCGTCACTATCCACAAAACCCGCGATAAATCAAACGGCGTGTCGATGTAGTGGTCGACAAATGAATTATTCTGCGCGGGGTCAAGTACCTCCAGCAGTGCCGACGACGGGTCGCCCGCATAGCCGTCTTTGCCGAGCTTGTCTACCTCGTCGAGCAGGAAGACGGGATTGTTCGCGCCCGCCTTTTTTATGCCTTGAATGATTCGCCCCGGCATTGCTCCGACGTATGTGCGCCGGTGTCCGCGTATCTCCGCCTCGTCGCGTATGCCGCCCAAGCTCGCCCGGATAAATTTCCGCCCCATTGCCTTAGCCACCGACGACGCCAACGACGTTTTGCCCACGCCCGGCGGTCCGACCAAGCACAGAATCGGCGCGGGCTTGTCCTTAGTCAAAGCTTTGACGGCGAGGAAATCCAGAATGCGCTCCTTGACTTTTTCCAGCCCGTAATGATCCGCGTCGAGGATTTTTGTCGCCTCGGTGATGTCCGGTGCGTCTTCGGTCGCCACGCGCCACGGCAAGTCAAGCAGCCACTCAACGTAAGTGCGAATCACGTTGCCCTCCGACGCCATTGACGGTATACGCTCCAGGCGTTTCAAGTCTTTGTCGATTATCGCCTTGACCTCGTCGGGATAATCGCCCTCCGCCATTTTTTGGCGATAGCCCGAAGTTTCCTCGGCTTCGTCTTCGTCCTCGCCCAGCTCCTTGTGTATCGCCTTGAGCTGTTCGCGGAGGTAATGGTCTTTTTGAATCTTTTCAATCTGGTTGCGCACGCGCTTGCTGATTTGCGACTCCATTTGCAAAACCTCAAGCTCCCGCGCCAATATCACGTAAAGTTTCTCCAGCCGCTTTTCCACGTCCAGACAACTCAAGATGTCCTGTTTGGAGTCAAGCTTCAAGTTCAAGTGGCTTGCTATCAAGTCCGCAAGCCGCCCGAAGTCCTCAAGAATCGTCACCGCCACGAAAGTTTCGGGAGGAATTTTCTTGCTGAGCTTAACCCACTCCTCGAATTGGTGAACGACGCCGCGAACAAGAGCCTCCGTCTCCATAGAATCTTCCCACGTGTCCTCGTGAAGGTCAACTTCAACCTCGACGTAATTGCCGTTGCTTGAATCGTGATATTCTTTCATTACGCCGCGGGTCATGCCCTCGACCAACACGCGGACATTGCCGTCGGGCAATTTGATTATCTGCCTTATCTCCGATACCGTTCCGACCTCGTAGAGATCCTCCTCGACGGGGTCGTCGTTTTCCATGTCGATTTGCGCTACCAAAAAAATTCGCCGATTGCCGACCATTGCCGCCTCCAGCGCATTGACAGAGCTGTCGCGCCCAACGTCGAGGTGCATTATCATATTCGGGAAAACCACTACACCCCGCAGCGGCACGAGCGGCAACGTTACTTGTTCTGCCATCATGTTTCCCCCCTTAAGAAAGAGCCGCCTCGTCTATTTGCGCTACCAAAAAAAATCGCCGATTGCCGACCGGTGCCGCCTCCGGCGCATTGACGGAGCTGTCGCGCCCGACGTCGAGGTGCATTATCATATTCGGGAAAACCACTACACCCCGCAGCGGCACGA
>CALFJE010000030.1 GCA_937877545.1 uncultured Selenomonadales bacterium | reverse complement strand
TGACTGGAGTTCAGACGTGTGCTCTTCCGATCTCGGTCAACTTCGGATAGATGAATTCGTCACCATCGATAAACGCCATATAGCGACTTTGAAATTTGAATCGATTGACAGCGTCGTTATAAACTTTCAACTGCATAGCTTTACCGGGCGCGGGGATATAGTCGACAATGCCCGCCTCAACGTAAGGCTTGGCAACTTCCGCTTGATTATCGGGGCTGTCGTTGTCGTAAAGATAAAAGTGGTCGACGCCCGCTATTAAGTGATAGTCCAGCCACTCCTTGAGATACGGAGCCTCGTTCTTCATTATGGCGACGATCGCCAAATCGTGCAGGAATAAATTCTTGTCAACCATACTCACACCTCCAATAAGCCGCGCAGATTTTCCAACTCGACGAACTCGCGCCATTGTTCCTTCTCGCGCAGAAAGTCCCTCATTTGCGCCACGATTTGAATCGACACCGCCCTAAGCTCAGCCGCCGCAGGATACGGCAACTTTATCAGGCTCGGCAACTCGCTCAGCAATAAGCGCGTCTCGGCGAACGTCAGCCCGTCCAAAGACTTCAAGACTGCCGCAAGTGACGCCTCCTCGTAAACGCCTCCGCGCAGGTAAGCACTGGCCGCCCGACACGTCAACGCCGTCTCCAAATCGGAAAGTTCATCGTTCGCGTATGCCGTCAACGTCTTTACTATGGCGTCCTCCATGCGGGCACGACGTTGCGCCTCGTCCTCAAGCTCAAACAAATCTGCGCGGGCGGCTCGGTATCTCAAAATGCCGTCGTCGAAAACCTCATTGCGGTCGTACATGTCAAACCACGTGGCGTCAATGCAATTCGCGCCCTTGTCGACAAGCTTAAGGTCGCCCTTATCAGCTCGACCGCGTGCCACCTTGCGAATATGCTCCTCGCGGCTCTTAACGTTATAGTGGTTAATGGCAAGCCGCTCCGACGTGACGGGATTATTGCAATAGGAGGTAACCGCGCCGCCCGCCTCGTTGACCGAATAACAGCCCTCGAAGTAAACGGGGAAGTGCGAACTGCCAAAAAAATAAACCCTGCGCGGATTGGCTATCGTCTTAATCTGAGCGTTGCCGCCGGGTATGTCGCGGTGGGGAATGGGTACAACCCAATCGACGGGCGCACGACGTGTAAATCGCTCCAATACCCCGCGACTGTAATCCGCCGTCCTCGCGCCGTTTGAGCCGTAAAGTTGCCAATTAACCGCCACACCCGACGCTTGCGGAAATTGCTCCCAAATGCCGTCGAGCGTCTCGGTTATCGTGCCGGTCGTATTTTTCGGGTAGAGGAATTCGTCCAAATCGATAAACGCCATGTAGCGGCATTGGAAACGATGTTCGCGGACGGCAAAGTTATAGGCGGCGTATTGAGCCGAACCGCCCGAAAGCTTGACGCTCGTCACCAAATCCGCCGCAACGTAAGGCGCGATTATCGCCGCGTAATCGTCGGAGCTGTCGTTGTCGTAAAGGTAAAAGTGCTCCACGCCCGCCAATATGTGATAGTCCAGCCACTCGCGCAGATAATGCCCCTCGTCCTTTAGGATAGCCGTAACCGCCAACCCGTATCGAAACAAATTTTTATCCATAGCCCTCACCTGCGACGGAGGAGTTTATCCTCAATCAACGCCAAGCCGTCCTCGCCGAGGTTCGGCTTTTTGACGTAGCCCGCCGCCTCCGACTTGTTTATCTCGCTGATAACCGAAAAGTCCCGCGTCGAAGTCATGATTATCACGGGGATATTTTTAAAGCGATTATTCGCCACCACCAGCGACAGGAATTTAAGCCCGTTGACGAACGGCATATCCAGGCTGACCAATATCAAGTCCGCGCCGTTGTTTTCCAAAAGTTTCATGCCTTCCATTGCGCTCTGAGCAGTATTTATCTCGCACGGGAATCGATTCTTGATAGATTCGCGCTCCTGCCGCAAGTCAAATATGTCGTCGTCAATCAGCAATATGTTGAAAACGTTCTTGTGCTGAGCGTCGGCGGACGCGGCGGCTTCATTGGCGGCTATCATCTTGTCGACGCGGGCTATCAACGCGGCAGGCTCGCACGGCTTCGTTATGTAATCTTGCACGCCCAACGAAAACACTTCCGCCACGAATTCCCGTTTCGTCGAACTGGACATCATCATTGCGGGGATTGTTTTAAATCGGTCGTCCTCGCGTATCCGCCGCAATATGTCAAGCCCGCCGAAATCCGCATCCAATATTACCAAACTCACCTCGCGGCTTATCAGCGTGTTTATCGCGTTGAAGTTCGTATTCGCCGCCAAAATCTTGTAATTGGGCAAGGCGCGCTCCAAAAGTATTTTGGTAAGGTTGAGGTTGCGGTCTTCGCTTATGGCAACCATAATTATCGTTTCGTGCCTGTCCACGGCGACTTTTTCCATCGATTTGCTTTTCATCGCCTCGATACGTCTGCCTTGCGTCTTGGCTCGCTCGCGGAATTTATCAAGGCACATGGAGCAATAAAGCCCGCTCTGAATCGGTTTTCCGCAACCCGCACAAAGGCGCGTTGTCACTTTTGTTTTGCTGTCTGAAGATCCTTTTCTTGCCATTTTCCTCTTAAAGCCTGCCCAAACTTTGACAGCTCCTTTACCTCCCAAACATCCGGATTTTCTACAGTTTACTAAAATTCGGCGATATGTCAATAAAAAAATCCGACGAGCATTTGCCCGCCGGACTGTGATTGGAATTTTTATATCAGCTGTTGATAAGTTTATTGTAGAGTTCAATGTACTCGTGCGCCGAATTCTTCCAGCTGTAGTCGCTGTTCATGGCGTTGGAGGAAATCTGGAGCCAAACCTCAAACTGCGCGTAGGTCGACAGCGCACGCTTAAGGGCGTACATCATTTCATGCGCGTTGTAGTTCGAGAAGACGAAGCCGTTGCCCTGTTTGGTATACTTGTCGTATTGCTGAACGGTGTCCTTCAAGCCGCCGGTTTCGCGCACGACGGGTGCCGCGCCGTAGCGCATGGCGATAAGCTGACCTATGCCGCAAGGCTCGTAATTCGACGGCATGAGGAATATATCCGACGACGCGTAGATACGTTGCGCCAACTCGTAGGAGAAATAGATATTCGACGAAACCTTTTGCGGATAACGCCACGCCAAGCCCTTGAACCAATCCTCATAGACCTTATCGCCGGTGCCGAGCAGGACGAATTGGAAATCCTCATGCTGGAGGAGTTCGTCCATCATGCGAACAACCAGGTCGAGTCCCTTCGCCGCGACGAGGCGCGTAACCATTGACACAATCGGAATCTTGCGCCCTTGCGGCAAGCCGAGCAGCTCTTGAAGCTTAATTTTGTTTTCGCATTTCTTATCGAAGGCGGCATAGGCGTCGGAGGTGTCGTAGTTCACGAACAGATTCTTATCGGTCGCGGGGTTATAGACGCTGTAGTCAATGCCGTTGACAATGCCGTAGAGGTCGTCCTTGCGGCTGCGGAGAAGCCCGTCGAGGTGTTCGCCGAAGTATTCATATTGAATTTCCTGCGCGTAAGTCTTGCTGACGGTCGAGACGTAATCGGCATAGATAATGCCGCCCTTCATGAAGTTGACCGCGTCGTAGAATTCAAGGTCGCCGTTGTTGAAGTACTTCCAATCGAGACCGAGCACGTCGCCCATAATGTCTTTGGTGAAAACACCCTGATACTTGAGGTTGTGAATCGTGTAGATAGTCTTAATCTTTTCGTAACGCTCGTCGCCCTGGTGTTCGAGTTTAAGCAGGACGGGCACGAGTCCGGAATGCCAATCGTTGGCGTTGATGACGTCGGGGAAGAAGTCAATCGCGGGCAGGCAATTCAGAATGGCACGGCAGAAGAATGAATAACGCTCGGCGTCGTCGTCGTAGCCGTAAAGCCCTTCGCGAGCGAAATACTCTTCGTTGTCGACGAAGTAATAAATCACGCCGTCAAGCTCGTATTTGTCGATGCCGACGTATTTGGTGCGCCACGATACGGGGATAGTCCCGTCGTAGATGTGCTCCATGCCCTCGCGATATTTTTCGCCGATTTTGCTGAACTTCGGGAGGATAACGCGCACGTCAACGCCCTGCTCTTTGAGAGCCTTCGGGAGTGAACCTGCCACATCAGCCAAGCCGCCGGTTTTCACGAACGGCACTGCTTCCGACGCCACATAAAGAACTTTCATATCAAGAACTCCCTCCTGTATACTTCTTGTTGTTTGGGAAAATTTTTTAACACTTTGAGCCTAAACAATCACGTCATATTTGAGGAAAACGGTTGCCAACGGCGCAAGCGTGACGCTTGACCCAACGGTCGCGCCATGCTCGGCGATTTTTGAAACCGTCTAGCTGCGCCTTTGCTAATCTGCCTCGTTG
>CALFJE010000029.1 GCA_937877545.1 uncultured Selenomonadales bacterium | reverse complement strand
TCAAAATGATTTGCTCCGCCTCGTCAATCGTCAAAGCTATGTCGTCAATGCCCAGCTTGCGCAAAAGTTGCGTGACGGGCGCAAGCGTGACGCTTGACCCAACGTGAGCGGCTACGATTTATTTGCCTTCAAAATGATTTGCTCCGCCTCGTCAATCGTCAAAGCTATGTCGTCAATGCCCAGCTTGTGCAAAAGTTGCGTGACGGGCGGCGGCTCCAAACCTGCGCGGCTTAAAATTTCTTCGCGGGCGAACAGCTCTCGCGGCGTGCCGACGAATACAATCCGCCCCTGCGCCAAGACAATCACCCGACTTGCAAAGCGGGCGATGTTCTCCATGTTGTGCGACACCAAAATTATCGTGACGCCCGACTTTTTTATTGCGCCGAAAATTTCCTTAAGCAGGTTTTCCTTGGCGAACGGGTCAAGCCCCGCCGTCGGCTCGTCGAGGATTAAATATTTCGGCTTGAGCGCGAGGATACCCGCTATCGCCACGCGACGCCTTTGCCCGCCCGATAACTCAAACGGCGACGCCGCTTTAAGCCCCGCGTCCAGCCCGACTTGCCGCATGGCCTCAGATACCCGCGCAGATATTTCAGCCTCGTTTAAGCCGAAGTTCCTCGGTCCGAAGGCTATATCGCGCTCGACCGTTTCCTCGAACAGCTGATGTTCCGGGTATTGAAACACAATCCCGACCAGGCGGCGGATTTTTTTATCGGCAACGCTCAAGCCGTCAATCGTCACGGAGCCGCCCTGCAAGTCAATCAAGCCCGCCACAATCTGAATCAGCGTCGACTTGCCCGAACCCGTATGCCCAGCTATCGCCACGACCTCGCCCTCCGCCGCGTCGAACGAAATTTTATCCAGAGCAACTTTTTCAAAGGGCGTGCCGCGCATGTAAGTATAAGTCACGTCTTTAACTGAAATCATTTCAACGCCTCGGCTAATTCCTCTGCTGTCAAGATTTGCGGCGGCAACTTGAAGCCTTTGCGTCGAAGTCGGGCGGCAAGCTCGGCGGCTGCAGGTACGTCCAAACCCAAACGGCGCATTTCCTTTACGTCGGTGAAAATTTCTCGCGGCGTGCCGTCCCGTATGATTCGCCCGCCCTCCATGACGAATACCCGTTGAGCCGCCGCCGCCTCGTCCATAAAGTGCGTGATGTAAATTATCGTCAGCCCCTGCGCGTGCAGTCGCTTGACCATTGCAAGAATTTCGCGCCGCCCCATTGGGTCGAGCATTGCCGTCGGCTCGTCGAACACGATAACCCGCGTCCGCATGGCTATCACGCCCGCGATTGCTATTCGCTGTTTCTGCCCGCCGCTAAGTTTGCTCGGCGCGAACATTTTATAATCGCTCATGTTCACGGCGTCGAGTGCAAGGTCTACGCGTTGGCGAATCTGCGCGGGTTCAATGCCGAGGTTTTCAAGTCCGAAGGCAACATCGTCCTCAACTATCGCCGCAACGATTTCACTGTCGGGATTCTGAAACACCATGCCGACGTTTTCGCGTATGCGCCACAGATTTTCCTCCCGCGCGGTATCCAGCCCGTCGATATAAATTTTGCCGTCGGTCGGGAGCAACAGCGCGTTAAAATGTTTTGCCAGCGTCGACTTGCCGCTGCCGTTCGTGCCGATTATCGCAACGAATTCGCCCGCGCCAATCGAAAAGGTCACGCCGTCAAGCGCAACCTTATCGCCCGAAGCACCTTTATAGACGTGACGCAAATTTTCCGCCCGAATCATTTGGCGGCTATCAGCTCAATTTCGCACAGTGCGCCCATAGGCAATTCCTTGACCGCCACGCAACTCCGCGCAGGTTTGCTGATAAAATATTTCTCGTAAACCGAATTGAACGCCTTAAAGTCGGCGATGTCGGCAAGGTAGCACGTCGTCTTGAATACCTCGCTGAAGTCGTAGCCCGCCGCCTCCAATATCGCGCCCAAATTCTTGCAACACTGCGCGGCTTGCCCCTCGATATTGGTAGCGACGATTTTGCCGACAACGGGGTCGATAGCGATTTGCCCCGACGTGTACAAAAGCCCGTTGACCTTAATCGCCTGGCTGTAAGGTCCGACCGCCGCCGGCGCGTTTTCCGTGTGAATTGCTCTCATTTCATTACCTCCGAATTATACGCAACCTTTTTGCTCGGTTGCAAAGTCTCAAGCGGCGCGTTGACGAATTGCCGAATCGCCGCCGCCGTCACGTCGTAATTGTCCAGGAACGCCGTATGCCACGCTTTGGGTATCACGCACAGCCGCGAATTGGCTATCAGCCGGTGCGCCGCCAAAACCGTCGCAACGGGCGCGTGATCGTCTTCGTCGCCGACAATCAAGAGCACGGGGCATTGAATCGAGTCGAACGTCTCTGCTCCGACAGAGTGCCCGTTCCAAAAGCTCATGTAGTCGCTAAGGAATTCCTGCCAGCGTTCGGGTTCGGGGCGAATCTTTTTTTGTTCGGCGATAAATTTCCCGTCGACCTTTTCCAAATCGACAAGACTTATCTGCGCGGAAAAGTAGCCCGCCTTGAGGGTGCCCGCGCCAATCGCCGTGATTCGCTCAACGCGTGCGGGGTACAGCGCGGCAAGCTCGTAAGCGGTATACGCGCCGTCGCTGAAGCCGAGGATTTGAACGGGTGCGGAAATGTTCACGGCGTCCAAAACCGCAAGGGCGTCGTCGGCTTTTTGAGCGTAAGTCAGCGGCTCGTGACCAATCTCGGAGCGACCGTGCCCGCGTGTCGACATGACGATAAGCTTGTGACTTTGCTTAAGCTCGTCGAGGAGCTGCCCCAGCTCGTAAGGCGAACCGACGCCTCCGCCGTGCAGAATCAGAATCGGCTCGCCCGCGCCGTAAACCTCGTAATAAATCTTGGCGTCGCCCGCTTGAGCGTACTTGCCGACCTTGACGTTATCGCCGTAGGGCGTGGAACTGCCGGGGTTATCGCCCTGCATGAAGTAGCGCATAGTCAACCCTCCCCAAAAATTTTCGCGCCCGTATTTTAACGAATTCCCCGCGCATGTTCAATAAAAGTTTTTCGTGATATAATCGGCAAAAATATTTTTCGGAAAGGAAGATGTCCAAAGATGAACGCGCTCAAATTCCTCACTGCAATTATCTGTATCTTAGTCGCGCTCACGGTGCCCGCGCAGGCTCAGAAAAAAATCTTCATCAACGCGGCAAGTCGGCTCATGCTCCTCTACGACGGCAATAAACGGCTTGCTGTCTATCACCTCGGTTTGGGCAAGGTCGAAACTCCCACTCCCACGGGCTATTTCCAAATCCGCGCCAAGGAAATCAATCCGCCGTGGATTGACCCGAACGACCCCGAATTTGAAGTCCCTTCCGGTCCCGATAACCCGCTCGGCTATCGCTGGATGGAGATTGAGGGCAACTACGGCATTCACGGCACCAATCGCCCCGACAGCATCGGGCATTACGTTTCCAACGGTTGCATTCGCATGAACGAGTACGACGTGGAGGAGCTTTTTGACGCCGTGGAAGTCGGCACGCCCGTTGAGATAATTTATAACCGCATTGTCGTCGAAAAGGCTCCCGACGATAACATTGCCTATTACATTTACCCCGACGGCTACGGTATGCAGGACGTGACTGTCGCCGATGTTGCCAAGTGGATTGAGCCGTTCGGCGTGCTTGCCTTCGAGAGCGAATATAACATTTCCGAGAAGATTGACGCCTCCGACGGCGAACCGACTTTTATCGGCAAGCCCTACAACGTGGAAGTCAACGGCGAACTCACTCAGCCCACCGACGCCAACAATACGCGTTTTTTCGCCAAGGCGGTTGTGCGCGAGGGGATAACTTATATGCCCGTCGTGCCCATTGCCAAAATCCTGCGCATGAAGTTGGAATGGAACAAGACCGAGGCGACGCTCAAAAGCCGCTACGGAAAAGTTATCTGCTACGAGCGCAAAGACCAACTCTATTGCAATGCCGATGACGCGATGATTCTGTTCAATATCGAGGGCGGCTTGCAGTCAAATGCGGACGGCTCCAAGATTTTCCGATTCAAGTCTTTGCCCGCGCCCGAAGTAAAGCCCGATAAGCCCAAGAAATCCGATAAACCCGATAAAAAGTCTAAGGACAAGATTGATAAGCCGTTCGAGGAGCCGACAATCCCCGCCGAGCCTCAAGAACCTCAAGCCGCTGACGAACCTCAACAGACCGAGGAGGCGAGCGTATGAAAAAATTCCTTATAGTTGACGGCAACAGCATATTTTATCGCGCCTTTTACGCTTTGCCGCCGCTTAGCAGTCCAAAGGGCGAGCCTACGGGTGCGGTTGTCGGTTTCGCCAATATCGTCCTGAAAGTCCTGCGCGAACGCACGCCCGATTTGGCGGTTGTTGCCTTCGACACCGGCAAGAAAACTTTCCGCAATCACATTTTCCCCGAATATAAGGCGACGCGCCCGCCCATGCCCGACGATCTAGCCGCTCAACTGCCCTTGCTTAAGGAGCTGATTGAAGTTGCGGGCTTGAAGACTTGCGCCTCAATGAACTACGAGGCTGACGACGTTATCGGCACTTTGGCGCGACAGGCTTGCGAAAGCGTCCGCGTGGAAATTCTCACCGGCGACCGCGACGCCCTCCAGCTCATCAACGCCGCGACCCGTGTCCTGCTTACCAAATACTCCACCGTCGATATTTACGACGAACGCAAATTTATGGAGGAATACGGCTTCGCGCCGCCGCTCCTCGTCGACTTCAAAGGTCTGCGCGGCGACCCCTCCGACAATATCCCCGGCGTCAAGGGTATCGGCGAAATTACCGCCAAAAAGCTGATTAAGACTTACGGCAAGCTTGAAGACATCCTGGCGCACCGCGACGAAATTTCCTCCAAAAAAGTTAAGGACGCCCTCGAAACTCAAGCCGACATCGCCCTCCTTAGCAAGCGGCTCGCGCAGATTATCTGTAAGGTGCCGCGTATCGCCTTCAACGAGGACGACTTTCAAATCACGCCGAACTTTCCCCGCGTCGACAAACTTTGCAACCGCTACGCCCTTAACTACGTCAAGAAAAGAATTCATGAGATTTTCGACCCCGCCAATCTGTTCGACAATACCTCCAAAAAAGTTGTGGCGTTGCCCGAAATTCAGCCGTTCGACCTTGAGAAAATCCTCGCGGCTGACAGTTTGATTTTCGCTCAAGAGGGCAAGCACTTCGCGATAAAAATCGGCGGCGGCGATATTTTCTCGGCGGAGTACGCGGACGTTCAGACAGTCTTTACCGAATTTGGCGGGCAAATCACTTTGGGCAACTTGAAAAGTTATCTGCGCCAATTCGAGATACCCGACCTTGAAAAGATTTTCGACGAGGAATTGGCGGCGTATCTGCTCTACCCCGAATGGGAAAATTATTCCTCCGAACGGCTCTTGCCGCTGGAGTTCGACGGCTTGAGGATGCCCGACAATTCGCTTGCCGCCAACGTTGTCGCCTTGGAGAAACTTGCCGCGCTCTACAGCACAAAAATCAGCGACGCCGACTTGACGCGCCTTTATCGGGAAATTGAATTGCCGCTGACCAAAGTTTTGGCTCGTATGGAAATGCGCGGCGTTTTCGTCAACAAGAAGAATCTCAAAGCCAAAGCCGCCGACATGACCGACCGAATCAACGCGCTCCGCGAAAAAATTTTTGAATTGGCGGGCGAAACGTTCAACCTCAATTCGTCGAAACAGCTCGCCGACGTGCTTTTTGTGAACTTGAAATTGCCGCCCGTAAAGAAAACCAAGACGGGCTACTCGACCGACGCCGAGGTTTTGGAGGAGCTTAAGTGGCGGCACCCGATTATCCCCGCGATTTTGGAATATCGCACGCTAATCAAGCTCAAGTCCGTTTATCTTGAGGGGCTGGGCAAATTGCTTGACGCCAAGGGGCGCGTGCACACCAATTTTAATCAGACCGTGACGGCGACGGGCAGGCTTTCCAGTTCCAATCCGAATCTGCAGAATATCCCCGTGCGCACCGACGAGGGGCGGGCGATTCGGGCGTTGTTCGAGGCGGGCGCGGGCTACGATTGCCTTGTTTCCGCCGATTATTCGCAGATTGAGCTTCGGCTTTTGGCGCACATGTCGGGCGACGAGAATTTAATCGACGCGTTCAAGCGCGGGCAGGATATTCACGCCAGGACGGCGGCGGAGGTTTTCGACGTGCCGATAGCCGGCGTCACGCCCGATTTGCGCCGCAAAGCCAAGGCTGTCAACTTCGGCATAGTGTACGGCATCAGCGATTACGGCTTGTCCCGCGATTTGAACATTTCGCGCAAGGAGGCGGGCGAATACATTGCGCTTTACTTCGAGCGTTATCCCGGCGTCAAGGAGTTTCTCAACACCACGGTCACGCAGGCGCATTTGCACGGCTACGTTACCACCATGTTTGGTCGCCGCCGTTTCCTGCCCGACATCAACAGCAAGAATTTCAACGCCCGCACGCTTGCTCAGCGCATGGCTATGAACACGCCCATTCAAGGCAGCGCGGCGGACATCATCAAGTTAGCTATGATTCGGGCGGAGGCAAATCTGCGCGGACTCCAAAGCCGCCTAATCCTCCAGGTGCACGACGAGCTTGTAGTCGAAGCTAAAAATTCGGAGTTGGCGGAAGTCGAACGGATTTTGCGCGAGGCAATGGAGGGCGTCATACAGCTGAAGGTGCCGC
>CALFJE010000028.1 GCA_937877545.1 uncultured Selenomonadales bacterium | reverse complement strand
CAGACGTGTGCTCTTCCGATCTATTAAAAGTGTGAGAACTCTTCAACACGTAATCATAAGCAGGCAGCACAAAACCTTTATCGAGAATTCGCCCCGCCTCAGCTTCATACATGTTAAATAACTGGAATAACATATCAGTATTTGCGACCTCAAAATTATAGTGTGAGTGTTCAATTTCGCCCTGTAAATGAACATCGCCGTATTTAATTTTCCCTGACCATTCTAAATCGTAAACGCTATTAACTTTTTGAACATACATAGCTATTCGTTCTATTCCGTAAGTTAATTCAGCCGGGACATTTTCCATATCAATACCGCCAAGCTGTTGGAAATATGTAAATTGAGTTATCTCCATTCCGTCAAGCCATACTTCCCAGCCAAGTCCCCATGCTCCTGTTGAAGGGTTTTCCCAATCGTCCTCGACAAATCTAATATCGTGTTCATTAGGATCTATTCCGAGACTTGCAAGGCTCTCGATGTAAAGTTCCTGAATATTCGCAGGAGCAGGTTTAATTATGACTTGATACTGATAATAATGTTGAAGCCTGTTAGGGTTTTTGCCGTAACGTCCGTCAGAAGGTCTTCGAGACGGTTCGACATAAGCAACTCTCCAAGGCTTTAAAAAATCGCGGGCTGAACGTTCAAACTTACAAGGTCGGTCCGGATTACATTGACACGGGCTGGCACGAGCTGGCTTGCGGCAAGCCTTCGCACAATCTGGACAGTTGGCTTGTCGGCGCGGATAAGCTCAAGGAAATTTTTATTGAAACTGCAACCTGCGCGGACGTGTCGATAATCGAAGGCGTCATGGGGCTTTACGACGGCGGACGCGGCGGCGTCAGTTCCACGGCTGAAATTGCCAAGCTCCTTGACGCGCCCGTTATCCTCGTTATCGACGCCAAAAGTATGGGGACTTCGGCGGCGGCGGTCGCGTTGGGCTTTCGCGAGTTCGATAAGTCGGTCAAGCTTGCGGGCGTGATTCTTAATCGCGTCGGCTCCGATTCGCATAAGCAGATGATTATCGACGCGCTTGACGGCTTAGGGATAAAATGTTTCGGCGCGATTAGACGCAATGACGAATTCCGCTTGCCCGAACGTCACCTCGGACTTGTGCCGACGACGGAGAATCTTGCGGTCGACGCCGTTAATAAAATCTGCGCGGCTGTCGCGGAGCAGGTCGACATTGACGGATTGATTGAGCTTGCCGAAAATGCCGCACCGCTTGAAATTGTTTCTAAATCCTCCGTCCTCATTCCCAATTGCCTTTCAATCGGCGTGGCGCGTGATGAGGCGTTCAATTTCTACTACGGCGCGAGCTTGAGCGTCTTGGAGCGGTTGGGCGCGGAGCTTGTCTACTTCAGCCCGCTTAACGATACGAAACTGCCCGAAGTCGACGGCTTGATAATCGGCGGCGGCTTCCCCGAAATGTTCGCCGCTCGTCTTGAACGCAACGAAAACCTCCGCGCAGATATTAAGGGCGCGGCTGAACGCGGCTTGCCGATTTTCGCGGAGTGCGGCGGCTTTATGTACTTGATGAATCGGCTCGTTGACTTCGACGGCAAAAGCTTTGATATGTGCGGCGCGATTGACGGCGTGGCGACTATGACGCGCAAGCTTCAAACGGTCGGCTATGTCGAGGCGGAGCTTATGCGGGACTGCGCTATCGGCAGGGCGGGCGATAAACTTCGCGCTCACGAGTTCCACTTTTCTGCGGCGGACGTTAGCGGCGGGCTTTTCAAATGCACGCGCCTGCGGACGGGCAAGGAGTACTTCGCGGGCGCGGCTCGGAAAAATATCGTCGCCTCGTATTTGCATATTCACTTCGCGGGCTGTCCCAATGTCGCCAAAAGTTTCGTCGACGCCTGCAAAAATTTTCGGAGGGAGATGATTTAAATGGCAACCGAAATTCTCAACGACGCGGTGTTTTATGACCGTCATGAAATTATTGGAGGCGAAAAATTTATGTCACCTGCACCAAATTTGGAACACGGTTACATTATCGGGAGGTTGCATTTTATATTCGTGAATTACTTCCTAATCCACAAAAACGGATATGTTCACGCCGATAACACCGACGTTCACTTTTCCGACGAGAGCCTCTACAAGCCTGATTTGAGCGTCGTTTTAAAGGAGTCCGCGCAGATTCTTGAGAGCGGCAAAGCCATTTACGGTGCGCCCGATATGGTCGTCGAGGTGCTGGCTTACTCCACGCGCAACAATGACCTCGGCATTAAAAAGGACACCTACGAGGCGCAAGGCGTGCGCGAGTATTGGATTGTCGACCCGTGGGCAAAAAGCGTAAGCGTTTATCTTCTGCGCGACGGCAAGTATTTCCTGAACGGCAGATATATTTTGCTTGAGGGGGCGGACTTTGAGGCATTGACTGACGAAGAGCAAGCCGAATACCTGGCCGAGGTGCCCGTTTCTATCGTGGAGGGCTTGAGCATTCCGCTTAAATTTATTTTTGATTGGGGTTACTGAATTGAACGATAAGATAAGGAATTTTTCAATCATAGCGCACATAGACCACGGCAAATCGACGTTGGCTGACCGTTTAATCGAAATGACGGGGACGGTCGAGAAGCGCGAAATGAGCGAGCAATTTTTGGACAACATGGAGCTGGAACGCGAACGCGGCATCACGATTAAGGCGCAGACCGTTCGGCTCAAGTACACCGCCCGCGACGGCAAAACTTATCAGCTGAATCTGATTGACACGCCCGGTCACGTCGACTTTACCTATGAGGTGTCGCGCAGTCTTGCCGCGTGCGAAGGGGCTTTGCTGGTCGTGGACGCTACTCAAGGCGTCGAGGCGCAGACGCTTTCCAACGTCTACCTTGCGCTTGAACACGATTTGGAGATTGTCCCCGTCATCAACAAAATCGATTTGCCCAGTGCCGACGTTGAACGCGCCCGCACAGAGATTGAGGAGGCTATCGGACTTGACGCTTCCGATGCCGTTAAATGCTCCGCAAAAACCGGCGAAGGCGTCGACGAAATTTTAGAGGCTATCGTTAAGCGGATACCGCCGCCCGAAGGTGACGACGCCAAACCTTTGCAAGCTTTAATATTCGATTCCTACTTTGATTCGTATAAGGGCGCGGTGGCTCACGTGCGGATTTTCGACGGGACTGTTCGTAAAGGCGACAAGCTTAAGCTGTTGGCGACGGGCAAGGAATTCGAGGCGACGGAAATTGGCATTTTCGCGCCCAACATGACCGAGCTTGACGAACTCCGCGCAGGCGAAGTCGGCTACATTTGCGGCAGTCTCAAAGACGTGCGCGACGTTCGAGTCGGCGATACCGTCACGACTTTAAGCAAACCTGCGGCGGCTCTTGAAGGCTATCGTGCGCCCGTGCCCATGGTTTTCTGCGGGCTGTACCCGACTGACAGCGTTGACTACGACAACTTAAAGGACGCCCTCGAAAAACTTCAGCTCAACGACGCCGCCCTCGTCTACGAGCCGGAAACGTCTGCGGCTTTGGGCTTCGGCTTTCGTTGCGGATTTTTGGGACTGTTGCACATGGACGTTATCCAAGAGCGGCTTGAACGCGAATATAAGTTGCGTCTGGTCACCACCGCGCCCAGCGTCGTCTACAAAGTTCACAAGACCGACGGCGAAGTTTTCACGATTGACAACCCCGCCGCCCTGCCGCCCGTCACCGAGATTAAATTTATCGAGGAGCCTATGGTTAAGGCGACCGTTATCGTTCCGAGCGACTATATCGGCGCGGTCATGGAGCTTTGCAGGGATAAGCGCGGCACTTACAAGAGCATGGATTATATCGACAAGACCCGCGTCATGATTGTTTACGAGATGCCGCTCAACGAGATTATCTATGACTTTTTCGACAAGCTGAAGTCTATGACGCGTGGCTACGCCAGCCTTGACTATGAGCTGTCCGAATACAAGGAAAGCGACCTCGCCAAGCTTGATATTCTGCTGAACGGCGATTTGGTTGACGCGCTAAGCTCAATCGTCCACAGGAGCCGCGCCGCCAAAATCGGGCGGATTCTCGCGCTCAAACTGAAGCGGCTTATCCCCGAACAGTTGTTCGATATTCCCGTCCAAGCGGCAATCGGCGGCAGGATTATCGCCCGCGAAACCGTCAAGGCGCGACGCAAAGACGTTTTGGCTAAGTGTTATGGCGGCGACGTGTCCCGCAAACGCAAGCTCCTCGAAAAGCAGAAGGCCGGTAAGAAACGCATGAAAGCCGTCGGCAGTGTCGAACTGCCGCAGGAAGCTTTTATGGCGGTGCTGACGGTCGGTGACGAGGATTGACGTTGCAAAAGATTTTTTCGTCGCGGAGCGGGCGGGCATTCAAGGCGGCGTTTCCGTTCACGTTGCCGATATTCGCGGGCTTCTGGTTCCTCGGCTTGACTTACGGCGTCTACATGAACGCGGCGGGTTTCAGCTGGATTTACCCCGCGATGATGAGCTTAACAATCTTCGCCGGCTCGGTCGAATTTATTACCGTCAACCTGTTGCTCGGCTCCTTCAATCCCGCGCAGGCTTTTGTTCTGGCGTTCTAATCTTCGGGCTGTGCGACGAATCGTTTTCGATAAACTACACGGCGAATATCCCTGCAAATGTCGATAGAGGGCTGTTTTATTTTTGGGTGACGCTGCTGAATCATTTCTATTGGGTCAGCGGTTGCACACTCGGCGGGCTGTTCGGTTCGCTGATAACCTTCGACACGCACGAGCTTGAATTCGTGTTGACGGCGTTGTTCGTCGTGATTTTCCTGGAGCAATTCCTCAAGGAACAGAATCACGCGAACGCGCTAATCGGCTTCGGGGCGTCGCTGAGTTGCCTGATAATCTTCGGCGCGGAGGATTTCATCTTGCCGAGCATGGCGACGATTTTAATCTTGCTGACGGCGTTAAGGGGGCGGCTTGAATGACTTTGACCGAACAAATCTTGACGGTGGCGGCTGTGGTCGTGGCGACTATGTTGACGCGTTTCCTGCCCTTCCTGCTGATAGGCAACGCCCGCGAGACGCCAGCTTACATAAAATATTTGGGGCGAATGTTGCCCTGCGCGGTGTTCGCGTTGCTAATCGTGTACTGCCTGCGAAACGTCGACTTAATGACGACGCCGCACGGCTTGCCCGAAATAATCTCAATCGCCGCGACGGTCTCCCTGCACCTGCTCAAGCGGCAAATGCTCCTGTCAATCGCGGGCGGCACGGGGCTTTATATGGCGTTAGTCCAATTCGTGTTTTAAGGGAGGCTGAATCATGGCGGGCAATCGAAATCTGAATTCGGCGGCGAAGGCTAAGAAAGACAAATTCTATACTCAACTGGACGACATAGCCGAGGAGGTTCGCCACTATAAGGAATTCTTCAGGGGCAAAAGCGTCCTCTGCAACTGCGACGACCCCTTTGAATCAAATTTCTTCCAATACTTCGCGCTGATGTTCAATGCCTTGGAGATTAAGCGGTTGGTCACGACGAGCTACGCCGATTCGCCCATTGCCGGCAAGGAGATTAGCCTCTTCCCCGACGGCAAGACCGCCTACATGACGGAGGTAACGGAATTGCGCGATTGGAACGACGACGGGCGCGAAGACCTTCTCGACGTGAAATTCGCCATCGAACACGGCATTTATAAAACTGCGCCGCTTGAGGGCGACCATAAATATTGCGCGGGCGACTTCCGCTCCAAAGAGTTAATCGCGCTCTTAAGTCAAGCCGACGTTGTTGTCACCAATCCTCCGTTCAGCGTCTTTCGCGAATACGTCAAACAGCTCATTGACGCCGGCAAAAAATTCCTCATTATCGGCAACATCAATTCAATCACCTACAAGGAAATCTTCCCGCTGATTATGGCGAACAAAATGTGGCTCGGCTACGGCATGGGGCGGGCAATTTCGGGCTTCATTGTTCCCGACGATTACGAACTTTACGGTACCGAGGCGCGTGTCGAGGACGGGCAACGAATAGTTTCAACGAATCAGTGCTTGTGGTACACGAACATCGAGACGCCAAAGCGTTATTGGGACATTCCGCTCTACAAAAAGTATTCGCCCGAAGAATATCCGCGCTATGACAACTACGACGCTATCGAGGTGTCAAAGACGGCTGAAATTCCCGAAGATTATTTCGGCGTGATGGGAGTCCCCATTACTTTCCTCGACAAGTACAACCCCAATCAATTTGAAATTCTTGGGCACACGTCGGCGAATGATTTAAGCCCTGCGGTTGAGGCATTGCGCCTTGACCCGAAAAATCGCAATCGCGGCTTGATAAACGGTCAACAAAAATACGACAGGATACTGATAAGGCGGCGACAATGATTTATATACACGTGCCGTTTTGCGTGCGGAAGTGTCACTACTGCGCGTTTAATTCCAAAGTCGGCGGGGCGGCGGAGCGTGCGGCTTACGTCGAGGCGTTGATTCGGGAAATAAATTTACGCGGCGACGGTTCGACGGTCGAGACGATTTACATGGGCGGAGGGACGCCCACGACGCTTGAACTTGAACAGTTGGAGCGGATAATCTGCGCGGTCGCCGAGAATTTTAACGTTTCAACCTGCGCGGAGGTCACGATAGAGGCTAATCCCGGCACGGTCGACACGGCTTATCTGCGCGGGCTTAGGGCTTTGGGCGTCAACAGGCTGAGCTTGGGCGTTCAAAGTTTCGACGACGGGCTGTTAAAGACGTTGGGGCGCGTCCACGATTCAAAGACGGCGATTGAGACGGTCGAGGCGGCGAAAAATTTTTTTGACAACGTGAGCACGGATTTGATGTATGGCTTGCCGGGGCAGACGCTTGAAAACGTTCGCCGCGACTTGGAACAGGTTAAAGCTTTGGACGTGGCGCACGTATCGATGTACGGCTTGGAAGTCGAGGAGGGCACGCGCTTTTACGATATGGGCGTCACGATTGATGAAAATCTTTGCGCCGATATGTACGACTTGATAACGACGACTTTGCCCGCGCAGGGTTATCGCCGCTACGAAATCAGCAACTTCGCCAAAGCGGGCTTCGAGAGCCGTCACAACGTCGGCTATTGGACGGGCAAGCTTTATTGGGGCTTAGGCGCGGGGGCGCACGGTTTTGACGGCAAGCTTAGGACTTCCAATGTGCGCGACGTGGCGGCTTACATATCGGGCGCGGCTCCCGTGCTTGAAGAGGTCGTGACGCGTCAAGCGGCTATGGAGGAGTTTTGTTTCCTGGGCTTGCGCATGACCGACGGCATTTCCGCGCAGGTTTTCCATAAAAAATTCGGCGCGAGTATCTTCGACGTGTTCGGAGATGTTATCGATAAAAATCAACGGCTCGGCTTGCTTGAAGTCGACGGCGACAGGATTAGATTGACGGCGCGGGGCATGGCATTGGGCAATGCGGTCTTCGCGGATTTTTTGTTGTGAGGGGCGACTATGACGAACTTTAAAACGATAGCCGACGGGGAAATTTTCTCGGCGGCTTACGATGTGAACAAATCGAAATTTTTGGCGCACGTTGTGCACGTCGAGACGGAGGAGGCGGCTCGTGAATTCGTTTTGATGATTCGCAAGAGGTACTTCGACGCGACGCATAATTGTTCGGCGTGGGTGTTGGGCGAACGCGGCGATAAGCAGAAGTCGAACGACGACGGCGAACCCGGCGGCACGGCGGGCAATCCGATTTTGGAGACGATTAAAAAGAACGGCTTAACCAACTGCGCTGTGGTCGTGACGCGCTATTTCGGCGGGATAAAGCTTGGTGCGGGCGGGCTGATTCGGGCGTATTCGCACACGGCGGCACTTGGCATTACGGCTTCAAAGGTCGTGCAGATGACGACGTTTCGAAAGCTTTCCTTGACGCTGGAGTACAATTTCCTTGCCACGGTCGAAAATTATTTGCGCAACAAAAAAATCCGTGTGGTCGGCACGGATTATGCAGATGTGGTGACGCTGGAAATATTGTTGCCGCCCGCGCAGGTCGAGCCGTTCTTGATTGAGCTGAACGACTTGACGGCGGCGAACTTTTTATGCGAGGAACTGGGCGAGGAGCTTATCCCCGTCGAAGTGTGAGCATATCAGGAAGCATCGTTGAGACCCATAAACGCGGGAATCATGATAGCGGTAGCGGCGGCAATGGTCTTTTTGTTATGGTTCACGGCGTCGGCAACCTTGTAAAGCGCATAGGGAATGGCAAGCCCCGTGGCGTGGAGGAAAAACCATTTTGCGCCCGTGAAGAACAATTTTTCGCCGGTGTCGTCGCGTTGAACGGGTTCGACTTGCCGGCTTTGTTGTTGCGGCGTTTGGTACTTATCGACGAGAGCCTTAGTTTCCTGTTTGCTGAGAAAATGCGGCGGGTTGCCATACATCGAGCCGTAAGCGGCGCACAGCATTTCCTCGCTATAGGTGTCCTCGTCGCCCTTGAGAATGGCAATGCAAGCTTCGCGTGTGATTTTGCCCTCACTTTCGAGTTGCTGAGCGACGGCAACGCATTTCTGCAAATCGCCATTGCTGATTCTTGCGGAACTGTTTTTAATAGCCATTTCATTTCCCTCCGTTTAAAGCACGTCCAAAATATCGCTGACCACGTCAATCATCGCTTCGCCGACCACTTCGCTGCCGACGTCATCTATCATATCGCTGACCACCTCGTTTACCACGATGCCTGTAATTGCCGTGACGCCAACCGCCGCGAGCGCGACAGGTATATTCCCATTGCGAGCGGCTTTGAACGCGCTTTTAGCAACTTCGCGGGCAAGTCCCGAATTTTCGCCGATGTAGTTCGTTACCTCTCTTGTACTCATTACGTAAAACCCCTTTCCGAAAAATTACCAACCGCTGTTTCTGACGCCCCAAAAGATAATAAGTGCCAAAACCGCAATTACGATAAGACACCCGCAACCGGCGGCTTCTTCGGCTTCCTTTTTTTCCTTTTTGCCGCCGAAAGCGACGAATATGGTTGCCAAAACTATGAATCCGACAATCCCAATGGCACCGTGAAGAAGAGCGGCAACTAATACGGTCATAATTATCTCCTCCAATAAAAACTTTAAATTATGGCGATTATCCTCTCCTTGCCTAAAAATTTTTGAGTACATCCTGAGCGTTATTATAGTTGCATTTTTTTTTTTTCAATTCCCACCGCGAAGTTTAAGCGAATTTTAATCTTGAAATCTCAACCGCTAAAAAAGTGTACATTTTGCAAACAAAAAAAAATCGTGCCTGAACACGGGGGTTGAAATATTTTTGGCTTAAATCGTAGCGAACGCGACGCAAGAAAGCTTGAGGATTAACGCCGAGGAGCTTATCCCTGTCGAAGTGTGAACCAAATTTCGTTTTTAATGCCGGTATCGCCGAGGCGGTCGAAATTCTCCACGAGGATTTTCGCCGTCTTCAAGCAAGTCTCCGTATCAAAGCCGGTTTTCATATAAAAATTTTCATCAATCTTAAAATCAGTCGGCTCTGCAGAAAACAGATTTTGCCGAATTTTTGATGCCTGACGAAAAATATCGCCGTCGAGCGCATAAAGTTGCCGCACAATCTCTCGCAACATGTGATTACGGTGCGGCATTTTCAATTCGGCGGGCAAAGTCCAAATCGTGAGGGCGGTCGCCGCCAATTTTTTTGCCCGCAACTGAATCTGCGCGGAAGTCCAATCGGAATAATCCGCCAAAGCCCGCGTGCCGGGATAATTCGAGTTCTTGTAAATTTCCTTCTTGAGGTCGAACGCCTTATTGCCGAGTTCCCCGTTGTATTTGGTAAGCGTCAAATTACCCAGCGTGTTAAGAAAAATTTCGTAGGCGGAAGTATCCTTGTGCGCCGCCAAATATCTTTTCCATGCGTCATTAGAGTCTTGGGGCAAAATGTGTTCGATAGTCGTATCCGAATAGGACGGCAACTCCTTATGTTCTGCACGCTCCAACGAATACAAAACGTATTTGCAAAAAGCACTTTTTCCTGCCTTATAGAGTTTGCGTGTCGTGAGAGCTGCTTGAAAATCTTTGTCGTTCGGGAAGGCGTATCGCCCCTTGCCGAAGGTGACAGTACGCCAAAAAGCGTTTGTGTCGAGCGTCGCCTCCTTATCAAGGCGAGCGATAACGTTGCCGGCGAATTGTGACGTTATCCCGCTGTTGCCGCAAATCTTAGCCCGCATCGTCAGCGAGATGAGCGCGTCGACAAAATTTATAAACGTCGCCTCGTCGAAGTGATTTTTATCGTGACGGTCGAGCAGATACATTAAGATAATCGGAGCGTTATTGGCTTCAAGCAAGTAGACAAGTTCATAAAACTTTTTGTCGAGCGCGGAAAGATTTTCAAATTTGGTATCGCTGTCGAACAAGGCGCGGGAAAAATATTTCGCGTAGCATAACATGTCGCGAAGGCAATTTTCGGTATCGGCGCACTTATTCGCGAAGTACCGCTTAAATACGACGTAAAGATTTGTCGAATTAACTTTCATGGAATAGGCGTCACGCGATTTGAGCTTGGCAACTAAATATTGCTCCAAAAAATTTTCTACGTTATCGGTCGGGCGAAGCAACTTTTCAATCTCCAGCCAATAATTTTTGTAAAGCTCCTCTTGTCGGTCATGGAGAAGCGGCATGAGTAAAAAATTGCGTATCAAGTCGGCTTGCGTGAGGTCAAGCCCCGTGGAGTTGAGCGACTCGAAAATTTCTTGCGGATTCTCCTCCTTAAGCAGAATGTAAACGACATTCAGCTGATCTATCGCTTGGCAAAATTCCTCGTGCGTGAGAGAAGTCTCAGCGATTTTCTTGCGGAAGAATTGATAATTCAAATACATGGGAGAATTTTTTTCAGCCTCGGAGAAATTGCTTTCGTCAAAGCTGTCGTCGTCCATTAGCTTTTCAAAAGTGGCGCGGTCAAATTTGTTCGGGCGCAAGCGGCACTTATTCTTGAGATTTTTTCCCGTAGTGTGCTTGATAAAGGTCGCACGAATATCGTCCTTTAAATCAGCGTCGTCCGTCAAATCGTAAAGAGCCTTCGCGAACAGGATAATGCTCGTGATTCGCTGTTGCCCGTCAATAATAATGTATTCTTGCGGAGCTCCGACGACGGGGTCGAAACGATAAACAAACGTTCCGATAAAATGAGGTTTTTTGTTTACGATAGTGCCGACAATGTCATTGAACAGTTGCTCGCAGTTCGTAACCGTCCAATCGTAATTGCGCTGACAGGCGGTGATAATATTATAAAAATTTGCGTGAAAATTTTCAACACATATAGCGCGATTTACTTTTTTATAGCCGCGTGATATAATCCTGCGCAATTTAATTGAGAGGAGAACTTCGAGAGCTTATGGCAAAAAAAATGAAGACGATGGACGGCAACCAGGCGGCGGCGTATGTATCCTACGCATTCACGGACGTAGCCGCGATTTATCCGATAACGCCGTCGTCGCCTATGGCTGAAGATGTGGACGTAATGGCGGCGAAAGGCGTCAAAAATATTTTCGGGCAGAAAGTTCGTTTGGTGGAAATGCAGTCGGAGGCGGGCGCGGCAGGTACCGTACACGGCTCGCTTCAAGCCGGCGCACTCACCACGACCTACACGGCGTCGCAAGGCTTCCTGCTCATGATTCCCAACCTGTACAAAATCGCGGGCGAAATGCTCCCCGGCGTCTTCCACGTATCGGCGCGGGCACTGGCTACCTCGACGCTTTCAATCTTCGGCGACCACCAAGACGTAATGGCGGCGCGGCAAACGGGTTGCGCAATGTTCGCCGAATCGAGCGTGCAGGAAGTCATGGACTTATCGGCAGTGGCGCACCTCGCGGCTATCAAAGGGCGCATTCCCTTTATAAATTTCTTCGACGGCTTCCGCACCAGCCACGAGATTCAGAAAATCGAACTGATTGACTACGCCGACCTCGCCAAGTTGCTGGACTTCGACGCGGTAAACGCCTTCCGCCGCAACGCGCTCAATCCCGACCACCCCGTCATGCGCGGCACCGCCACCAATCCCGACGTCTACTTCCAGATTCGCGAAACCGTCAATAACAATTACGACCGTCTGCCCGACATTGTGGAAGAGATTATGGCGGACGTTGCCAAGGTGACGGGGCGCGAACATCACCTGTTCGACTACAGCGGCGCACCCGACGCCGAACGCGTCATTATCGCCATAGGTTCGGGCTGTCAGACTGCCGGCGAGGCGGCGGCTTACCTCAACGCGCAAGGCGAGAAAGTCGGCGTCGTCAGCGTGCATTTGTATCGCCCGTTCAGCGTCAAGCACTTTCTTAACGCCATTCCCAAAACCGTCAAGAAAATCGCCGTCCTCGACCGCACGAAGGAAAGCGGAGCCGTCGGCGAGCCGCTCTATCTTGACGTTAAATCCGCCTTCTACGACGCGGACATCAAGCCCGTTATCGTGGGCGGTCGCTACGGTCTGGGCGGCAAGGACACCACGCCCGACCAGCTCCTTGCGGTCTTCGACGAACTTAAAAAAGATTCGCCCATGAACGGCTTCACTATCGGCATTAACGACGACGTGTCGAACAAATCCCTCACGACGGCGCACCACGACGTTGACCTCACGCCCGAAGGTACCACCGCTTGCAAATTCTGGGGGCTCGGCTCGGACGGCACCGTCGGCGCGAACAAGTCCGCCATTAAAATTATCGGCGACAACACCGACCTTTACGCGCAGGCTTATTTCGCTTACGACTCCAAAAAGTCCGGCGGCATCACCATGAGCCATTTACGCTTCGGCAAGCTTCCCATAACCTCGCCTTACCTTATCACCAAGCCCGATTTCGTTTCCTGCTCGCAGAAAAGCTACGTGCACCATTACAATCTGATTGCGGGCATGAAACGCGGCGGCACCTTCCTGCTCAACACCGATTGGAGCGACGAAAAGCTCGGTCATAAGCTTAAGCCCGCTATGAAACGCTACATCAAGGAAAACGACATTCAAGTTTACACCGTCAACGCCGTCAAAATCGCGGGCGAACTCGGCTTGGGCGGGCGTTTCAACATGGTTATGCAGGCGGCGTTCTTCAAGCTCGCCAACATCATTCCGCTCGACGAGGCTGTCAAATACCTTAAAGACGCCGTGGAAAAGTCTTACGGCTCCAAAGGTCAGAATATCGTTGACATGAACTGCGGCGCGATTGACCAAGGCATTGCCGCGCTCCACAAGGTCGATATAAGCACTTGGGACGTTGACGATACCAGCATGAATCAAAAATCGCAACAGGTTGATCCGCCCGAATTTATCAGCGATATTCAAAACGTCATGAACCGTCAGGAGGGCGACGACCTCGCAGTCAGCAAATTCGTTAAGCTCGCGGACGGCACGTTCCCCGTCGGCGGCACGGCTTACGAAAAGCGCGGCACCGCGATTAAAGTTCCCGCTTGGGATAAGAGCAAATGTATCGGTTGCAACCAGTGTTCGTTCGTATGCCCGCACGCCGCCATTCGCCCGATTCTCACCACCAACGACGAGCTTAAGGCGGCTCCCGAAGGCATGGAGTCCATTCCGTCCAAAATTTCTCGCGGCGCGTACAATCTTACAATCGCGGTTTCAACGTATGACTGCCTCGGTTGCGGCAACTGCGCTCAGGTTTGCCCGAAGCAAGCCCTTGAAATGGTCAAGTTCGACGACGCGGCTAAGGCTCGCCAAAAGATTTTCGATTACGGCGTCAAGCTCGCGCCCAAAGTCAATCCGACCAAAAAGACGACCGTTATCGGCAGTCAATTTGAAAAGCCGCTGTTTGAGTTCAGCGGAGCCTGCGCGGGTTGCGGCGAAACTCCTTACGCCAAACTTTTGACGCAACTTTTCGGCGATAGGATGATGATTGCCAACGCAACGGGTTGCTCGTCGATTTGGGGCGCGTCGGCTCCCGCCATGCCCTACACCAAAAATATTTTCGGGCGCGGTCCGGCGTGGGGCAATTCGCTTTTCGAGGACAATGCGGAATACGGCTTGGGCATGTTCCTCGGCGTCAAGGCGATTCGTGAAATGTTGGCGTCCGAAGTCGAACAATCCCTTGAACTCGACATTTCCGACGACCTTAAAGCCGCCCTTGCCGATTGGAAGGATAATCGCGACGTTGCCGAAAACACCCGCGACCGCGCAGATAAGTTGACGGCGTTGCTTGAGGCTCAAAAGGGCGATAACGCGCTCCTCAACAAGATTTATGACAATCGCGACTTTTTTGTTAAGCGTTCGCAATGGATTCTCGGCGGCGACGGTTGGGCTTACGACATCGGCTACGGCGGGCTTGACCACGTTTTGGCGAGCGGCGAAGATATTAACGTCTTCGTCTTCGACACCGAGGTTTATTCCAACACGGGCGGGCAAGCGTCCAAGGCTACTCCTGCGGCGGCTATCGCTCAATTCGCGGCGACCGGCAAGAAGACCAAAAAGAAAGACCTCGGCAAGATGGCGATGAGCTACGGCTACGTCTACGTCGCGCAGGTTTCTATGGGCGCGGATCAAAATCAGTTGCTTAAAGCTATCACCGAGGCGGAGGCTTATCCCGGTCCGTCGCTGATTGTTGCGTATTCGCCCTGCATAAATCACGGTATCCGCAAGGGCATGGGTTCTTCGCAGTTGGAGGGCAAGCTTGCGGTTCAGTGCGGCTACTGGGCTAATTGGCGTTACAATCCTCAGCTCATCGACGCGGGCAAAAATCCGTTCACGCTCGACAGCAAGGAGCCTGATTTTAGCAAGTTCCAAGAATTTCTTATGGGCGAAGTTCGTTACTCGTCGCTCAAGCGTAATTTCCCCGACGCCGCGCAGGCTCTTTTTGAAAAGACGCAACACGACGCCGAGGAGCGCATTAACGGCTACAAAATCCTCGCAGGCAAGTAAGTCAACAAGAATTCTTTCGCAATATCAAAATGGTTGGCGTCTCTTAAGGCGTCAGCCATTTTTCTTTGTGATTTGGCTTGCTATCTGAAAATTTATTCAAATGCATGTGAACGAATTCGCGCCCGTCGTCAAACCTGCGCCACCACCGACGGAGAAATTGACAGCAGAGGAGAAAACCTTACTCGACGAATTCAATAAACTGCCCGCCGACGTGCGGAAGGCGTTCCTTAAAACGTTCAAGGCTATCAACGCCGAACTCGACCGTGATAAAATCCGCGCAGATGAATGAGGTGGCAGGAATTTACATTACAAAATCGAAATGATTGGCATTTCTTTTCGTAAAGGAGTTTTGCTCATGAAGAAAATTATCGTGATACCCGGCGACGGCATAGGGCAGGAGATAACCGCCTCCGCCGTCGAGGTGCTTAAAAAGGTCGACGCTAAATTTGGTATCGGCTTGGAGTACGACTATCGCGACGCGGGCGGCACGTCCTATGAAAAATTTGGGACGCCGCTCACCGACGAGGCTCTTGACGCTTGCAAGAAGGCTGACGGCGTATTATTCGGCGCGGTCGGCGGCAAGAAATGGGATTCGCTCCCCGTGTACCTGCGCCCCGAAAGGGCTATCTTCGGCTTGCGCAAGGGCTTGGGGCTTTTTGCAAACTTGCGCCCGACAAAAGTTTATCCCGAATTGATTAACTCCTCGCCGCTTAAGCCTGAACTCGTGGGCGGCAGTGATTTGCTTATCGTCCGCGAACTGGTCGGCGGAATTTACTTCGGACCTCGTTGCGAATCGGAGACTAAGGACGGCGTCGAACAGGCGTGGGATACCGAAATTTATTCCGTGCCCGAAATCGAGCGAATCACCAAGCTTGCGTTCGAGACGGCTAAACTGCGTCGCGGCAAGGTGACTTCCGTCGACAAGGCGAACGTTTTGGCGGCAAGTCGTCTGTGGCGCAAGGTCGTCGTCGACGTGGCTAAGAATTATCCCGACGTTGAGCTGAATCATCTTTACGTTGACAACGCCGCTATGCAGCTCGTCCTCAATCCCAAGCAATTTGACGTTATTGTCACGAACAACATTTTTGGCGACATCCTCAGCGACGAGGCGGCGGTTATCGGCGGCTCTATCGGCTTAATGCCCAGCGCGTCGATTGGCGAACTCACCAGCCTTTACGAGCCGATTCATGGCTCCGCACCCGACATTGCCGGCAAAGACATTGCCAACCCCATGGGCACGATTCTAAGCGCGGCTATGCTCCTGCGCTACAGTCTCAAAGAGGAGGCGGCGGCTAAGGCTGTCGAGACGGCGATTGATAAGACGCTTGCCGACGGTTGGCGCACCGCCGACATCTTCACCGACGGATTTAAACGCGTCGGCACCGCGCAGGTTACCGAAATTATTTGCGGCAACCTTTGAATCTTTTTGCTCACGAATAGCTTTTGAAGAAAAAAATAATCCCCGACACTAATTTGAACATCGGGGAATTTTTTTACCTAGATTTTATTTACCGAGTGCCTTACGACAGAGTGCGATACCCTTTTTAGCAGTCTGATAGTTCGGATTAAGTTCGAGAGCTTTTTCGAAGTCTTTTAAGGCTTTATCATATTGCTTTAAGGCATAATAAGCCCAACCGCGATTGTTATAAGCAATAGTATACTTTGTCTTGAGTTCGAGTGCTTTATCGTAATCCTGAATTGCTCGTTCGTATTGATTGAGCCTTTGATAAGCATTTCCACGATTTATATATACTTCATAGTTACGAGGCATTATCTCAATTACTCTAGAATAATCTTGAATAGCTCTTTTGTATTCTTCAAGCTTTTCATAAACACGTGCGCGATTATAGTAAAGTGGAAAATATTTCGGAAGAAGAGCGATGGCTTTATCGTAATCTAATATAGCTTTTTCGTATTGTTTTAAATCGGTGTAAACATGTCCACGATTATAGTACGCTTTCCATAAATAGGGATTAAACTTAACAGCTTTGTCAAAATCTTGAATAGCCATATCGTATTGTTTCAAATGACTATAAGCGTAGCCGCGATTGTAATATGCCTCCGAGTATTTCGGATTGATTTCAATTGCTTTGGAATAATCTTGAATAGCTCGCTCTCTTTGTGCTGAATTATAATAAACTTCGGCACGATTGTTGTATGCCTCTGCATAATTAGGATTTAGCTTTATAGCCTCTGTGTAAAGTTCAATTGCCTAATTAAATTTGGATTCATAATATAACCTGTTGCCCTCTTCGAGCTTTTGATTAGCCAAGAAGTCGCGGTCAGCTTGATTCATTCGGCGGATAATGCTGTCACGTTCGGCTTGAGTCGTTGCACGCTTGTACTGCTCCCGCAAATCCTCAATCTGCTTGTCGTTTTCTTCGGAAGCCCTCTGTGCCGCGAGAGTTTGAGTGATTATCGTCGATTTGTCTTTGTTGTCGCGCTTTATCCAGCTCAGAAGCTCTGCGTCGTCGACATTAACCTCAACCGTCGCTTTCCAGACAATAATCGTCGTTTCGTCGGAGATTTTGTTAATCGTGCGCGTGTATGTGGGCTCGCCGACGAGTTGCCACGCATTTGAAGTGACGGCAAGAATGTCATCGTCGGTTAAAATTCCGTTGAGAGAGCGCGAATAACTTTTGAGGTAGACTCCGGCTTGTTTGGTGGCGTTTTTGATAGCTTTGTCGCGAGCGCGGAGCTTGGCAACGTCCTGCGATTCGACCTCGTTGGCGTAATCCTCGGCGGTTGCGGTGTAAAGTTTGACCTCGGCACATACGACAGCCGAAACAATCAAAATAGATACGATAACCAACGCGGAGAGCGTTCGTCGTAAGAAAGTTCCTCTGTTCATGGCGATTACCTCCTCAAATTTAGAGGCAATTATAACACGCGGCTTGAAATACGAAAGCCTTTAAATAAAAAAATCGGTGAAATCAGTGATTCGTTCTCAAAAGGAGCGGGTTGCTTTTTTATTACAAATGTCACAGGGGGTTAAAAGTTTCAATGATTGTTTTCAGCTGATTAAAGCCGCCCGTTAAACTAAAATTTTAAATGTAAAAAAATATTTCTGCTTAGGAGGCGTACAGATGTTTGGAATAATCGTAGGCACTCACGGGCAATTTGCGCCCGGTATCGTGCAGTCGTGCGAAATGATTTTCGGCAAGCGCGACAAGCTCAAAGCCGTTACGCTCATGCCCGGCGAAGGTCCCGACGACGTGATTGCCAAGTACCAAAAGGCGATTGAGGAACTCGGCAACCCCGACAGAGTTTTGTTCTTCAACGACCTCATGGGCGGCAGTCCCTACAATGCGGCTTGCAGGCTCGTCGCGGAGAATAAAAACTACGCTATAGTTGCGGGCGTCAATCTGCCCGGGCTTATCGCAATGTCCGCCGCGCAGGATATGGACGACGGCACCGCGACAATCGACGAACTCGCCATGCAGGCTTACGAGGCTTGCAAGGACGGCGTCGCCATTTCTTCCTACGAAAGTTTGAACGCCGAATCCGACGAAGACGAACTTTAATACATTTTTGGGAGGTTTTATTATGGAAATAGCTTTTTGCAGAATCGACGACCGCTTGATTCACGGGCAAGTTGCTACGGTCTGGTCGAAGGTCACGGGTTGCAACCGCATCATGTGCGTCAGCGACGAAGTTGCTAAGGACGAACTGCGCAAGAAATTGCTCCTGCAAGTCGTTCCGCCCGGTCTCAAGGGCTACGTTATCCCCGTCGATAAAGCCGTCGAGGCGTACAAAAATCCCAAGTATGACAGCTTCAAGACGCTGTTCCTGTTCACCAACCCCCGCGACGTTGTCCGCGCAGTCAAAGGCGGCATTCCGTTTAAATCCGTCAATCTCGGCG
>CALFJE010000027.1 GCA_937877545.1 uncultured Selenomonadales bacterium | reverse complement strand
TTTGCGCCGCGAGCCGCCTCCACGTGTTCGATTAAGTCTTCCAATTCGCGCCCGCCCTGCGATTCGACTGCCGCCAAAATCGCGCCCTCGACCAAGGGACAATCCAATCCCGTTGAGTCGGGTTTTAAATTTGTTCAGCCCATAAGTTTCTTTGCGCCGCGAGCCGCCTCCACGTGTTCGATTAAGTCTTCCAATTCGCGCCCGCCCTGCGATTCGACTGCCGCCAAAATCGCGCCCTCGACCAAGGGACAATCCACCAGGATAACGTTACTGCGATTCATGTCCTCCAAAACGATTTCGGCGGTCATGACGGAACTGCCTATGTCGGCAAGCACCGCAACGCCGTCGTCGGAGTAGACGGACTCAATCGCGGCTTGAATTTTATCGTAGCTGGTGCCGAGTGAGCCGTCCTCCAAGCCGCCCGCCGCCACGACGGGAACTTTATCCGCCATCATGGTTGCGAGTTCGACGACGCCCTCCGCCAGCTTTTGACTGTGCGATATGATAACTATTCCGACCATATTCATACCTCCCGTAAGATTTCCTGCGCGGCTTGCAACATGAACAGCGACGACGTTGCGCCGGGGTCTTGATGTCCCAAACTGCGTTCGCCCAAATAAGCGGCGCGTCCCTTCGTGGCGATTATCGTTTTGGTGAACTCGACGCCCGAAGCCGCCGCCTTTACCGCGTCAGCCAAAGAATCCGCCAAAGTCTTGCCGCCGTCGACGCCCGACTTTAAAGCCGCATACGCGGGACACAGCGCGTCAAGCATGGTCTTTTCGCCCTCGACGGCTTTGCCGCGCATTTTGACGCCGTTAATCGCCGCCTCAAACGCCGCAACGAATTCCTCCGCCGTGAGCGCGGTTTTGCCCTTGCAAACGTTGCCCGCCTTCATGAACGCGGTACCGTACAGCGGACCCGACGCGCCGCCGACCGTCGAGACGAGTTGCGTACCGACGCCCTTAAGAATCGCGCCGATGTCCTTATCCGCGAGGGCGGGCAATTTTTCCTCGACGCTCTTAAAGCCGCGAGCAAGATTTATACCGTGGTCGCCGTCGCCGATTTCGTTGTCAAGTTGCGTAAGAAAATCCTTCTCCGCCTCAATCCGTTTGACTATGGCGGCGATTATAGCAAGCAGTTGTTTGGTATCCATGGCGTCACCTCTTGAGCGCGGGCGTATCGGCAGGCGCGTCGTAAAGCTCCTTAAGCTCGTCGTCGAGGCGCAACAGCGTCAGCGAAAAGCCCGCCATTTCGATTGAGGTCATATAGTTGCCGACCATGGTGTCATAGACCTTGACGCCCGCCGCCGCCAGATAATCCTGCACAAAGTTGTTGATAATGCAAAGCTCCATGAGCGGGGTTGCGCCCATGCCGTTTACCATTACGACGACCTCGCGCCCCTTATAATCGATGTCGGCGAGGATTTTGTCGAGGAGCGTCTTGGCGATTTCGTCGGCGGAAGAAATTTTTTCTCGGTGCGTACCGGGTTCGCCGTGAATTCCGATACCGATTTCCATTTCGTCCTCGGCAAGCTCAAAGCCGGGCTTCCCTGCGGCGGGCACGGTGCACGGGGAAATTGCCATGCCCATAGTGCGCACGTTGGCGATAACCTTTTCGGCGACCGCTTTAACCTCCTCAAGCGTCGCGCCCGATTCGGCTTTTGCGCCCGCGATTTTGTGAACGAGAACGGTACCCGCCACGCCGCGCCGCCCCGTGGTATAGAGGCTGTCCTTAACCGCCACGTCGTCATTAACTACCACGTGGTCAACCTTGATGTCCTCGTCGCCCGCCATGTCGATTGCCATCTCGAAGTTGAGCACGTCGCCGGTATAATTCTTGACAATGCACAGGACGCCCGCGTCGGTGGCTACGGCTTTAATGCCCTCGAAAATCTTATCGGGCGTGGGCGAGGTGAAGACGGCACCCGCAACCGCGCAGTCCAACATGCCCTTGCCGACGAAGCCGCCGTGAGCCGGCTCGTGACCTGAGCCGCCGCCGCTGACCAGCGCAACCTTGCCGGACTTCTTCTCTGCGCGGACGACCACATTGCCGCATTCGAGCTTGCGCAGTTTCTTTGGCGCGGACTTCACCAAGCCGAGAATCATTTGTTCTTCCACGCCGTCAATCGCGTTGATGAGTTTCTTCATGCAAATCCCTCCCGCAAAAAAATTAAAGCTTAGCGAAAATCTATCACTAAGCTTTGAGCGTGTCAATCAATTTGCCTTGAAAAGTTTCTGAACGTGTGCTAATATGCGGCGTGGCAGGTCTAGATGGTCGGCTTCCTCTCGAAAGAGAGGGGGTGATGTCATGGACAAATTCCAATGGTTCCGGCTTATTCTCACTCTGATTCAAACAATCCTGACCTTGCTCATGTACCTCGGCGACTGAGGTGCGAAAGCCGCTTGCGGGGCGGCTTCCAAAGGATTAAGCTTTACTGATTAATCGGGAGGGAGTCGACGCGCCAACATCGACGACCTGCCATTAAAATTGCCTTTTCGACGAGAAAAATTTATCATAACGGCGCGAATAAGTCAAGGAGTGATTCAAATGATAATCTACGCGACGCACAAGGGCGGACGGTATTTGCCGCTTGCCGAGAGTTTACGGCTTGATTCGACAAATCTGCGCGGACTGTACGTGAACTTAACGAACCGTTGTAATTGCGATTGCGTCTTTTGCTTGCGACAAAAAAAATCTATGGCAGCAGAGTCAAGCTTATGGTTGGAGCACGAGCCGACGGTTGCCGAGGTTAAAGCGGAATTGGACGCCGCGCCGTGGCAAGTCGTTAAGGAGGTCGTATTCTGCGGCTTCGGCGAACCGACGATTAGGCTTGCCGAGCTGGTCGAGCTGTTGGCTTACGTAAAAAAAATGCGCCCGCAAATGCCGACGCGCCTCAACACGAACGGCTTGGGCGAATTGTATCACGGGCGGGAAATTGCGGCGGACTTTGAAAACATTCTGGACACGGCGTCAATCAGCCTCAACGCCGCGACTGCCGAAAGATATTTCAAGCTGACCCGCGCCGCCTACGGTTTGAAGTCGTTCGAGGCAATGTTGACGTTCGCCGAGCACATGAAAGCCTGCGTGCCGTACGTCGTCTTAACTGTTGTAGATCACGTGACGCCGCCCGAAGAGATTGCCGCCTGCCAAAAGATTTGCGACGAACGCGGCTTAACCTTACGCGTCCGCCCCTACGAAGACAGCTGAAATTTTTCCTATAACTTTAGCGGCGGGCGAGGACGTGCTCAAAAATTTGCAAGTAAGGCGGCGAAAAGTCATATCGATTTGGCGTCGGTGCCGCACGTCGATAACGAGGTTGCGAAAGATTTTCTGCTCCTTTGCGACGGACGGCGGCGTGACTTACGGGCGAAATGTCGAAGTGCAATTTGCGTTGCAAGCACTGTTACAACCGTTCGGACGAAAATAAGACCGCTGACGCCTTGACGGGTGACAATAAAATTCTCGACCGCTTGACGAAGTATCAATTCTACCGGCTTCAAATTTCGATGGACAGTTGCAGTTCCGAGCGTCACCTGCAATCAACCTTGGCGCGTCGTATTTGGTTATCGGTGAAGTTTTGCCGAGCGGTCGCGCCTTCGACGACGGACGAGCTTATCAAACGCTACAGGGGGCAAATCTCTATGGGAGTGAGTTCTTCGCCGCGCACGCAGTAGAATTATTTTTCGACGGAAAAGCCAGACGGCGCGGTTGTCCGCCCCAATTGCGATGTGCGTTTGGATTGCACTTGCCGGTTTGTTATCGGAAATATCCTTCGCGACGACGTGGAGGATATTTGGGCGAAGTACTTCGATTGTTGGCAGAATCCGCTTATTACAACGGCGAGGACATTTATTGTCAAATTGAATCCTTGCTTTGCTTGAAACGATAGATGCCCGCACCGAGGTTGGGCTTATTTTTTTTGTACGCGTCAAAGGCGGCGGAATAATCCTCGCCGTCCAAAGCCTTGCGATAAAGCTTGACAATCTGCGCGGTCTCGTCGGGTGAATAATTCTGCGCCTCAATCCTAAGCGTCGCCGCCCCCAAAAATTTCTCGACGTAGGGTAACAAGCAAAGCTCCTTGCCGAAGAAAATATGCCAACGCTTAAATTGGTCGACGCGCAACGAATGAATTTCGCCCGCCTCGTCCTCCAGCGCGTAATGGTGATTCAACTTGTCGGGCGTCGCGAATTCGTCATAATCGGGCACGTACAGCTTGGCAAAGTCGTGATCGCAAATCATTGACTCAATCGCGCCGTGAACAATAATCTCAATCGGCAACGGTGAATCTTCAACGACGCTCCGCACTTGCGCGAAACTCAATTCCAATGACGCCGTAGCCTGCACCACGTCCAAATCCTTAAGGAACGCGGCGGCAACAGGATTGAACACGCTGAACGACACATCGGCGTAAAGCGGCGCGTCCGTCAACGTCTTTACCAACTTCAATGCGCCGAGGTTGCCGACCAGTACGCCGTCGAATTCCGCGCAGATTGCCAATTCCGCCAAGTCTTTATCCTTGGAAGTTCGCGGCGTCGCCAAAATGACTTCCTTGCCCGCCGCACGTGTAAGTTCAACGGCTTTTTGCAAATCGTCCGGCGTCCGCGGCTTGAGCGGCTTGAAGACCTCTCCGCCTATATAAATCACGTCCGCGCCCGAATCAAGAGCCGCCCGCGCAGATTCCAACGTCGCCACCCGCGCAGATAATTTCGGTTTGCCGGAAGATTTAATCGCCCGCTCCTCAGCGAAAATATTTTTAACGGCGGCGTCGTCAAAGGCAGGCTCGACAACCGCTCGGCTGAAAATCCTCGGCTCGCGTTCGCCCGTAATGCCAATGTCTTTAACCGTCGGCGCACCGAACGCAAAAGTCGTAGTGAAGTCGCGCACCCGATTGGCATAGAGATTTTGCCAACGTTCCTCGTCGATACTGTAACCCGTCGGATCGGCAAGGTAAGCGTCAATCTCGCGGCGATATGTCGTAACCAGGCGGCGAACGAATTCGGGCGGACGCATACGCCCCTCAATCTTAAAGCTCGTGACGCCCGCCTGTATCAAGTCGGGAATGTGGCGGAACATGCACATATCGTTTAACGCAAGCTTGCAACTCCAATCGTTGAGCGTGTCGCCCGTCGCCTCGTCGATAAGCTTGTAACTCCAGCGGCAAGGCTTAAGACAACGCCCGCGATTGCCGCTCTGCCCGAAAACTACGCCCGAATGAATGCATTGCCCCGACTCCGCAAAACACATGTCGCCGTGCATGAAATATTCGACCTCAATGCCCGTGCGCTCCTTGAGCAATGCCACCTCAGTCAAAGTCAATTCGCGCCCGACTACTATCCGCGTTATCCCGAAACTCTTAAGCAATTCGACGGCGTGACGATTGTGCGTGTTCATCATTACCGACGCGTGCATCGGGATTTTGACGCCAAGCTTGCGGACGAGGTTTATAACCGCCAAATCTTGTACCAAAATCGAATCGGGCTGAATTTCGTCAAGATAGCGCAAATATTTTTCAAGCGGCGCAAGCTCCTCCGTACTAATCAGATTGTTCAGCGTGACGTAAATCTTGACGCCGCGAGCGTGCGCGAAGCCAATCGCCGCCTTAAGTTGCGCGTCGTCGAAATTAAAATCCGAGCGGTGCACGCGCATGTTGAACGCCTTGCCGCCCAGATAGACTGCGTCCGCGCCCGCCTCAATCGCCGCAACCAACGACTCCCATTGCCCGGCGGGTGCCAATAATTCCACAGACTTTCTGTCCAAAGCCATGACAAACCCCCTTAAAGTTGAAACGTCGAATTGAAATTTTTTTCCAAAAGCGAACGGCAATAATCCTTCCACGCCGCCCGATAAAG
>CALFJE010000026.1 GCA_937877545.1 uncultured Selenomonadales bacterium | reverse complement strand
AACGGCTTTTATTTTATCCCGACGAATCCGCAGACGTTGGCTTATAAGTCGTTCGCTGGGAAAAATCTTTCGCTGTTTGCGGAGCGTCAAAACTACACGCGGGAACAGCGGCAAACTTTTTTGAATCGTTGGGTTAATGATGTCAGGTTGAAATGAGGGCGACTTTTGCGAGCGGCTCCTCGGCGACGAGGCGCAACTTTACTTGCAGACCAACGGCTTTTATTTTATCCCGACGAATCCGCAGACGTTGGCTTATAAGTCGTTCGCTGGGAAAAATCTTTCGCTGTTTGCGGAGCGTCAAAACTACACGCGGGAACAGCGGCAAACGTTTTTGAATCGTTGGGTTAATGATGTCAGGTTGAAATGAGGGCGATACTTTGAAGGTTGGCTTTGTGAGCTTGGGTTGCGCGAAAAATCTGGTCGATACGGAGGTCATGTTGGGGCTTCTGCGCGAACACGGGCTTGAATTGACGGCAAATCCCGCCGACGCCGATATTCTGATTGTCAACACGTGCGCGTTTATCCTCTCGGCGAAGGAGGAATCTATCACGACGATACTCAACCTCGCCGAATACAAGAGCGGGCATTGTCGGGCGTTGATAGTGGCGGGTTGCCTCGGACAACTTTACGGGCAGGAACTTTTGGACGAAATGCCCGAAGTCGACGCGGTAATCGGAACGGGCGCGTGGGGTCGGATTTTGGAGGCGATAGAGGAGGCTTTATCGGGTCGGCGCGTGGCACTAATCGGCAAGCGCAGGGTAATTTATAACGCCAAGACACCGCGCCTGCGCACGACGCCGAATTATACCGCCTACGTAAAAATCGCGGAGGGTTGCAACAATCGCTGTTCGTTCTGTTCAATACCGTTGATACGCGGACGGCAAATATCGCGCCCGATTGAGGACATTGCGGTCGAGGCGGAGCTGTTGGCGGCGGAGGGCGTCAAGGAAATAAATTTAATCGCGCAGGACACCACGGCTTACGGCGTCGACATTTACGGCAAGCCCAAATTGGTGGAGCTTCTTCGCGAACTGGTTAAAGTCAACGTTCCCTGGATTAGAATTCTCTACGCCTATCCGCGCAGATTTACCGACGAGCTGATTGACTTAATCGCCGCCGAGCCTAAGATTTGCAAATACGTCGACCTGCCGCTTCAACACGCGAGCAACAAAATCCTCAAACTGATGAATCGCCCCGATACCCGCGAATCGATTGAGGCGTTGCTTATAAAGGTGCGCGAGCGAATCCCCGGCGTAACGATACGCTCGACATTTATCACGGGCTTTCCCGGCGAAACCGAGGAGGAATTCCTGGAGCTGAAAGCCTTCCTGCAAACGCAACGGCTCGACAAAGTGGGGATATTCACGTATTCGCGGGAGGAAAACACGGCGGCATACGACCTGCCCGACCAAATCACGGAGGAGGTCATGCAGGAGCGGTATCACGAGCTGATGAGCATACAGAGCTTGATTTCGCAGGAAATAAACGAATCGCTGGAGGGGCGCGAGCTTGACGTTTTGATAGAAAATCGCGACGAGGAGGTTCCCGAAGTCGTGGCGGGGCGTTCGTATCGCGACGCACCCGAAGTCGACGGGCTTGTCTACATTGAAAACGACGGGCGGAGCAAGGCGGGCGATATTGTTCGCGTAAAGGTTTTGGCGGGCTTCGTCTACGATTTGGCGGCTGAGAGGATTGATTGACATGGAAAACTTTACGGTAGCCTGCGCGGAGTCGTGCACGGGCGGGCTGGTGCTGAGCCGCTTAACGGATTTTTCGGGAGCGTCGGCACACGTCAAGGGCGGAGTGGTAGCCTACACCAACGAGATAAAGCAACGAATTTTGCACGTCAAGTCGGAGACGCTGGAGCAATTCGGCGCGGTAAGTTCGCAAACGGCAACGGAAATGGCAAGCAACGTGCGCGAGCTGTTCGGGGCGACGTTCGGCTTGAGTACGACGGGCGTAGCCGGACCTTTGACGAGCGAGGGCAAACCCGTGGGGCTGGTCTACGTGGCGATAGCGGGCGCGGACTTCGCGGAGGTCAAGGAATTCAGATTTTCGGGTTCGCGGTCGGAAATAAAGGCGCAGGCGGCGGACGCGGCGTTTGAACTTCTAATGAGGCACACGTTGTGAATCGGCGGACGTTTATAAAATTGACGGCTCTGGGCGTTGCGGGCTTGCTGACGGGTTGCAAGTCCGATGAGACGACTAAGACGCTTGAGCTTAAACATTTGCGGCAAATCGTTACGGCGGATATTGACGGCACGCGCCGTATCATGTGGAGCGTTGCGGAGCGGCTTAAGAATCCCGCCGTCGAGGTCAAGACGGGCGACGCCGTTAAGATTTTCACCGTGCAAGAGGCGAGCTTCGCGGACGACGGCGAGGAGATTCTTCAATACACCGCGCAGATTGAACTTGGCGACGCTTACAGGATTGTCGACGGGGCGGCGGTCGGCGATTGGCACGCGCTTAAAACTTGCGGCGACAGGTGCAAGGCGATAATTTTCCCCGATTCGCAATGCGGCGGCGGATACGATACTTGGGGGCGCGTGGCGCGTGCGGCGTTCGAGGGCAATGCCGACGCTATTTTTTTTGTGAACGTGGGCGACCTGGTTGACAACGGCGAGGACAGCGCACAATGGCAGGATTGGCTGACGCAGATTGAAGGTTTCACGCCCGAAGTTGCGTTCGCGCCGGTCATGGGCAATCACGAGACTTATTCGCGGAAGTGGGAAATTCGTTCGCCCGTCGCTTATCTGAATTACTTCGCGACGCCCGATAACGGCGTTGAAAACTTTGCGCGGCGATTCTATTCCTTCGACGCGGGGGCGGCTCATTTCGTGATTTTGGACAGTCAATGGCACGAACTCGGCGAGGAGGTCATCGAGGCGCAAAAACGTTGGCTCCGCGCAGATTTGCAAGCCTCCGATAAGCCGTGGAAGGTGGCATTCATTCACAAGGACGTTTTGCAATATCGGATAAACGGACGCCCCGAACGGCAGGAGGGCTTTTCGGACGTCGGGGAACATTTCATGCCGGAATTTGAGGCTTTGGGCGTCGACGCGGTTTTTACGGCGCACTTGCACACGTATCGCAATCGCGGGCGGCTTAAGAATTTCCGCGACGACGCGGCGGGCACGCTCTACATTTTGACGGGCTTAAGCGGCAATGTGCGCTACGGCGGGCTTTGGATTGATCACGCGCTCGATAAGGTCACGGCTCCGCAACCCGAAACCGATAACTATTTGACGCTGGAGTTTGACGCGCACGCCTTAACGGTCAAATGTTTTCTGCCCGACGGTGAGCTGATTGATGAAACGACTTTACAAAAATAAAATCCTCGGCGAAGTCGCGCTGTGCAAGCTCGTCGAAGGATTTTTTATATTGCTCGGCGCACATTACCTGACGGCGTTTATCGCGGAGACGGCGGCGGCATTGCTGTTGGCGGCGTTCGGATTCTTCGCGGGGCGATTCGTCTTATCGGGCGCGACGGAGAGATTTTTGGCGCGGCTGTCGGCGGAGGTGCAACTCAATTTCCGCAAAAAAATTCACGCACAAACATTTAAATCCGACGCGGCAAGCGGCGAGCTGTTGACGCTGATATTCGACACGCACCAAGCCCTCGACGAATTTTTAATGAAGGTCGCGCCGCAAGTCGCCTCGGCGATAATTTTCCTGCCGCTGTTCCTAATCTGCGCGGCGTGCGTCGATTGGCTGACGGCGATAATTTTGCTCGTGACGTTGCCGATAGCCCCGCTGTTGCTGTGGCTTATCGGTCGAGCGACGGCGGAAAAATCTGCGCGGGCGTGGCGGGAACTTCAACGGCTCAACGGGGAATTTCGGGAGCTTTTGGCGGCAATAACCGCGCTGAAAATGTTCGGGCGAGTGGAGGCGGGCGCGGCAAAAATTCACGAGGCGTCGCGAAAATCCTCGGCGGCAACGTTGGACGTGCTCAAGTTGGCGTTCGTGTCGTCGTTCGCACTGGAGCTGATAACCACGCTGTCAGTCGCGCTGGTCGCCGTGACGTTGGGCTTGCGGCTGGTGGCGGGCACCGTCGAGTTTCAAGCGGCGTTGTTCCTGTTGATAATCGCGCCGGAATTTTTTTTGCCGATACGGAAATTTGGAGTGGCGTTCCACGTTATGATTTCTGCGCGGGAGTCGCTCGGACGGCTTAAGGATTTTTTACGGGAGGCGAAGGAAGTTTCGGGCACGGTCAGGCAAATTTTAATGCCGCCTTCAATCGCGCTGGTCGACGTGAGCTTTGCCTACCCGAAAAAAAAATCGCCCGTCCTGCGCGGCGTGAGCTTAAAATTTCAAGCGGGCAAGGTGACGGCGTTAATCGGGGAATCGGGCGCGGGCAAGTCGACGATATTAAAACTCTTGGCGGGCTTGCTTAAGCCGACGGCGGGCGAAATTCTTTGGAACGACCTGCCGACTTTGCGAATGGAGCGGGCGTCAATGCTATCGAAGGTAGCCTACGCGCCGCAAGCCCCGCACCTGTTCGACGCGCCGCTTAAAGATAACTTCACGATGTTTGACGCGCTCGACGCCGCGCAGATTCAAAGACTTTTATCCGCGCTGAACTTGTCGACGTTGGATTTAAACGCCGTGCAGAAATTAAGTCGCGGGCAACTGCAACGCCTCGGCTTGATTCGTGCTCTGCTCAAGGATACGCCGATAATTTTACTTGACGAACCGACGGCGGGGCTTGACGCGGCAACGGAGCAAAAAGTCCTCGCGCTGATTAAAGAATTTTCGTTGCGCAGGACGATTATCATTGCGACGCACCGCCTGCCCGTGATAAAATTCGCCGACGAGATTGTTCAACTTTAAGGAGGGATTTAAATGATTCGGAAATTTATCGCGGCGTTCGCGCTGATGTTCTTCGTGTCGACGACGGCTTTCGCCGGGGAAACAAAAATCATTACTTTCGACGGCGTGACGGTTGAATATCCGAAAGATTTTAGCAGTGGAACAATAGCAATGAAAGACGGCGTTGTTTTCGCACTCGGAGCTGCTGCCGGTCCGGTGAATTGGGACAAACATGACAGTTTCTATAAGACGTTCGCCCGCCAAGCCGCTCGCATTGCCGCCTTAAGAAGTTTGGCTGAAATCCTTAGCGACGCAAAACATTTTAACGTTAAATCTGATGCTGTGGTTGTGGATGGGGACGTTGTAAACGACATCATTAAGACGGAGCTGAAACACGACAGTAAGGCGTTTAAACTTCTGGAAAAGAATGCGCGTCAAATCGGCAACGCGACCTTTGCTGCCGAGGGCTTTTGCGAATTATTTATGGCTGTTCGGATAGAGCCTCGCAAGTAATTACCAATTTGTCTTATACTTAATGTCGTAAATTCTATCGTCAAGCTCTTCAAGATTTGTCAGTATTGAAATTGAATCGAATGAGGGATTAACGTTCTCAATGTCGGACTTTAGGATATAAAGCTCGCGAATCGTGTTCGACCGCCCGACCAAATTAAAATTTTTGATTTCGACGTTGGTGCCGTTGACGAGCTTTTCAATCTGCGCCTTGGAATATTTTTTCTTGACAAGAGCGATACCGCGATCGACGAACTTTTTGGCGGCGGGCGTATCGAACAGCTCATTATAGTAAATGTCGCCGAGCTGAGCGCAAGCCTCAATCGACAGCTCAACGGACGTGTTTGCGTCAAGAATCTCCGCGCAATAGTCGACGACGTTTTGAATCTTGTCCTCGTGGCGATAGACGTAAATCGTCGCACGGAAAGCATTGGCGTTGCCCGCGTCGAGTGCCGCCAATTTTTCTGCAGTGGTCATCATGTCCTGCAGATTTATTTTTTTGTCGAAGTCGTAAATGTCCAAGTCGCGTTCATATTTGGCAACCAGGAACCGATTCTGCTTGCGGTCGAATTCGCTCTGAACGACGTTACCGTTAGCTTTGAGCCGCGCAATTTCCTCACGAGCTTCGCGGAGTTCGCGGGTAAGTTTTTCCTTGTCGGCAAAGTCGTCGCGCCTCAGGAATTTTTCAAGGTCAATCTTGTCCGTGTCGACGGTCGCCGTCACCTTGCAGATAAAAACCATATCGCCCGCAGAATTTTTATCGAAGTCGTCAACCTTGCTAACGTCCTCCAAAAGCGATACGGCGTAGGTCTCAATAATGTCCTCCGTCAGCTTGAAGTTGACAGACTTTGAACGTGCCTTGACGATGACGCCGACGCTCTCCGCCGCAGAACGTAAAGCCTCGTCGCGGGCGTGCTCGGTGGCGTCAGCGAAGGTTTCATTCAATTTCTTATCGATTACGTAACGCCCCTCGCCTTCAACGGAAATAATTTCCGCACTCGCTGTGGCGAAATTCAGCGCAAAGAAAATCATCAACGCGCTCAGAAAAAGTTTCATGGCTATTCCTCCCTTCGGCGCGATTATATTTTTAATCTGCCATGCTGTAAAGTTTAACTGCGCGGGGAAATTTTTCGATACATTTTGGAGAGAGGTGAGGCAGAAAATGACAAAAGCACCAACCGTAATGACGATAGCACCGACGCCGGCGTCGACGACGCGAACGACTTCGCAGAGCGCACAGCCGCGATTCAAGGCGGCTCAGCGGGCGGGCAAGAAAAATTTCGGCTCGACGCTCGAACAAGTGCACGCCAAACTCGACGAACTAAAACAAAACGTGCAAGACTTAAAGGACGCCGACAATAAGCTCCCGCAAGTCGACGACGACGCACAAGAGACAGCTCAAGGGAAGAGCGACACTCCGCAGGATGCACCCGAAAAGGCAATTGGAAATGATTCCGACGCGATTGCCCAAGAGGAAACCGAACCTGCGGATATTTTTTTAGCGCAAGCCAAAGCCGCCCCGAAGGCTCAAAGCGCGGCACCTCAGCCCGTAACGGTCGCGGCGGATATGGAAAGCTCAGCCGATTTGGCGGACGATCAACCCGAAACCGTCACGCTCGGCACCGCAGCTTATCTTTTCAACGCGAACGCAGAAACGCTCCTCGAAACCAAACCCGCGCAGGTCGAGGGCGCACAAAGCTTAATGGCACTCCTGCCGCAAGCCGACAACGTCAACGCCCGCTCCATGCTGAACATGCTCGGCGGCAAGTCGTGGCGATTGATTGACACGCCGCAAGTTGAAGTTCAGCCTTCGGAGCCTGTCGCCCAAGCTGAAGTCAATCCGACGATTCAACCGCAAGCCTCGGAGCCTGTCGCTCAAGCTGAAGTAAAGCCGACGATTCAACCGCAAGCCTCGGAGCCTGTCGCCCAAGCTGAAGTCAATCCGACGATTCAACCGCAAGCCTCGGAGCCTGTCGCTCAAGCTGAAGTAAAGCCGACGATTCAACCGCAAGCCTCGGAGCCTGTCGCCCAAGCTGAAGTCAATCCGACGATTCAACCGCAAGCCTCGG
>CALFJE010000025.1 GCA_937877545.1 uncultured Selenomonadales bacterium | reverse complement strand
CGAATCCGGGACACCCTGATTAAAAGTCAGGTGCTCTACCGACTGAGCTAGCGAATCAGCTTTCAAAACACTGTGAATCAACAGGGCGCAATATAGCACATTATCCGCAACTTTGCAAGTGCTTTGGAAAATTTTTTTTTGCAACTCAAGCACGCGGCTGAATCGTCCCGCTCTGATACGCCAACAATAACTTGTGCAAGCCGATTATCTCGTCGCGAATGCCCTGCCCGTGGTCGGTGTCGCCAACCGTCATGTGCCGCGACAAAATCTCAACCGTTTCCGCCGTCGATTCAATGTCCTTGTTCTCCGCCAACGCCGCCTTGACATTGGCTATCTTCTGGTGGCGCAAAAGTCTGAAGCCCCGCGAATTCGATATGAGCGTGTAGCCCGATATGCCCGTCTTTTCGTGATAGGGCGTCGAAAAACCGCCGTCGATAATCACAGCCTTGCCGCCCGCCTTAATCGGACTCTCGCCCTTGCGAACTTGAACAGGGACATGCCCGTTGACAATGTGCCCGCGCTCCGCGTCCAAACCGAATTCCGTCAAAATCGCGTCGCAAATCGCCACGTCGTCAATCAGCGTGTAATACGGGTCGGAAGGCTCCTTCCACGTCGCCTTGTCCTCCACGAACGCCCGCTCAAACGTCCGAAACTCCCTGCCCGCTATCGGACTCAACAAGCCGCACCATAAAAAGTACATAAAATCCAAATCCTCGCGGTTGCGGTCGAAATAGGCGCGACGCGCACGACGATCCACGTAGTCAAAATAAGCCTTGCCGCTGTAAGTGTCGCCCTCGAACTCGACGCGCTTAAAAGAGCCGTCCGCCTCCAACGGAACAGCCGCGTGGAAAAGCAACGTCCCGTTGTGGCAGGTGTAGGCGGTGCCCTTCTTGTACAAAAAATCAACGTGCGCCTGCAAATTCGCGCTCGCCAAAAAATTATCCCGCAAGCCCGATATAATCTCGTGCTCGTCGTCGGTCAACTCGTAAATGTCCTCGGCGTTCCTGTCCAGCGTCGGGAAGTCCATACCGGTCAGCTTGTAACTCTGCCCGCCGATTGAAACCGTGCCCGCGTCGAAGTCAATCTTATCAAGCAGGAGGCGGCTGTCCATTTTAAAATCGGGGTTGCGGCGAATCAGTTGCCCCTCCAACTTGAACATAATCATCAAGCAGGCAAGCTCGGCGGCTCGCAAGGGATTTTCATTCGGGTAGAGGCTCGACGCAAAAATCGTAAGCGGACGGAGGCTTATGCCGTAGCCGCGCTCCAAAACGTCGGTGTTGTTGTAGTGCAGGGAATTCCTTACCACCGCCGCGATACAAACCTCGCTGCCCAGAGCCGCGCCCATCCAAACCACGTCGTGATTGCCCCATTGGATGTCAATTTCTTCGGGGTACTTCATGAGCAAATTCAAAATGGCGTCGGGGCGGTCGCCTCTGTCGAAGAAGTCGCCGACCAAATGCAAACGGTGAATCGCCAGCCGCTTAATCAGCTCCGTGAACGCGTGAATAAAATCCGCGCCGCTGTTTATCTCCACGATTGAGCCTAAAAGTTTCTCGTAGTAAATTTTCTGCGCCTCGTCGGATTCGGGGTGCGTGTTCAGCAATTCCAATATAACCGTCTCGTAGCTGTTCGGGATAAGCTCGCGCATTTTGAACGACGGATATTTAAAGCTCATGAACTTAGCCAGCTTGACCAGCCGCGCCAAATTTTTGCGGTACCAGACGGGCGTGTCGCGTCCCTGCGATTTAATCTGCGCGATTTTCTCCTTGGGATAGTAAATCAGCGTGCAGAACTCGGCAATTTCCTCTTCGCCCAACAGGTCGCCGAAGATATAATCGACCTTTTCGCGAATGACGCCGGAGCAGTTGTTGATGATGTGCAGAAACAAATCGTATTCGCCGTGCAAGTCGCTCATGAAGTGCTCGGTGCCTTTGGGCAAGCTCAGGCGCGATTGCAGGTAAATCAGCTTTTCGTAAATGGATTCCTTGGTCGGATATTTTTCCGAGAGGATTCGCATTAAGCTTGCCGCAAAGTCGTAACTTTGATTCATAAGTTTCATCCTCCTTGTAACGGATAGGGAATTAGAGGCGCACAGGACGTGCGCCGCCGCGACTTGAAAGCAGGATGCTTTCATAGCGGCACGGGCGGCTTCGGGTAATTGCAACCTTGGAACGGTGGTCGGTATCCGCCCCACGCGCAGTGGCGAATTTCTTTGCTACTTTCTTTCTTCGCTGAAAGAAAGTAGTTAAAAAACCAATTTTCCGCGAAACCACGCTTTGGCAAAGGGGGGCTACCAATTCTTTGACGTGTTCCAAAACGACGGACTCAACAGCGCAAGCACCGTGAATATCTCCAGACGGCTAAGGAACATGAAACCGCACGCGCAGAATTTGCTCAGGCTCGGCAACAAGCTGTAAGTACTCGTCGCGCCCTCTATGCCGAAGCCCGGTCCGACGCTCGCCATAGTCGATACGCTCACGCTGATTGCGTTCACGAAGCCAATCCCGTCGAACATCATCACCGCCGCGAATAACACGTCGAGCACCACCACCGCAAAGAAAAATTTCGCCGCGCCAAAGACAACATCCTCGTCGACGGGTCGCCCGCTCAACGTCACTTGGCTTATCAAATTCGGGTGGAGCTTCTGCCGCACGATTAACGCCACGAATTTAAACAGCAATATAATTCGCGCCACCTTAAGCCCGCCCGCCGTCGAACCTGCGCAACCGCCCAAAAACATCGTCATCATCAAGAACGCTTTGCTGAGCGGCGGATACGCGTCAAAGTCCTGCGCCACAAAGCCCGTCGTCGAACTTAAGCTCGCCACGTGGAATATCGCCGCCCGTATCGCCGTCTCTGCGTCGAAGCGCATTTCGATTATCAAGTCGCCCGCTATGACGCACGCCGCCGCCGTGATTATCAGCAGATACGTCCGAAACTCGGCATTACGGAAAATCACGCCCGCGCCCTTGCGATACGCCACGACGTACATCGCGAAACTGCCGCTCGATACAACCATAAAGAACGCCATGCAATATTCCAGGTAAGCGTTGCCGTATTCGCCGACAGTGCCGTTGTAGACGCCGAAACCGCCCGTCGCTATCGTCGTCATTGCGTGGTTAATCGCCGCGAACGGACTCAGCCCGCATAAAAAATAGCTCGCCGCGCAGATTACCGTAAGTGTCACGTAAATTGTAAACAGGGCTTTAGCGTTGTCGCGAATCCTCGGCATTTGGCGTTCCTTAGTCGGACCGGTCGTCTCGGCTTTTAAAATGTACATGCCGCCTCGCCCGAATTGCGGCATTATCGCCATAAAAATTACGACGATACCCAAGCCGCCAAACCAATTCGACATGCTCCGCCACAACAGGATACTGCGCGGGAGGATTTCAACGTCCTCAATGACCGTCGCGCCCGTGCCGCTGAAGCCGCTGAATGATTCCGTCAAGCTGTCAAGCAAGTTCAGATAGCCGCCCGCGAAATACGGCACGAGTCCGAGGATTGAAATTAACAGCCAGCCCAGCCCCGTTACGGCTATGCCCTCGCGTATGCCAACGTTGTCCTTGCCCTGCAGTCCGCCGAAACGTTCAAGTTCAAACGTCGCCGCCACGCACAGGAATATCGACAGCAAGAACGCCGCCGCCCCGTCGAATTCCTCAGCCGTCGCCGCAAGGATAAACGGAGGCACCATTGCCGCGCCGCAAAACAGCGTCAGATAGCCGAGCAAGCCCGCCACGATTCGCCGATTCATTTCCCGCCCTTACGACGATTGCACGCCTTGCACAGCATTTGGCAGTTGTCCAACGTCGTTTTGCCGCCCGCACGCCACGGCTTGATGTGGTCGCCTTCCATTTGCTCAAGCTCGAAATGCCCGCCGCAACCCGCGCAGATTCCCGCCTGCCGTTCGTAAGCCGCACGCTTAAGCTTTTTGGAAAACTTGCGCAAATTCAAATGGCGTTCGTCGTCGTCCAAAAGATATTCGTAAATGCCGGCGTTGCGCTTGACCTCGTCGTCCTCCATGAGCTGCTTGATTCTTGCCTCAAGCTGTGCCGCGTCCAAATATTTGTCGCCGTGACGATTGAACATCAAGCCCCACGGCAAGCCGCGCATTTCGCGCCGATACGTCGGGAACGTCGCCTTTGCCCACGCGAACACGTTTTGAAAATAAATCCACAGCTCGCCGCAATGCGTGTCGTGTTGGTGTCGCGCCATATATTCCGGAATGTCAATCCCGTCGCGGTCGGCTATCCACTTGAGCGCGGTCTCCAAAAAGTCTTGCCGTATCGCCGAGCCTTTCAGCCAATCCTTATAATTTTTTTGCGCCGCGCAGTCTTTTTTGCTGAAGAATTTCTTAGCCGCCGTCAGCCAGCCGCCCGTATAAACAATGTTGCGATTTTCCTGATCCGTCAGCTCCACGCCCGCGATATTTACAATCTTGAACCAGTTCAGCTTTTCGCGGTCGCTACCGCCCCTGCAGACGTATATCATCAGCTTATAGCTTAGCAGTTGCTCCTTTTCGTCGGGCGTCAAATTCTTAAAGCCGAGCTTGTTGACCATAAAGTCGCCGTGCACATATTGGCAGATGCTCAGCGTGCGCTGTTGCCCGTCGAGCAGCTCAAACGTTCCGTCGCCGCTGTCGACCCAATACATCACGTTTAGCGGGAAATTCTTTTGTATGCTTTCGATAACTGCGCGGCGTTGCTCAGCCTTATAAACGAACTCGCGCTGATAGGCGGGGCGGATATTCAATTTGCCGCCGTAGCCGAAACAACCTTCCTCCGCGTTGTCCACGTAGCCCGCAACCACCTCGCGTATCGGTATCTCGTGAAGCTCAATCTTCATGTTGCCGATTTCCATCATTCATTGCCTCCGCCGCAAGTATTTTCTCCAACTGCGCCTTCAATTCGGGAACGCTCTGAATTAAAGTCCGCCAGGCTTGCTCATAATCAACTTTTTCGTACTCGTGGACGTAGACGTTACGCACCCCTTTTATCTTGTGCCACAGAATTTCAGGGTGTTGTTCTTTAAAATCGCTCGTCAATTGTTTCGTCAGCTCGCCGATTTGCAAGACGCACATATCACAAGAGTAACGGAACATTTTATTTGAAAGATAAACTTCATAGGTCGCGTTGATTTGATTCATATGCTCCTCGATGTCGTTGCAATAGCCGAGTATTTTTTGAATGACAACCCGGTTAACGTCATGCGGTTTCCGCATAAAGTAATACCTCCTCCTTTTGAATCGTCGCCAAAAATTTTTTATCCGATATGCCGTTGCTTATCAAGTCGACGTGACAGCCGAACTCATCCTCCAAATCGAAAACGAATCCAATATAATCCAACGTGGTTTGAACTTTGCCGTTGCCTTTGTCGTAGATAAAATCCAAGTCGCTTTGAGCGTCTGCCTCGCCTCGCGCATAACTGCCGAACAACGACAGCCGTTTGACTCCGTACTTTTTGGCTATCGGTATCGCTTTCGCCTTTATCTCCTCGATTGTGTAGACCTTATCGCCTTTCTCCTCGCGCAGGATTTGTTTTGCCGCCTCAAGGATTTTTTCCAGCGATTTCTCCGTCGCGTTGTCCAACAAGTCGATTATATCTGCTCGCGTGCTCATTGTCATTGCCTCCGCCTCCGTATTAACAGCCTGTCGTACATACGCTTGCCGTTAATATAAAATCTGCCGGGCTTTTTTTTGAGCTTGCCGTCAATGACAATCGGCTCCGCGAACATATCACTGCAACCGAGGATTTCAAACTGCTTAGGATTGTATTTATCGAGGAAACTAATCGGGACGCCCATAACGCCAAAATAATCTTCGGGTATCTCAGCCGTCTTTGACACCTCGATAGCGTCGTAGTTGTCATAGCGCGGATTTTCTTCCGGCGAATATTTTTTGTAAAGCGGAATATCCCAATAACGTTTCGGCGTCTCGATGTTCGTGTACCAGTGGACGTTTCGGAATTTAACAAGCCCCGTCTCCTCGTTATAAACGCCGTCGGCAAAATCTTTGTACGCGCCCTTTGGCAAGCTGAAATACGCATTGCCGCCGTTAAAGCCGTAGCCGAGCCACAGCTTATCGTCCTTAATCAGCGGGAAAATTTCTTTGTAAGTAATGGCGTTTATCGGACCGACGACGAGGAATTTTTTATCGTAGTCAATGAGTTGCCTGACGTATTCGCGAAAGACGCTGAACGGCGGATTGGTGACAACAACGTCGGCTTGTTCGAGGAGGGCGATTAACTCTTTGGAGCGGAAGTCGCCCGCGCAATATTTTT
>CALFJE010000024.1 GCA_937877545.1 uncultured Selenomonadales bacterium | reverse complement strand
TCCTGCGGCTGGGTTATTTCGTCGTCGACCCCGATACTGCGGCGGATAAGTTGGTTTTTAATCGCGTCGTCGGACTCAAGGACACGTGGGCTAAAGTCAAAGCGAGGTGATACGCAATGCCGAAAATCCCGAAAGGCTTAACCGATAAAGACATGGTAAAGAACTACATCGAGGAGGAGACGATTGAACAGCAATTGCTCAACGCCGCCAAAAAAGCCGAACGACTCCGCGCAATGGAAGAGGCAGAGGCTCCGCCGCCTCAACTGGCTAAGGCAGGCTTCACGCCCGAATTGACCGATAAGCTCGGCAGGGAACTCCTCGCGCTCCGCCTGGAGCTGTCGAATGCGGGCGTCAAAAGCTACAACTTCAAAATAAAACGCGACGGCGATAGGATTACACTAACCGTCACGGACAAAAAGCTTTATTGAAACGTCTTGACCGTTCTTGAGCTGAATGTAGTCGAAACCCGGTCGCCAAGGACGGCGACCGCCGGCGGTATGAACAGGATGTTCATCAGCCGGTTGAACGCCCTTTTCTTTTGCAAACTTTTCTTTTGGGCGTAGCAAAAGAAAAGTTGAAAACACACGCGACGGCGACCGCATAACTTTAACCGTCGTCGACAAGAAACTCTACTAAGGGGATTATTTAATGGACACAATGACATACGTGGCGATTGCGATTTTCATAACCGCCTACGCGCTGATAATTTCCGAAAAAGTTCACCGCACGGTAGTCGGGCTTTTCGGCGCAATGCTGATGATTTTGCTCGGCATACTCGACCAAGAGACTGCAGTACACCACATCGACTTTAACACAATCGGCTTGCTAATGGGCATGATGATCGTCGTCAACATAACCAGCGAAACGGGGCTGTTCAACTTCCTGGCGATATGGTCTGCCAAAAAAGTTAAGGCTCAACCCGTCGCCCTGCTCGTCGCGCTGAGCACGCTGACTGCCGTTTGTTCCGCGCTGCTTGATAACGTCACGACCGTCCTTTTAACCGTGCCGATAACTTTCAACATAGCCGCGCAGTTGAAAGTTGACGTGAAACCGTTCCTAATGGCGCAGATTATCAGCTCCAATATCGGCGGTACCGCAACGCTAATTGGTGACCCGCCCAACATTATGATTGGCTCGGCTGTCGGCTTGAGCTTCGGCGATTTCGTCCTCAACATGACGGCGGTATCGATTTTAATTTTTATCGTCACGGTTGCGATTATGGTTCTGATTTACAAGAACGACCTGCACACCAAGCCCGAACTTCAAGATAAAGTCATGCGCCTCAACGAACACGAGCAAATCACCGACCACAACCTCCTTAAAAAGTGCCTGTTCGTCTTGGCGATAACGATAAGCCTGTTCGCGTTCCACGGCATGTTGGGGCTTGAATCGGCGACGGCGGCTTTGACGGGCGCGAGCTTGCTGTTGCTCCTCACCTATTCGCACAACGAGGAAATGATTGCCAAAATGCTCAGCAAAGTCGAATGGCTTGCGATATTCTTCTTCGGCGGACTGTTTATTCTCGTCGGCGCATTGGTTGAGACGGGCGTTATCAAAATGCTGGCGGAGGAAGCGATTAAAATCACGCAGGGCGACGTTACCTTGACGGCAATGATAATTCTGTGGATGAGTGCGATTGCGTCGGCGTTTATCGACAATATCCCGTTCGTGGCGACGATGATTCCGCTGATTAAGGATATGGGACAAATGGGCTTGACGAACCTCGACCCGATGTGGTGGAGCCTGGCTTTGGGCGCGTGCCTCGGCGGTAACGGTACGCTGATTGGCGCGAGTGCCAACGTCGTCGTGGCGTCAATGGCGGCTCAGCGCGGGCGTGCCATTTCGTTTATCGGCTTCATGAAAGTTGCCTTCCCGCTGATGATTCTGTCGATTATTATCTCAACCGCCTACGTCTACCTGCGCTATCTGTGAGGTAATTTGCTATGCGGCTTTTTCCCGACTCAAAAGTTTACGTGCTCTGCCCCGGCAACACTGCCAGCGGCGGTCCGGAGCTTTTGCACCAACTGTGCTCGCAACTGCTTCAGTTCGGCGTAAACGCCCAAATGTTTTACTATAAAGCTGATTCGTCGTTTAATGCCGCCGCGCCCGTCCACAAATTTTACAGGAAGTATCATTTGCCCTACACGTTCAATGCGGAACCATCTGCGCGGAATATCTTCGTCGTACCCGAAGTTTCAGGCGGGCTCCTCGACAGCATGAAAGTTTTCCGGCGCGTCTTTTGGTGGTTGAGCGTCGACAACTACATAGATAATGTTGCCAATTCGATTGGCGGGCGCAAGTTCAATGCGTTGGCGGGAGCTATGCCGAAGATTTTTTACTTCGGGAACACGGACAGCGACATTGAGCATTGGGCGCAGTCGGAGTATGCGAGGCAATTCGTCATGCTAAACGGCGTGCCCGAATATCAGATTTACATGGTTGAGGATTATCTCAATCAGGAGTTTCTGAGCCGTGCCGCGCAGATTGACTTAAGCCGCAAGGAGAATTTTGTTGCCTACAATCCGAGTAAGGGCTTTGAAGTCACGTAACAGCTTATGAAACTTGCGCCCGACATTGCTTGGCGACCGATTCAAAACATGACACCCGCGCAGGTTCAAGAGCTGTTGGCGCGTGCGAAGGTTTACATTGACTTTGGCAACCACCCCGGCAAGGACAGAATTCCTCGCGAGGCGGCGATTTCGGGTTGCGTGGTGATAACGGGGCGGCGCGGCTCTGCGGGCAATGACATTGACATAAACATTCCCGCCGAGTTTAAGTTCGACGAGCGCACGACGACGCCTCAAGCGGTTATCAAAAAGATTCGCGAGGTCTTTGCCGACTTTCAATCTGCGCACACCAAGCAAGCCGATTACCGCGCCCGTATCCGCGACGATAAGAATCGATTTGCCAAAGAAGTCGCCGAGGCTTGCGGTATAAATGATATGTATCGGGTGGGGGGGATTTCAATCGTCCAAAGCGTCAGCGAAAAGGTTCTTTCTTTTGCGTACACGTTCGCCCAAAACAACGAGTACAAGCCGGATTTTATTGTTGACGACGCGGCGGCTTTGACGACAGATCCTCACGAGCTTTTGTTGCGCGAGCAGAATCGGAATTATCTGCGCGTCGGCGACAATCTTATCGAGATAATTACGCGGGACGACGCAAAGTTTTTATACTTGGAAGGGCGGATAAAAAAGTTGGTGCTGTTGGAGCCGACGGAAGCCGAACTTGCCGAGTGCCAAACTTTCTATGCGCCGCGAGCCGAAGATGTTTTAATCTTCAAGCGGTAAATAAAAATTGCCGAGCCTTTGAAAGCTTGGCGATTATTTTTTTGTAAAGACTTCGCGCATTTCGGCGGATTGGAAGACTTCCTGCGCCCGCCCGATTTTGAGCACGCGCTTGTTGAGGAGGATAACCTTGTCGGCGAAACGCTCCAACATTTCCAAATCGTGCGATATAAGCAGGATAGCCATATCCTCGGCGGCTTTGAGTTCGGAGACAAGTTCGTAGAAAATCCTCATGCCTGCCTTGTCGACGCCGCTAATTGGTTCGTCAAGCAACAGCAAATCGGGCAACGGGTCAAGCGCGAGGGCTAAAAGAATCCGTTGCAATTCGCCGCCCGATAACGCGCCCAATCTTCGGTCGATGAGGTGTTCCGCCTTGACGCGCCGGAGATTTTTTATTACGCGTTCGCGGATGAACTTTGAACTGCACAGCCAAACGGGGCGCCACGTCAGGCACGCCATGAACAAATCGAGGACGGACGTCGGACTGGTGGCGTCGAACTTGAGCGTCTGCGGAACGTAGCCGATAATCGGACGGAGGTGTTCGCCCTTGGCGTCGAAATAGTTGAGCTTGCCGGTATGCGCCACTTCGCCGAGGATTGACTTGAGGAGCGTAGATTTGCCCGCGCCGTTCGGACCGATTAGCGCAGTCAGCTCGCCGCAATGAATCGTAAAGTTCACGTTCTCGAAGATAATCAGCTCGCCGACCTTCACGCCGAAATTTTCGATTTGCGTTTCGCAGAGTTTGGATTGATTGTGTTTCATGCGGATAACCTCTTAAACAGCCGCGTCGCCAACCACAGCAAGCCCGTCGCGTAGGCAAGCAGAATCAGCATTGACGGCGCGTTGAAACCTGCGCGGAGTAATTGGCTCGTGTGCGTCAGCGGCAACAGTTCAATCACGCCTCGGATAAGTGGCGGCAACTCCGCTGTGGAAAAAAACGTCCCGCAAAGGAAACTCATCGGCATTAAAAGATACGTGTTGACTTGCGCCAGCTCCTCGTAGGTTTGAACTTTCAACGCTGCGCAGAAACATACGCTTGCGAAGATTATCGAATTCAGCACGACGACGGTTAGGAAGTTCAGCGGCTCAAAGTGCAGGCTCGCGCCGAAACTCAACGCCACGCCCAAAATCAGCGCGGTTGAAATTAACGCCCGCACGACCGCCGATAAGACTTTGCCGAGGACGAACGCCGCCGGCTCAATCGGTGCGCTCAAGTATTCCTCCAGGCTTTTATGGTAGACGCGCTCGGCGTGCACGGTCGTGACGCTCATGTAGCTTACGTTCATGGTATTAAGCGCGACAATGCCCGGCACGAGGAAATCCATATAGCTGCCCGACGCAAGGTTGATGTTGCGCCCCAATCCCCAGCCGAACGCTACCAGATACAGCACGGGCGTCACCAGCCGCGACAAGATAAATTTCTTCAAGCGTCGACGCAACACTATCCAATCGCGCCACATGACCGTTGCAATGTCGTATAAAAACATTTCCGCCAACCTCGTAAATT
>CALFJE010000023.1 GCA_937877545.1 uncultured Selenomonadales bacterium | reverse complement strand
TGTCGACGTTTCAGCTCCGCATTGACGAATTCACTTGAAACTTTGACGCCCGCCGGTAAGCCTTCCAATATGCAAATCAGCCGCGAGCTGTGGCTTTCTCCTCCGCTGATATATCGAATTCCCATAAGTTATCCTCCAAAGTTAAGCCGCCCGCGCCGCGTTATATCTGATATGCTCGCTCAACGGGCACGGCGTATAAGACAAGCTCGCCGGTGAGTTTCGGGTTTCCGTAGCTCGGAGTATATTTCCGCAAGAACAAAGTATAATTATCGCAAACGGCGCGGATAAATTGCGGAATTGCAACCAAATCCTCCTTAAGATGATAAACGCAAATCGCAATGACGGGGCGGTCTGAGCGAATAATATCCTTCATTGAGTTGAGCATGGCAAGCTCGGAGCCTTCGATGTCGGCGTTTAGGAGCGTACACTTGTTGCCGCCCAAAATTTTTTTAAAGTCGATTGTATCGTCAATGAACTCGTTAAGCGGCTCGACCAAGTCGCGTTTTTCGGGTGGCAGGAGCGATAAATTCCTCAACAGAATGTCGTAATACTTTTTGTTGCCCTCGAAAGCATAAATCTTTTTGGGCTTGAAGGCGTGGCTGAAATACGCAAAAATCGTATCGCCGATATACGCCCCGCAATTGATCCAACACTCGCCGTCAAGGTGCCTGTAGAGTCGTTCATGTTCGCCGCCGAAAAAATATTTCCACTGCGTGGGGATTTTATTGCCGTAGCAGATACCGTTAGACATGTACGCCCTGACGTAGTTGAACAAGGTTTCCTTGGAGTATTCATCGTGGAAGGAATCGAACAGGTGCATCAATTCGTTCTTGTGCGTTTGGTAATAAAACAGCGTGTTTTTATTCAAAGCGGTCGGCGGGTTGGAAAGTATCTTAACGTGGTCATTATTATCGATGCAGTAAATCCTATTGGGAATCTCGTCGACAGGAATCTTGAAAAAATTTTTTAAAAAGAAGTCAGCCTTACCTTCGGCATTGATGTCACATGTGAAAAAAAAGAAAAATTTCCCCGGCGTCTTATCCGACAGCAAATATTTGAGCGAAACAATTTCCACGTCATCAATCTGTTTGAGGCTTTGAGGAGTCGAGCACACGACCTTGTGAACGTCCAAGCCCCAGCTTTTGAATTGTCGAACGCAAATGTGCAAATCATTTTCGGCGACGATATAAACTTTCGACTTCAGCATAACGGCAAGCGAGACTTGGATTAAAATGTTGCCCGTTATTTCGTAGTTTTCTTCGACGTGAGTATTGCCGAACAGCTCAAGCATTTTATCACGCAAACTCAATTCCATTCCCTCCCCCAAAAAAAACCGACCGCCCAAATTTCTGCGGTCGCCGTTATTTACAATTCTCCGCTTAAATCTCCTCCAAATCCTCCGGGTGCTTTTTGATATAATCGCGATACTTGTTGTATTCGTCCTCAAAAGATTTGTCTTCGGAGGCGGCGAGTTGGAAGGACATCATCGCAACCGCCATGATTCGAGCTATCTCGTGCGCCTCGAAGGTTTCGACCAAGCGGGCTATGGTGCGTGCGGTTTCGTCGAGCAATTCTTGATCGTCGGCGGCAAAGCGATTCAAAAGGAGCATGTCGAACATTTGCTGTTCCAATGCCGACCAACCAAGCGCGATACCTGCATTGGAGTGCGGTGTGCGGTCGTGAACGTTAAAGTCCGAATCGTCCCCGCCTATTTCCGGAATATATACTTCGTCTTCATCTTCAAAACGCGGTCTGAGCATATAAGTCTCCCCCCGAAAAAATTATTGAAAAATACACCAAATGTATTGTACTATAAAGGCGAGCGAAATGTAAAGTAAAGCGGAGGTCGGACATGCAAAAAATTTTGTTGGGAGTGGGCGTGACGTTGATAATCGTGGGGATTTTCGGCGCAAGTTACACGTGGCACTACGACCACCGCGAGGCGGCGACGCTCGACAAATATGCGGCGACGGAGTTTCAAGTTGCCCGCGACGGCGACGGCAATTGGGAGAGCGCGACGCTGAGCCTGTGGGATTATCGCTACGACAAGGCGCATCTTTTGAACAAGGCGATTGTCTTCACCGACGGTGCGCCCTGGGAGGTCGACGCCTTTACCAAGCAGACGCAAAAAGGTTGGCGCAACGAGAACAAATTATTTTTCCACTTCCCCAAGTCGAGCTTGAAGGATTTGCTTTTGGCTAAGGAGATTCGCATAAAATTTTACTACGACAACGGGCAGTCGATTGATTTGCCGCTGGGCAAAAAGGATTTGTTGGCGTGGCAGCGCAAGCTCCGTTGGTAATGCTTGAACTTTATTCACGAGGTTAATCATGAACTCATTCTTAGTAGGACTTCAATTTTTGACGCGGATATTTATCGTGCGGCAAAGCATGTGGACGGAAAAAAGTTTCGGCGAATCGGTAAAGCATTTCCCCGCCGTCGGCGCGATTCTCGGCTTAATCTGCGCGGTCGTCGGCGGAGCCTTGAACACCTTCACGGAGGGGCATATCCCGCTGTTCACGGGCGCAATCACCTTCGCCACGCTCGTAATTCTGACGGGCGGCATACATTGCGACGGGCTTATGGATTCGGCGGACGGTCTCTTTTCGGGGCGCGAACGCGATAAAATGTTGGAGATCATGAAGGACAGCCGCGCAGGTTCCTTCGGCGTGCTGAGCATGATTCTGGTCGCGACGCTGGACGTATCGACGTTGGCGGAACTGGCGCGAATCACCACGTGGTGGCTGTGCACGGCAGCCTACGCCGCGCCGATAATCGGGCGATTCATGATGGTGTTGACAATTGTGCTGTTCCCCTACGCCCGCGAAGAGGGCATGGGCAGAGCCTTCGCGCTGTTCACATCGCGGCGCACGATAATTTGGGCGGCGGGCGAGACGTTCCTGTTGCTGTTGCCGCTTAGCTTTATCAGCGTGATATTTTTCCTGTGCGCCCTGTCGGCAATTTTAATGGCGTTCATAATCACGTGGCTGTTCGCCAACTTCGCGACAACAAAACTTGGCGGCGTCACGGGCGACATTTACGGCGCAGTCACCATGTTAGCGGAAATGTTCACGCTGATAACTTTCCTGTTGAGCGGCAACTACTTACGATGACGATAACGGTTAAAATGCGCGGGACGTGCGGCGAATTGGCGCAAGGCTTTTATCGCGGCGAACCGATTCTGATAACGTGTCCGATAGAAAAATTCTCGACGGCGACGGTCTCCGACGAATTCGCGGGCTTTGAGGGCTTAGGCTCCAAATCGCGGGCGATGCTCTGCAAAGTCTTAAAATTCCTCGGCGCGGCGGAATTCAAGTTTGGCGTGCGGCTGACCTCGGAACTTCCTCGCGGCAAGGGCATGGCGTCTTCGTCGGCGGATATGGCGGCGGTAGCGCAAGCCGTCGCGTTATCGCTCGGACGTGAACTTTCGCCCGCCCGAATCGGCAAACTCTGCGCGGAGGTGGAGCCGACGGACGGCATTTTTTATTCGGGCGTTGTAGCTATGAATCCGCTGACGGGGCAATTCGTCAAAGCGATACGGGCGCGGGAGGCGTTTCAAATCGCGGTGTTCGATTACGGCGGAGAGGTCGATACGCTAAAGCTCAATCGCCGCAGTGACTTCCAAATCCCCGCGCTCGGCGACGCCGTTGACTTTGAACTTGCAAAAAAATCCGCGCTGGCTAATCAATCGATTTTGCCGAAACGCGGACTTATTGAACTTATGAACTTTGCGGAAACTTTGGGCGCGGTCGGAGTAAACGTGGCGCATTCGGGCACCGTCGCGGGAATTTTCTTCCGCGCAGACGATTTGCTTGCCGAGGACAAAGCCGCCGCCGTCCTAAAAAAATTTGACTTCCTGAAGTTGTTGACGTTGACGCGGCTTATTTAACCAGTATGTCGAAGTCGGATTGCGGCACGAGCGTAACCAGCCCCATTATCGCCAAAATTTGCTCCAAGGCTACTCGCGCCGTCGACGTGTTCTTGACTACAAAATCCACGTCGCGCCAATGGTCGAATTCGCCCAGCTCCTCCGCCTGCTCCACATAGTAGCGTATTTCGTCGTTCGAGCAACCTGCGCGGAGCATCCTGTCTACGAAAACCTCATCATCAATCATCAGGAAAATCGACACCAGGTCTTGATGTATGAACTTCGTGATTTGCTTAATCGCCGCCACGTCGTGCAAGATAACCATACTGATTCGGTGGCTCTTGTAGGCGTCGAGCACTTCCGCCTTGCGCAAGCCGTAAGACTGCGCCTGGTAGCCGGTATCGACAATCAGATTCTTCTTTTCGTCGCGGTAGACGGGGTCTTTGACGCTCTGATAAATCCTGCGCTTGTAGGCGTAGCGGTCGTCGAATACGCGGGTCGTGACGGTCGGGATATAGTGAATGCCCATTGACATCAGCTGCGAGACCATCGTCGATTTGCCCGACATGTGCGGTCCGAGAAACGCGTAAATCTTATTCGCCATGAAATTACCTCCTCAAAGTCTTTTGCTTAGCCACGACGTGAACGCCTTCGTCCTCGTCAACCTCCGCGCCGCAACGCGGGCAACAACCGTAGCTCGTGCCGTCGGGCAACGTGCGCTTATGCATGCATTTGGTACAAAATTCCATGCCGCAACGTTCGCACCGGTAAATCTCGCCGAAATCGGTGCGCCCGCATTTGGGGCAGCTGTCGTAGGTCGCCATATAAATTCCTCCTTAGTAGTGCGGATGAGCTTTGACATACTCGACGGGGCGGCTCCAATCTACGTGTACGCCCGTAGCCTCCCAAAGCCGCGTAAGTATCAGCTTCAAGTTATCCGCGCTCAAGTTCGGGTCAATAACCTCCGCCGTGAAGTCCAAAAGCGTCTCGTGCGGAATTTTTATTTCGTGCGGCGTCGTCAAAAAATCCTCGGCAAGTGCTTTGCCCTCCGCGTCGCCCAAGGTCACGATAACTTTGCGCGTCGCCTCGTCGTACTCCACCCAGCCCAAAGCACCGTTGTAACTTATCGCCACGCTGAAATTCTCCAAACGAATCACTCCCCTCAGCTAAATATTTTCCCAAGCGAAATTTTCTACACCGCGTAAAATCGCCGCGCATGATTAAATTTTAGGTCTCCAGCCCAAATTGAAAATCTCCGCGAAGCCGGTCATCTCCAAAACTTCTCTGACTTGCACGCCGGCATTTTTAACGCTCATCGTTCCGCCCTGCGCCCGAATTTTTTTCAGCGCGGCAATCAAAATTCTCAAGCCCGAAGATGAAATGTATTCCAAGCCGTTCAAGTCGAGAGTAAGTTTGTTCACGCCGTCGAGCGCGGAGATAATTTCGTTCTTGACGGAGTTGGCGGAATCGGTGTTGAGCTTGCCCGAAATTTTCAGCGTCAGATTATTTTCGTTGCGCACGGAAGAAATTTTCACGTCGCAAATTTTTTCTATGGGCGCGTAAGTCACGATAAATTTTTTCAGCATGACCGGCGGACACAAATGCTCCTTGAAGAAACGCAAATTCTCCTCGCCGACGTCGTCCATCAAGTTTTGCGTCAAAATGCCGCGCTCCAAATTCAGCTTGGCGTCGTAGCGGTAGGCGAACTGATTCGCGCCCTTGAACTCGTAATCAGCCTTGGCTAACAGCCCGACGGAATGCGCCTCGTCAATCTGCTCGTCCAAACAGTAGGCGACAATCTGCTCGTCGACGCGCACGACAAAGCCGAATAAGTTTTTCAACTCGTCCCAATGCTCCAACGCGAGCAAAAACATTGCGTTATTTTCCGCCGCGCCCGTTTGAAACGCCTTAAGCTCGTCAAAAATTTTCGGCGTAATCTCTTCGACGGTATAGTTGTAATTTTCCTCAAAAGCATTTATGTCGTTGCGGAAGGCTTCAAAATTTTTGCCCTCCAACTTTTCCATGCGGTCGAGGCGCAAAATATAATCCCAATCGTCGCGGTCGTCTTCAACGTTAATCGCCGAGCCGAGCTGTTCGCGCCAAAGCTTAGCCAAATACTCCGGCACAAAGTAAAACGTCGTATCCGCCGGGACATGTTCAGCGAAGACTTTCTGCCAATTAACCTCGTCCCAATCGCCGACGGGAGCCGTCCAACGTTCCTCGCCGTCCTCAACGTATTTATGCCAACACAAATCCGCCGCGTAGCCCCGCTGAACTTTGTACTTAGCTTGGCTGCCCAACAAATTCATGGGCGAGGCATTGGACGGGATTTGTATGCAACGCTTAAGATATTCCGAATACCTTGCGTTGTCCTCAATGCCGAAATCTTGAAACTCAATCATGATTTAAACTCCTTCCGAAATAAACTGCCGCGTACAGGACGGGCAAAACCAACAGCGTCAAGACCGTCGCCACGAACAGCCCGCCCGCTATCGCCACCGCCATAGGTCCCCAAAAGACGCTCGTCATTAGCGGCAACATGCCCAGTATCGCCGCCGCCGCCGTCAGCATTATCGGGCGGAAACGCAATATCGCCGAATCGATTATCGCCGCCAAAGGTTCTTCGCCCGCCCGCAAGTGCTGTTGGATTTGGTCGATTAAAATTACCGAGTTGCGGATTATCATACCCGACAGCGCGATAACGCCCAGCTCCGCCACGAATCCCAGCGGCTTATCGAGGAGTATCAGCGCGAAGATGACGCCGATTATCCCCAGCGGCGCGGTCAACAGCGTGAGGAACATTGCCTTGGCGTCGTGCAACTGGAACATCAACAGCGTCATGATTACGAACACTACCAACGGCAATATCGCGGCGAGTTGTCCCGTTGACGTGTCGCTTTCCTCCAGGTCGCCGCCGGGTTCGATTGAGTAGCCGAGCGGCAAATTTTTTTGCAAATCCTCCGTCGCCTCCAATGCCCGCGTAGCCGCGTCGTTGGCGGTGCCGCTTAAAATGTTCGCCTGCACCGTGACGGTCGGCTTGAGGTCGTAGCGTTTAATCAGCCCGTACTCCGCGTCGTAGGACAGTTTGGCGATTTGCTCCAAAGGAACGTAGCCCGCCTCGCCCAAGTATATCGGCAAATTGTTCAGCGCGGCAAGGTTATTCCTGTCAGCCTCGGCAAGGCGCAACTCAATATCAATCGTTCTGTCACCCGTGTAGAATTCGGAAACCTTCGCGCCCGTGACCTCGGTGTACAACGTCGACTTGACGGCTTGACTTGAAACGCCCAAAGCGCGGAGCTTATCCTGGTCAAGTTCAATCTTCACGACTTTGGATTTTTCGCTCCAATCGAGGTGAACGTCGACGGCGTTTGGATCCTGCGCCACAATGTCGGCAACCTGCGCGGCAAGCTCTTGAACGCGTTCAATATCGGTGCCCATGACGCGTAACATAATCGGATAATCGGCGGGCGGTCCCGTCTGAATCAGTTGGATATTCGGGCGCACGGCAGGGAAATTCTCCTCCAGCTCGCGGCGAATTTTGGCAATCATCTCGTCGCGATTATCCTCGTCAGCCGTCACGACGAACTTGGCAATATTATCGGCGTCGACATTGGGGTCAACCGTCAGCACGAAACGCGGCGTATCTGTTCCGACGTAGTAAGCATAATTTTTAAGATTGTCGCGCTCGCCGTTTAGGAATTGGGCAAAGCGGTCAGCCTCGGCTTGAGTAGCCGCTATCGAGGAGCCTTCGGGCAACTTCAGTTCGATTAAAATTTCGGGGCGTATCGACGGCGGGAAGAATTCCATTTGCACGAAGTCAGCCGCAAGTATCGTAGCCGCGAACGTCGCGATTGTCCCGCTCAGCACGAGGATTTTATTTCGCAGGAACGTTTCAAGCACCCGGCGGAAGATTTTATAGAATCGGCTTTGGTAAGGCTCCTCCGTTTGCTTGACCTTGATGATATACGTGCCAAACAGCGGCGCGACCATGACCGATACCGCCCACGACAGCAACAGCGCAATTGCTACGACCCAGAACATGTCGCGGCAGAATTCGCTCGCTATGCCCTTGGTGAACGCCACCGGTATGAAGCCCGCGCAGGTTATCAGCGTGCCCGTCAGCATTGGCTTAGCCGTGACGTTGAACGCATGGCAAGCCGCCTCGAACCTTGACAGCCCGCGCTCCAGTTGCACGCTCATCATTTCCACGGCGATTATCGCGTCGTCGACCAAAAGCCCCAGCGCGATTATCAGCGAGCCGAGCGATACTTTGTGCAAGTCAATCCCCAGCGCGTACATGAAGCAGAACGTCCCCGCCAATACCAGCGGGATACAGCCCGCCACGACCAGCCCCGTCCGCACGCCCAAACTTGCGAAGCTCACGCCCAGCACGATTACGATTGCCAACAGGAGCGTCTCGACGAATTCGCCGATTGATTCTTCCACGACTTGCGGCTGATTCGACACTTGATGAAGTTCCAAGCCCAGCGGCAATTCCTGTTGGATTTGCTCCGTGATTTCGCGCAGATTTTCTCCGAGGTCGATGATATTGCCGCCGTCCTCCATTGCGACCGCTATCCCGACGGCAGGCTCCCCGTTAAAAAACATTTTGGGTTCGGGCGGGTCGACGAATCGCCGTTCAACTTTGGCAATGTCACCGAGGCGGAAGATTCGTCCGTCGGCGTTAATCGGCAAAGCTTTAATCTCGTCCACGTCGTCAAAAATGCCCGTCACGCGCAGATACACGTTGTCGCTTGCGGTGTCGACCATACCGGCGGGCGTCATGGCGTTTTGCGCGGCTAGCGTATCAGAGATGACTTGCGGGCTTATGCCAAGTTCGGAAAGCTTAGCCTGTTCGATTTCGATGTAGACAACCTCGGATTGCACGCCTATCAGTTCAATCTTTTTAACGTCGTGCACGCCCAACAACAAGCGGCGAATTTCCTCGGCGTAGCGGCGAAGCTCCTCGTAATTAAAGCCGTCGCCCGTCAAGGCGTAAACCGAACCGAAGACCTCATCATAGGTATCATCGAAGAAAACGCCCGTCACGCCGTCGGGCAATTCGTTTTGGATGTCGGTACAATAGTTGCGCACGTCGCGCCACGTCGGACGAATCTGCGCGGTGTCGGGTATCTCATTCAGCTCCACGTAAATTATCGTTGAACCGGGGCGCGTTTCGCTCTGTAAGTTATCAAGCCACGGTATGTCTTGTAACTTTTTTTCGAGCTTGTCGGTAACTTGCTCCTGCATTTCGTAGGCGGTCGCGCCCGGCCAATAAGCCGCCACGATCATATCGCGGATAACGAACTTGGGGTCTTCCATGCGTCCGAGCGCGAAGTAGGAAAAAATCCCGCCGAGGAACGCCACGACGATAAAATACCAAACGAGGGCGCGGTGATTGAGTGACAGCTCCGTTAAATTGCGCACGTCAACCACCTGTCCTTACGGTTTGTCCGTCGCGGAGCTTGTTGACGCCCGCCACGACAACGGTATCGCCCGCCGTCAGCCCGCGCACACGAACGTTGTTATCATCAAAGGCAGTGACCTCGACCTTGCGGAGCGTGACGCGTTCGCCGTCGACGAGCCAAACCTGCGCGGCGTCGCCCGTCTGATAAATCGCGCTCAACGGCAGGATAATCGCGCTCGGCAACACTTGACGAATTGAAACGTTAGCCGTCATGCCGAGCTGAACGTTGCGCACGTCGGGCAGGGAAATTTTAACGGTGAACGTGCGCGAGGCAGAATCAGCCATAGGCGAGATTTCGCGAACGATACCGCCGACCTCGTCGCCCGTCGCCCAAAAATTTATCGAGACGCGTTGCCCGATTTGGAGCGCGGAGATTTTATTTTCGGGGATATTGACGACGACCTCAAGTTCGCCGGTCTGCACGAGCTTTAAGACGGTCTGCCCTGCCGCAACCACTTGCCCGACCTCCGCCGTAACGTCGGAGATAACGCCGTCGGCATTGGCGTTCAGCGCGGTGTATTCAAGGGCGTTTTGACTTTGGCGGGCTTGAGCGATAGCGGCGTCATAGGCGGCAAGGGCGGCGTCGTATTGCGTGCGATATTGGTCGAGCACGGCGGCGGCGATAGCCTCTTCCTTGAACAGCGCGGCGTAGCGGTCGAGGTTAGCCTTGGCAAGTTTGAGTTGAGCCTGCGCGGAGGCTACTTGGGCGTCGGAACTCCTGGACTGTTCGGCAATGTCTTTGGCGTCGAGGGTCATGAGGATTTGCCCCGCACGAACGTAAGAGCCGACCTCCACGGCGCGAGAAATAATCTTGCCGCCGACTTGGAAGGACAAATCGGTTTCGTAGCGACCCTCGACGACGCCCGAATAATTTTCCTCCTGCGCCGAGTTGGTAAGGCTGACGCGTTGTACCTTAACGAGCGGCGGCTTTTGAACGGGAACCTCCTCATCGCAACCCGTCATTAAAAGTCCGACCGCGCAGATTGTCGCCAATAATTTCCTTCGCAAGCGACCACCTCCCAAAATTTTTCCGTCATTGTATCCTACGCAAAAAAAATCGGCAAGCCGTTAAGCTCACCGATTGTCGCGATTCATTTTTCCAGCCAATCGCTCATGCCCAAATGCACGACGTATTCCTTGGCGCACTCGTAGTAATGCATAGCCGAGGTACGGAGCGCAACAATTTCGTCGTCGCGGAGGGCGCGCATAATCTTGGCGGGGTTGCCGAAGACCAGCGAATTGTTCGGGATTTTCTTATATTGCGTGATGACCGTGCCCGCGCCGATAATGCAGTTGTTGCCGATTTCCGAGTAGCCGAGGATAATCGACCCCATGCCGATTAAACAGTCGTTGCCGATTTTGCGGCAATGGATAATGGCGTTGTGCCCAATCGTGACGTAGTTGCCGATTTCGGTCGGCGTGTCGCCCATGACGTGCACGGTACAGTTATCCTGAATGTTGGTGTAGTTGCCGATACGCACGGGCTGAAAGTCGCCGCGCACCGTGACGCCGAACCAGACGCTCGACCCCGCACCGATTGACACCTCGCCGACAACCGACGAGCCGGGCGCGACGAATACGTCTTTGGCGATTTGGGGCGTCTTGCCCTTATACGGCAGGATAATAGCCTCCATAGTCAAACCTCCCGCAAAAATTTACGACTTCAATTCCGCCAACTTTGCCTCAAGCGCGGCGATTTGCTCCTTGGACTCGACGACGTATTTTTTAAAGTTCTTGAGCTTCTCCGCCGTCAGCTCCTGTTGCGTATGTAAGGCGGTGCACAGCGCGGCTACCAATACGTCATAATCGCCCAAACTTTTGCCGAAGCCGTCCCTTATCGCCTCGTAGAGTTCATGCGGCTTAAGCTCCGACGCCTCCTCGCGGAACACCGACGTAAATCGCCCGTTAAAGAAATTCTCCAACAGCCCGTAATGATAATGCGGCTTGCCCTTGAAAAATGGATGCCCCTTTATGTACTCGTCCAAACTCTTCAAGCCGAGAATAATCGGGTTCATGTAGAATTTCGCGCTTTCGGCGGGAGCCTTTTTGATGCGCGTCATGGAGCCTTCGTTGTCGCGGTAGAGGTAAATGGGGTGCGGCACGCGCAGGAAATTTTTGGTGTAAATCAGCAAGGCGTGCGTCCAAACCAAATCCTCATAGGGACGGATGTTCGGGAAAAACAATTCGTATTCCAGGAGGAATTCGCGCTTGGAGAAGGTGCGCCACGGAGCCAGCCAATATCGACTGCGAGCCATATCCTTGACGCGCTTATCCAAATCGTTATCGATGACGGTCACGTCGCCCGCCTTGTACTTGGGCACGTTTGCCAATTCCCGCTCCGAACCGTCCGCACTCAATTTATAGTACAGCGTGCGATACAAAACGTCCGAATTGTATTCCCGCGCCAACTTTAAATTTTCCTCAACGGCAGTCTCGGTTATCATGTCGTCGGAGTCGATAAACATGATGTATTCGCCGCGAGCCAGCGTAATGCCCTTGTTACGGGGAATGCCCGCGCCGCCGGTATTCTTCTTAAGGCGGAAGTGATTGAGCCGACCGCCGAATTTGGGAATGTAGCTCTTAACGATTTCGGGGCTGGAGTCGGTGGAGCAGTCGTCGACGACTATCAGCTCGAAATTTTTATAAGTCTGCGCCAATACGCTTTCGAGGCACGCCGTGATATATTTTTCCGCGTTGTACATGGGGATTATTACCGAAACGTCGGGGCAATTAAACTGCATAATGGCGGGCTCCGCAGGTTTAGCCGCTTGCTCAACGGGTTTGACGGGCTCCGCAGGTTTAGCCGCTTGCTCAACGGGTTTGACGGGCTCCGCAGGTTTAGCCGCTTGCTCAACGGG
>CALFJE010000022.1 GCA_937877545.1 uncultured Selenomonadales bacterium | reverse complement strand
CGATATTCAAGCTCGATTATCACCCAATCGGCAAACTGCTTGAACGTCGCCAACTTCCGCGCAAGTGCTTTAATCATGTCGCCTTCCTCCTTCCGCAGTCGTAATTTCAAAAAAAATCGCCCGCCAAATTCGACGAGCAATTTTAGGTTCGGTCAAAGAAATTTATCAAAACATCATGTTAAGCAGATTGCCCATGTTGGCGTAGTTGGTCATGGCGTTGTAAGCCTTGCCGGTGTAAACGGAGGCGGTCTTGAGCTGGTCGCCGAGCATGGAGTCAGCCGTCGGGAAAAGTTTATCGGCTTGGCTGTTCGCGAAGTTGATATGAGCGTCGGCTTTGCCCGCGAGACCCTCCTTGCCCAAAATTCGTGACACCTTGTCGGGGTTATTGACGATGGCATTGGCAAGCTTTTCCTCGTTTATGCTGAAGGAGCCGTCGGAGTTGGTCACCAAACCGATTGATTCGTAGGCGTTGGAGCGATAAGTCGTGTCGCCGAAGACCCGCGCCAAATTCTCGACGCGCTTGGAAACGGAGGCATTGTCCTTGAAGAAGCTGATTGAGTCGTTGTAGTCGCCGACAAAATCCTCGACGGTCTTGATAGCCGCCTGCAAGTCCTTGCTGTAAGTGGTCGTCGTCGTGACGTTGCCCTTATCGTCGGTGTTGTCGGTAACTGTTATCGCGCCCTCCTTGGCGACGCCGCCGAAGTCGTAAACCTTAATCTGCGCGGCGGACTTTCCGAGCGCGGTCATATTTTCGGCAAATTCGGTGTTGAAAGTGCTTTTAGCCGCGTCGTAGCTGTCCAAAAGCGATTTAAGATTGGCGTTTACCTCGTTGATGCCGGCAAGAGCACCCGTCGCATTGGCTTGCATGGAGTTAAAGTTGCTCCACAACTTGGCGATTGAATCTTGCTTCTTGCTTTGGTTGCCGAAGAGATAATTTGTGTTGTAAAGCGCGTTGTTCAAAGCGTTGACTGCCATTTGAATCACCCTTCCTTGAAGACAGAATCACTCCCTGAAACTTTAGGCGATTGTATAACATTTGGCGGCACGTTGCAAGAAATTTTTCAAGACGTTGCGAAAAGCGGCGTGTTCCTGTTATAATCTGCCAAAAAATTATCGTGGAGGGAATCGGTGATGAGTTGGAAGAAACATTTATGCGGAGCACTGGCGGCGATGATGATTTTTTCCGCGTCGACGTTCTGCTCTGCGGCGGCGGAGTCAGCCAACGCCAAACTCACGCGGATAGAAACGGATACCTACGGCTCGGAACAACGCGGCGCACTCCTCGACAGAATCAGCGTCCTGGAAAAAAGCTACAGCGGGCGCAACATGAACGGCAACATGAACGCCCGTATCGAGGCGATTTACGATATTCTTTACAGCAACATCGGCGAACCCGGCATTTTGGCTAAGATAAATTCGTTGGAGTGGAACGTCAACCACGAGGTGGCAAGCGGCGGCATTGATACTCGGCTCAGTGCTCTGGAGAATCAAATCCTCGGCAAGACCAACGAGGGCACCTTCAACGAGCGAATTCGCAATCTTGCCAAAGCGTCCTACGGCGAAGCGATTCTGCCGATAGCTCAAGTGCAAATTCCCGCCAATACCTTGATAAAAGTCGTGACGACCGCGCCCGTCAGCTCCAAGACAATGCAGGCGGGCGACATTATCCCGATTAAGGTAGCGGAAGATGTCTTCGTCGACGGGATTTTGGTTTTCGCGAGCGGCTTGACCGGCGAGGGCACCGTCGGCAACGTCCGCCGCGCCAAACACATTTTCAGCAACGGCAAGATTGAAACCGACTTTCAAACCCTAAAGACGATTGACGGGCAAACCGCGCAGATTTACACCGGCACGGAGGCTGTCGACGCCATGTCCGCCAATTCCATGTCGCAAGGGCTGAGCTTGGTCGGGCAAACTTTTTCGGGCAAAAATAAGCAACTGGAGGAAGTCCTTGTTCGCGGCAAAAACGTTGACTTGGCGGCGGGCGTCGAGCTTTACGTCCAAATGAAAGAGCCGCTTGTAGTCTACGGCGTGCGCACCGACGGCGGCGGCATTTACTTAGCCGAGCAAGCGGAGGAAATCGCTCCGACCGAGAAAATTACTCCCGCCGAAGAAATCAATCCTGCCGAGGAAATCAATCCTTCCGAGGAAATTATTCTGACCGAGGAAATTGAGCCCGACGAGGAAACTGCGCCCGAAGTTAAGGACGAATCCGACGAGCCGACATTGGTAGTTACGCCCGCGCCCGCCAAGGAAACGACCTTCGAGGAATACGACGGCGAAGTTATAGAAATCATTGACGAGGATTAACATGAAGAAACTTTTGGGCGTGGCGGCGGCGATATTGTGTCTCACGTCGACGGCACAGGCAAGTTACAAGGCAAGTTCGGATACGGGCACGGAACTTTTTGACTACATAGAAAATCGGCGGCGCACAATTCGCGAACAACGGCTGACTGAGGAGCAGGAAAAATTGCTTGCCGACATAGCCGAGGCTAAGGCGCGACTGCCGCACGAGCAAAAAGAGGGCGACCCTACGCCCGCCGTGTTCGAGGGCGATGATCTGGTTTACTACTCCGGTAGCGGCGAATTCATTGCGACGGGCAAAGTCGATATAATTCAGCTCGACGGCTATCGCTTCCAAAGCGAGGAGGCTTCGGGCAACGTCAAGGAGCAAGTCGTGCGCGTGAAGGATAAGGCGCATTTCCTGCAACTCATGCCCGGCACGCCGCGAGTCACCCTCGACGGCTACAAGACCGTTTACAACTACGGCACCAAGACCGGCACCATGGGCGCGGCTAACGGCAAGGCGGGCGAATATTATTTGACCGGCAAGCGTTTCGAGTTTTACCCCGACCACATCGTCGTTTATGACGGCACGCAGACCAAGTGCGGAGCCAAATCGCCCGATTATCACGTGAGCGCGGATCGTATGGAGATTTGGCCCGAACAGCTCATGAAAATGTACAACGTCAAGTTTTGGATGAAAAATAAAGTCGTCGGCACCAGGGAATATTTGGAGCGCAAATTCGAGGAGGCTAAAAATCCCTACTTCCCGCGAGTGGGCTACCATACCGACCACGGCGTCTATCTGCGCGACAGCTTTGAAATTCCGTTGCGTGACCATTTGGAGTTGAATGTTAATGCTTACGTCGAAACGAAAAAGGGCATTCGCAGTAACGCCGAGCTTGAGTATAAGAATCGCGACATGCGCGGCTGGCTGAAGTACGGCTTCTATGACGACAGCGACGCCCGTTGGATTCAAAAGGAGCCGTCTTTGGATATTTGGTACGGACGGCGCATTGGGGGCTTGCCGCTGAGCTACAACCTGGAGGCAGAGGTCGGGCATTGGCGACAGAACGCCATTTCCAGTACGCATCAAGAGTACGAGGTTAAGCTGACGCACGACCCGATTTTTATCAAGCGGTACATGCTTTTTCTGAATACGGGCTACAAAATCACCAAGGAAAGCGCGAAGAACGTCCCGAACGGCGAAACTACAATTCGCGGCTGGAACTACGACGTTTTACTGGGCAGGGAGTTCAACGAACGTTTTGCGGCTTATATCGGTTACGAGTACAACAAGCTCAACGCAAAGAATTCTGTCTTCGACTTCGATTTGGACGATTATTCGCGGAAGTTCAAGGCGGGCGCGAGCTATTATTTGACGGATAAAGACCGCGTGGTTATCGGCGTGAAAATGAACGTCGACAATCACAGCTTCGAGGACATAGATTATTATTGGTATCACGATTTGCATTGTTCGCAGGCGGTTTTTCGTTGGCGTGCCAAGCGTCACAAATTCGAGGTGCATTGGGAGTTCGTGCCGTGGTGATTTTCGCTTGCCTGTCGATAATGTCGCTGATATTATTTTTTTTCGGCGGAAACCTGATACCGATAACCGACCCGACGGAGAGCGTCTACGCACTTACGGCAAAGGAAATGCTTTCGGCGGGAGATTGGCTGTCGCCGCGCATCTACGGCGATTTTTGGTACGACAAGCCGATAATGTTTTATTGGGAGCTGTTGCTGGCGTATAAAGTCTTCGGCGTTAGCGAATTCGCGTCGAGATTCTTCCCCGCCCTGTTCGCGACGCTCGGAGTATTTTTGACTTATCTGTTCGCGGCGAGGCTTTACGAGCGGCAAATCGGGTTGGCGGCGGCGGTCATATTGGCAACGTCGTTGGAGTATTGGTACCTGGCGCACGCCGTGATAACCGACATGACGCTGTTGGTAATGTTCGCCGTCACGCTGATAAGTTTCTTCCTCGGCTACCGCGCAGGTCGACCGCAACTGTATTTAATATCGTTCGCGGCGTCGGGCGTCGGCGTCCTTACGAAAGGTCCGATAGCATTTTTTTTGCCCGGATTGATAATCTTAATCTTTCTGGCGTGGCAGGGCGATTTGCTTCACTTGCGGCGGCTGTTCAGCGTAAAGGGTTTGGCGATATTCGCGGGCACGGTTGCGCTTTGGTATCTGCCGATGACGTGGCTCCACGGCGCGACCTTCCTTGAAAACTTCCTCGGCGTCCACAACTTTTTACGGGCAACCGTCTCCGAATACCCCAAAACCGACGTGTGGTATTATTACCTGCTGATAACGGCGGCAGGCTTTTTTCCATGGACAATAGCGTTGATACCAGCCGTCAAAAATCTGCGCGGAGGCTTGCCCAAACTCGACGTGACGGAGCGATTCTTAATCGTGTGGGCGGCGACGGTGATAATCTTCTTCCAATTGTGCGCGACGAAGTACATAACCTACACCCTGCCCGCAATGATACCGCTGGCGATATTGTTGGCGCGACACTTCACGGCGCGTTGGCGGCTGTTCGTGCGGTTGGCGGCGGGCAATCTGATAGCTTACCCGTTGCTGATGTTGTTCGTGGCGTTGCCGCTGACCGAGGACAATTCGGCACGGCGCGAGGCTCAACTGGTCTTGCCGCTCCTCGACGATAAAACTTGCGTGGTAAGTCACGGCAAGGAATATGCCGGCTCGTTGGTATTCTACACCGGCGCGACTGTTTACCGCCTTGAGACGCCTGCCAACTTTGAACTGCTCCGCCCCCAAAGCATGACGTGGACGAGCAAAAACGTTATGCCCTTCATGACGTTTGACGAATTGCCCGCCGATAAAAAAGTCGTGGCGGTCGTGAGCGTCGATTATGAGCAGAGCTTTTTGGATAACGCGGCGGGGACTTGGGAGCTTGTCGGCGAGGTCGAGTGCGGCGAGCTTGAATCCCTTGCCGAAAATATTTTCTACGGGCGCGAGCGGCGCAACTTAAAAAGCAAAATTTATCGGAGGAATAATTATGGCGGTCGTGAGCGTCGACTATGAGCAGAGCTTTTTGGATAACGCGGCGGGAAATTGGGAGCTTGTCGGCGAGGTCGAGTGCGGCGAGCTTGAATCCCTTGCCGAAAATATTTTCTACGGGCGCGAGCGGCGCAACTTAAAAAGCAAAATTTATCGGAGGAATAATTATGGCGACAATCGTTAGGGCGTACGAATCGGGCGACGTGCGGGACGCGATTAAAATTTGGAACGAGATAGTCCGCGAGGGCATAGCCTTTCCGCAGGAAGAGGAGCTTAACGAAACTTCGGGCGACGAATTCTTTAAGGCGCAGTCGTTTACGGGCGTGGCGGTCGACACCGAAAGCGGCGAGCTTTTGGCGTTATATATCCTCCACCCAAATAACGTCGGGCGATGCGCTCATATCAGCAACGCCAGCTACGCCGTGCGCTCCGACCTGCGCGGGCGGCATATCGGCGAGCTTATCGTCAAGGATTGCATTGCGAGGGCTAAGACTTTGGGCTTCCGTATCCTGCAATTCAACGCGGTTGTTGCCACGAACATTCACGCCCGCCACCTTTATAAACGGCTCGGCTTCACGGAGCTGGGCACAATCCCCGGCGGCTTCCGTATGCCCGACGGTTCGTTTGAGGACATTGTTCCGCAATTTATCAGCTTGACTTAAGGGGGCGGCAAATTGCAAGAACTCATAAAAATAACCGACGATATAAAGGGCAAAAGCATTCTGGTTATCGGCGACGTAGTGGCGGACGTTTACGTCGACGGGCGAATATCGCGCATATCCCGCGAGGCTCCGGTGCTGATTTTGGAAAAGGCGGGGGAAAAGGTCGTGGCGGGCGGCGCGGCTAACGTCGTGGCAAATGCGGCTACTTTGGGCGCACAAGTTTACGCGATCGGAGTTATCGGCGACGACACGCACGCAGAAAGTTTGCGCAATATCTTGAAAAAGCTCGGCGTCCATACCGAGGGGCTTGTCCGCGACAAATCGCGCCCGACCATTTCCAAGACGCGCATAATCGCAGGCGGCAGAGCGACCGTCAGCCAGCAGATTGTTCGCATTGACGAGGAAAGCAAGGAGCCGCTAAGCAAGAAAGTCGAGGCGGAACTCCTAACCAAGATTGATAAGATTTTGCCCAAGGTCGACGGGATTGTCATGAGTGATTACGGCTCCGGCACGATTACCGCCAATGCCCGCAAGCTGATAACCCGTTACGCCGGCAAACAGAAATTGCCCGGCATCGTCGATTCGCGCTACAATATCGGCGACTTCGCGGGCGTCGGCTACATCAAGCAAAACGATTCGGAGTTGGGCGCGTTCGTCGGGCGTCAGCTTAACACCGTGACCGATTTAATCGAAGCCGCGACTCAACTGCTTACCAAGCTCAATGTCGACGGCGTGTTGATAACTCGCGGCGAAAAGGGCATGAGTTTATTTGAGCGCAACGGCGCGACGCATCACATACCCGTCAGCGACAAAAGCGAGGTCTACGACGTGTCGGGCGCGGGCGATACTTGCGTGGCGGCGTTCCTGTTGGCGTTGACGGCGGGGGCGCAGCCTGCACTTGCGGCTAAGCTTGCCAATATCGCGTCGGGCATTGCCGTAAGGAAAATGGGCACAAGTACCGTCGGCGCGAAAGAACTCATTGCCGCTTTGAAAAGGGCACGATAAATTTTGGGAGGCAATGCTATGGAATTCACGATTAACGATAACCGATTGACGATTTATCTTGCGGGGCGCATTGATTCAAACAACGTCGCCGAGGTCGAGCGGGACGTTCAAAATATCGTCAAACAAAATCCCGACCGCGATTTGACCTTCGACGCCGATAAGCTCCAATATATTTCCAGCGCGGGCTTACGGTTTCTGCTTAAGTTTCGCAAGTCGCACGGGAAAATCACAGTTGAAAACGTTTCCAAAGACGTTTACGATATTTTTGAGATGACAGGCTTTACTCGGCTCTTTGACGTGCAAAAAAAGCTCCGTAACGTCTCAATCGAAGGTTGCGAGCTTGTCGGCACGGGGCTGAGCAGCAAGGTTTACCGCCTTGACGCCGATACCGTCATTAAGGTTTACGACATTCACGTTCCCTACTACAAAATCACGCGGGAGATTGATTTGGCTAAGAAAGCCTTCCTGGCGGGCATTCCGACGGCTATCTCCTATGACATTGTGCGTTGCGGCGAAAATTACGGCGTCGTCTTCGAGCTGATTGCCAATGCCATGAACGTCGGCAATTCCCTAATCGCGAACGACGGCGCGGACTTCGATACGATTATGGAAAAATTTGCCGCCATGTTGAAACTCATGCACAATACGGAGGTCGACGACGCGGCGGGCTTTCCGTCGATAAAGGGCACGTGGCTTGATTGGGCGGAAGGTATGAAGCCTTACTACACCGCCGAAGAATTTAATCAGCTCGAAAAGATGATTCTGACCGTTCCCGACAGGAAAACCATTGTCCACTGCGATTTTCACTCCGGCAACACGATGTATCAGAGCGGCGAGATCGTCGTTATCGATATGGCGGACGTCGGCTACGCGCACCCGATTTTTGACTTCGCGGCGGGCGCGTTCCATGCGTTGATGAGCGGGCAGGCAAATGTTCAGCGGGCGTTGAGCTTGTCGACGGCGAATATCCTGCGCTATTGGGACGCGTTGTTGATTCATTACTTCGAGACGACCGAAGAAACCCGGCTCAACGAGCTTAAGGACATTTTTAAGGCGTTCGCTTACCTGCGCGGAGCCTTGTTCCCAATGAAGCACGTCCAAATCCCCGACGACTTGAAGAAATTCTACGTGGCGAATGCGCGGCGAGATTTATTCCCGCAAATCGATTGGGCAATGCGTCAAGCCGAACGTTTAACGGCTATCGGATTATAGGAGCTTAAATCATGCTGATTGACAGAAAAGAAGCCGCGCAGGTTTGCGACGACTTGCGGCGGCAAGGCAAGCGTATCGTCTTCACTAACGGCTGTTTTGATATAATTCACGCGGGGCACGTCCGCTATTTGACGACGGCTAAGAGCTTCGGCGACGTGCTGATTGTCGGGCTGAATACCGATGAATCCGTCCGCCGGCTAAAGGGCGCGAATCGTCCGATTAACACGCAAGCCGACCGCGCAGAAGTTTTACTGGGGCTTAAAGCCGTCGACCACGTGATTTATTTCGGCGAGGCAACTGCGGAGGCTCTTATCGCCGAGGTTAAGCCCGATGTATACGTCAAGGGCGGCGATTACACTTTGGCGACGTTGCCCGAAGCCGCGATTGTGCAAAGCTACGGCGGGCGCGTCGAGCTGGTTAATCTGGTTGCGGGGCGTTCGACGACCGGCGTTATCGAAAAAATTTTATCGGAGCGCAGATAATGGACGATTTGAAAAATGTTTTAATCATCAAGCTCAGCGCGATAGGCGACGTGATTCACGCGCTGCCCGTCAGCTACGCGATAAAAGAGACTTTCCCCGACGCAAAAGTTACGTGGGTAGTGGAGCCGCCGAGCCTTGACCTGCTCAAAATGAATCCCTGCGTCGATAAAATACTCCTGTTCAAGAAAAAAGACTTCCGCACGCTCAAGGGCTTCATGAAAGAATTTTTCCCGTTCAAGCACGAATTGCAGGAGCAAAGTTACGACGCGGTGTTGGATTTGCAAGGGCTGTTCAAGTCGGCGGCGATAGCCTTTTTCGCGAAGGCGAACATCAAGCTTGGGATATGCAACATGCGCGAGCTTAGCGACAAGGTATCAACGCCGGTGGTCGGCGAAAACGCGCAAGGGCATATCGTCGAGCGGTATCTGGACACGGCGCGGGCAATGGGTTGCGTGGTGGGACAAGTCGTCTTCCCGTTGCAAGTGCCCGTCGAGGAGTCGGAGCGGGCGCGAGCGATTATGGAACATGCGGGCGTTCGCGAGGGCAATCCTTATGTGGCGTTCGCAATCGGCGCGAATTGGGCTAACAAACGCTGGACGCCGGAGCAATTCGCGGCATTGGGCGATTGGTTTTATCAACTGGCGGTCGTCCCGATTCTGATTGGCAACGGCGCACTCGACGAACAGCTTGCCAAAGAGATTGAGGCTAAAATGGAAATCCCGCCGATAAATCTGGTCAACCGCACGAACATTCCGCAGTTGGCGCACGTGCTCAGGAGTTCGCGGCTCATAATCGGCGGCGACACCGGTCCGGTACATTTGGGCGCGGCTTTGGGCGTGCGGACGATTATGCTAATGGGTCCGACGAACGTCGAGCGCAACGGACCTTTCGGGCAACTCCAAAACGCAATCGAGGTCGAGCGTCCCTGCAAAGGTTGTTGGAAACGCGCTTGTCCCAAAAAGGAAATTTGTCTTGAGCAAATCCCCGTCAGTCTCGTCGAGGAAAAAATTAAATCTATGGGTTAAAGTACAGGAGGAATTACAATGAAACTCAGCGCAAGAAATCAGCTTAAGGGCGAAGTCGTCTCGATTGAGGAGGGCGCGGTCAACGCGATTGTCGGCATCAAGATTAAGGGCGGCGACATTATCA
>CALFJE010000021.1 GCA_937877545.1 uncultured Selenomonadales bacterium | reverse complement strand
GTCGTCAAGGCTAAATCGCTGGCGAACTTCAACAGCAACCCCGTCCTCAGCGTTCCCGATTCAAATCGCGTCTTGATTGAAAATTACGTTACGAAATTTCTTAAAGACTTGAAAGTCGTCTTCCTGCTCGACGAATTTTAAAATCCGCTCGGCAAACGAAAAAGTCCTCCTCCAAAGCGGGGAGGATTTTTTTGCAGGAAAAAGGCAGCGGCAACAGAATACCTGCGCGGGAGGGATTTAACTTGATAGTTTCATGGAACACGACCAACGCTTGCAACATGTACTGCGCCCACTGCTACCGCGACGCCGGCTGTAAGGCGCAAGAGGAACTTTCGACCGCCGAGGCTAAGGAGCTGTTGAATCAGATAGCCCGCGCAGGTTTCAAGATAATGATATTTTCGGGCGGCGAACCGCTAATGCGCCCCGACATTTTGGAGCTGGTGGAGCACGCCACGCATTTGAAGTTAATCGCGGTCTTCGGGACGAACGGCACGCTGATAACCGCGCAGATGGCTCGCGACTTAAAAGCGGCGGGCGCAAAGGGCATGGGCATATCGCTTGATTCGCTTGATGCCGCCAAGCACGATAAATTTCGATCGTTCGCGGGCGCGTGGCAAGGCGCAGTCAACGGCATGAAGAATTGTCTGGCGGCGGATTTGCCCTTCCAAATTCACACGACGGTTATGGATTGGAATCAACACGAGCTGGAGGCGTTGACGGACTTCGCGGTCGAGCTTGGAGCCAAGGCGCATCATTTTTTCTTTCTGGTACCGACGGGGCGGGCGGCTACAATCGCGGAGGAATCTCTTCGCGCCGAGGGTTACGAGAAAGTTTTAACGCGAATCATGCTCAAGCAACGCGAAGTTTCAATCGAACTCAAGCCGACGTGCGCCCCGCAATTTTTACGTATCGCCGACCAACTTGGCGTAAAGCTCCGTTTTAAGCGCGGATGCTTGGCGGGTTTAAGTTACTGCATAATCAGCCCGCGTGGCAAAGTTCAGCCTTGCGCGTATCTGAACATGGAGCTGGGCGACGTGCGCGAAACACCCTTCGACGAGATTTGGCGGTCGAACAAAATCTTGAAGACGCTACGGACGCTTGACTACGGCGGGAATTGCGGCGCATGTCGCTATAAGCAAAAGTGCGGCGGGTGTCGGGCGCGGGCGGCGTGCTACTCAGGCGGCGACTTCATGAGCGGCGAGCCCTGGTGTAATTTCAATTAACGGCTACCGCCAATGTTCAAAGACAACGTCGTTATGATACGTCAAAAATTCCTTATGCGGCGCGAACTTTTCAGGCAAAGCAATCGTTTTTCCGTTGCAAGCGGCGAAAAATTTTTCGACCGTCATGCCGTCGCAAGTATCTGATATGTCCGCCGACACGTGAATTTTATAATCGGGCGTGACCGTAATAAAACCCCTGTCAAAAGCTTTGTCGTGCAACGCGTTCAGACAAAGCCCGTTGGCGGGATTGGTTTTCTCGGCGGCGGTGCTGACAGCCCACGGCTTGATGTGACCGGCAACCAACAGCTCCGCATTGCTCAGCCCCGTCATGCAACAGGCGTTATTGTAAGCGGCTAGCACGGCTTGCCTGAAGAAATTTTGATTCACACGGCGGCAAGCAGTAGCAAACTCCTCGCGACCGACGGGCAGATGAACTTCCCCTTGCAACGCGGTGATAAGGCGTTCGCTCTCGAAAGCCAATTCGTCCCAACGATTATTGAACTCCGCCCAAATTTGAGCGTCCAATTTGCTCGCGTTTGTCAAGCCGACAATGCCTCGTTCCCGCAACGTCGCGTCGAAACTGCCGAAGTTGCCAATCTTCATGTTGACGGCACTCGGCGAACGCCCGATAAGATTTGCGATTCGGATAACTTCCGGGTGATTCTTGGAGGATTGTCGAAACGGGATTTTGCAATACAAGTTGAAGACGATAATCGCCTCCTCGCGTGTCCAAAGTCTCTGCGCCACAATCAATCCCTCCCGCCGGCATTATCGCACCGTTCGCGGTCGACGGCAATAAAAAATCCCCTGCGTAAATCTGCGCGGGGACTTTTTTTACTTGAAACGTATCTGCAGGTTGAGGTCGATGAACTTCTGCCCCCCCAGATTGAATTGTTGCGAATTTGTGACGATTAGTGCTCGGCGTCTCAAGGCGCGTGTTGTTGAGGAGGTAGGTCTCGAAGGCGTCGCGATTGTAAAGATGATAAGCCGTAATCGCGCCGTCGTCCTTGACGATGAGATAGCCGCCGTTCGCCTCGTCGATACCGTTCCAAACTTTGGCAGGCTTCAGCCCCAGGGCAACCGCGCAGAGGAATTTCTTCAGCTTGTGGCGATAGAGATTCGGGACGCCGAATTTCAACGGGTCGCGCTCCTCCAGCAAAGTCGTCAGCTCCGCGCAGGCAGAAACGTTTTCCCGATAGTAAATCTTGACCGCCTCGCCCAAAATCCGTTCCATGTTCGTATCGACGAAACGCAGATTGTCCGCAAAAGTCTTGTTGACAACCGAATCGAATTCGAGCCGCTCAATCTGTGCCAAACGGTCTTGAATCTTCGTGCGCGTGTCGATGTTATTGATTCGTTCGGCAAGCGCGTCGTCGACACCGAAGACTTTAAAGCGGAAATTCGTAGCCTGCGAGGCGTTAAGCAGAGTCGGCGGGTTGCCGAGGTCGGATTTAATCGAGTAGCAACAAATCCTGTCAAAGTTGGTAAAGGGGTCGTGAACTTTAAGTTCGATGTCGGCTTTCTTGTTGGCGGGCGATTTAATTTTTTTAAGCTCAAGCGTCCGCATAATCTCAGCCGCGCCGTCGATTTCAAAAGCCGCGTTGCCGCCGCCGTTTATGCCGCCCAGAATTTTATCCGCCATAGCCGCAAGCTCGGCGGTTTTGATACTGCGCACCAAATCGCCGTTGAGATACAGCTCGACCGAATCTTTATCGCCGCGTTGAAATTCGACCTTAAAGCCCGCGTCGTCCTCGCGCAGGATTTGCAGGACGGGAAACCAACAATCCGCGTCCTTATCGTCGGCTTTAATCCTCCCGTCGGCAAGCAGTCTCAGCAACGCGTAAAGTTCGCTCCATTCGCCCTTATTGCCGCGCATAGGTTCCAGCACCCTCCTTATCTCGTGCGCAATCGCCGCCACCGTGTCAATCGAAACCGTGTTGCCGAATTGCTTATAAAGTTGCGTATCGGGCATGCCGTCAATATCAAAGTCGTCAGGGAAGCCTTGAAGTCTTGCCCATTCGCGGGGCGTGAGCTTGCGGATATTCTCGGCGTTAATCGCGCCCTTAATCTTGGTCGTCGGGATTGTGGAGTGTTCGCGGGCGTCGACGATTAAATTTTTTTCGCGCCCCATGCCGCCGCAGACCAGAGCATTGCTTACGCCGTCCAAAGCCTTAACCTCGTAGCCGAAGCCGTTACCTGCCGCCTCGTGCCGCGCCCTGTGCTTACGGAGCGTCTCAAGGTACACGTCGCTCAAATAATATTTGGCGGGTATCGGCGCATAGTCAAGGATGTCGCGGATTGAAAAGTGCTCGTCGTTCGGGGCGGGGAAGGTGAAATTTGCGGCGTCGATGTCCTTTCGGAAGCAGACGATATAAATCCGCTCGCGATTCTGCGCCAGACCGAAGTCTCGGCTGTTCAAGACTTTATGAAAAACTTTATAGCCGATTTGCTCAAAAGCCGCGCAGATTATCTTGAACGTGCGCCCTTTATCGTGATTAAGTAGCCCCTTGACGTTCTCGCAGAAAATAACTTTGGGCTTATGATGTTCGCAAATCCTCACCACGTCCAGAAAAAGCGTACCCCGGCAATTCCCGTGATAATCGTCGCCGAAACCTGCGCGGTGCCCGGCTATGCTGAAGGCTTGGCATGGAAAACCGGCAAGGCAGATGTCGAAGGCGGGAATATCCTCGGCGGCGATTTGCTTGATGTCGTCCTCAAGCGGCGGGCTTAGCGGGAAATTGGCGGCATAGGTGGTGCGGGCGTACTTGTCAATGTCGCTGACAAAAACGGTCTCGGCGTCGTCCCCGAAGGCGCGTTCAAAGCCCAGACGAATTCCGCCTATGCCCGCGAACAGGTCAATCATCTTGTACACTTGCCGCCCTCCGATTTTTTACGCGCCACAGTCTGCGCCACGATTCGGACGCATTCCTCGACGTTGCGCTTAATTTCCTTGCCGAAGAATCTTAAAACCGTCCAGCCCTCCGACGCCAGCCGTTCGTTGACTTCGCGGTCGCGAGCCATGTTGCGTTCAATCTTCGGTATCCAAAACTCTTGCCGGCTTTTGAAGTCGTGCTTGCGATTTTCCCAATCGTAGCCGTGCCAAAATTCCGAGTCGCAGAAAACGGCAATCTTTAGCCGCTTAAAGACGACGTCGGGGCAACCGAAGACGCTTCGGACGTTTTTACGATAACGTAAGCCCGCGTGCCACAGTGCCCGCCGCAACTTCAGTTCAATCTGCGAATCCTTATTGCGGACGTGTTGCATATTCTTGCGGCGTTGAGCCGGTGTAAGCCTGTCCAATAGAATTCCCTCCCCGAAATATTTTCCGGATTGTACCGGACGCCGCGCTTGCCGGCAACGAAAATTTTACCCCGTTGCCCGCGCAACAATGCGCCATTTTACGCAATGATATAATCAGCAAAATTTATCGAAGGAGGCGACGACTTGTGCGGAAAATTTTTTTGATTGTCCTGCTGGTCGGCTTTATCGGCTACGCGGGCTTGAATCTCGCCGAAAGCGTTACGCCCTACGTCACGATTGCCGAGGCGCGTGCAACTCAAAGCGGCGTGCAAGTCAAAGGTCTGCTCGATAAAACCTCCGCGCCCGCGCAGGTCGGCAACGAATTCACGTTCAGCCTGCAGGACGAGGCGACGGGTGAAGTTATGCGCGTTAAGTTCGACGGCGTAAAGCCCGACCAATTCGACGAGGCTTATCACGTGGTGGCGGTCGGCAAGTATGACGCGGCGGACGAAGCTTTTCACGCCAAGAAACTCCTGGTTAAATGCCCTTCCAAATATGAATCGCAACGGGGGGGAGAATGACGGGAACTTTACTTTTGGGCGGCGGACTGACGGCGGCTCTGGCGGCGATGACGATTTGTTTCGCGCAAAAGATACCGTCGGCGCGGCTCGTAAAAATCTGCGCGGCGACTTCGGCAAGCTTAATCTGCGCGGCAAGTCTGCTGTTATGGTATCTGATCTTTGAAAACGATTTCAGCGTCGAATACGTGGCGACCTATTCGTCGACGACGTTGCCGACGCTCTATAAAATCTCGGCGTTCTGGGCGGGGCAACAAGGCTCTTTCCTGCTGTGGTTGCTGATTCACGCGGTGACGGGCGCGGTGCTGACTTTCCGTCGGACAAGCGCGGCGGCTCTGGGAATTTATTTCCTGTTGCAAGGCGTGTTGGTCTTGTTGGTTATGGCGCAGTCGCCGTTCGCCGAACATTCCGCGCAGGTTTACGAGGGCGTCGGACTCAACCCGCTGTTGCAAGATTTTTGGATGGCGATACACCCGCCGATAATCTTTGCGGGCTACGCGCTGTTGGCGGTGCCGTTCGCGCTGAGCTTGGGCGCACTCTTGACGGAAGCGGCGTCGCGCTCGTGGCTCGAAGAGGCTCGCAAATGGACTTTGGCGGCATGGAGTTTATTGGGCGCGGGAATATTCGTCGGCGGCTATTGGGCTTATAAAGTCCTGGGCTGGGGCGGCTATTGGGGCTGGGACCCAGTAGAAAATTCCTCGCTGGTACCGTGGATTTTGGCGGAAGTATTGTTGCACTTAATCAACCTCGCCGCGAAAAAGCCCGCCGTCTTATCGGTGGCGCACGCGGCGGCAACGTTCACCTACGCGCTTGTCATATACGGCACGTTTCTGACGCGTTCGGGGATTTTGGGCGATTTTTCCGTCCACTCGTTCGCGGGCACGTCAATAGGCTTGGCAATAGCCTTGACAAACGCGCTCGTCTTAATCGGCGGGCTGTCGATTATCCTCGTCAAAGCCAAATCGCTCCCGCAAGGCAACATGTACGACACGCACCGCGAACCGGCGTTCACAATTCTGTTGAGTTGCCTGTTGCTGATATTTATCGCGGCGATTGTGTGGGTCGGAATGTCAATGCCGCTCCTTAGCCAACAGGCGGGCGAGGCGGCGGCGGTCGATTCGGACTTCTACGTCAAAAGCACCGCACCCATAGCCTTAGCCTTGGCAGTGCTGATGATTTACGCATTTATAAAATTCGGGCGCATGTTGAGCCTCGGCGGAAAGGTCGCGCACGTCGGCTTTCTCGCAATGTTGGCGGCGATTGTCATTTCCGCGCAGGGCGAAACCGTCACGCAAGAACTTCAGCCGCGAACGACCGTATCAATCGCAGGGCACGCCGTAACCTACGAGGGGCAAGTATTCTACGAGGCGGAGCATAAAAAATTTTACGTCTACACTGTCGACGGCGAAGTTGTGCGGGCTTTAACCAAACTGCACAACAACGGCACCGACGCCGCTCGCGAACCCGCTATCCTGAAAAGTTTGACGGGCGACGTTTACATAGCTCCGCACGCGCCCGAAGTCGTCGACGTTCAAGAGCTGATTCTTACCAAAGGGCTGTTCGCTATGGACGGCGAGTTGGGCTACATTTTCGACGACGCGCACATTGACCGCGACGAAAACAATCAGCCGACGCAAGCCTCCGCGCAGATTACGATAACCGACGGCGAAGTCGAGGAAGTGATTCACCCGCTGATAACCGTCACGCCAGACGGCGGCTCCTCGACGGCGATTGAGGTCTTTAACGGCAAGCGGCGCGTTCGATTGACGGGCATATCGGGCGATTTGGAAAAGGCGCGGCTTGAAATTCTGCCGACGCTCGACAAACTTTCCGCAATGCCCGTAACCGCGACGATAAGCACCAAGCCCTACATATGGCTCTTATGGCTGAGCGTCACGTTAATTTGTATAGGAACTTTATTGGCGATAAAAAATTTTAGGAGGGAGGTAATGAGATGAGCCTGGGAGATTTGTTTGAAAAGCACACGCTGAAATGTCTGACGGGCGGCTTTATCTTGGGCGCGGCGGCGGTCGGCGTCGTAACTTTTGCTCTGCACGCCACCGGCAATCCGACTTTCTGCGGACAATGCCACTCCATGAAGCACGAGGCGGCTACGTTCGCGGTGTCGAGCCACAGGAACCAAGACTGCGTGGAATGCCACTTGCCGCACGACAACACCGCGCATTATCTGTTCGAGAAGGGGCGCACGGGTATCGTCGACATAGCGCACGAGATGATTCGCGATTATCCCGAACGAATCAAGCTCGACGCCGACGCTCGCAAGATGGTCGCCGAAAACTGCATACGCTGCCACGGCGCAACGATGTCTTACGTCGAAACCGCGCCCGAAGGTACGCAGGACGACTGCTTGAAGTGTCACAGCAGAATCGCGCACGGCTCGAATCACTTGGAAGGGGGTATTAAAGTTGAGTAAGATGCAAAAATGTATCGCGGGCGCATTGGTCTTGTGCGTGGCATTTTTCGGCTTGCTGTTTACGCGAGTCATAGCCAAACCCGCCACAAAATTTGAACTGGTACCGATACCCGAAGACCAAAAATTGACGCGCATGGGCTATGCCAAAGCCTATCCGTTGCAATTTGAAACTTACAAGAAAAATATGGACGGCGCACCCAGTCCTACGGGCTTCGGCGGCGCACAGATTGAGAATTCGCACCTTGCCGAACAGCCCGAACAGATTGAGTTGTTCAAGGGCTACGCGTTTTCGATTCAGTATGACGACGACCGCGGGCATTGGTACGCCGGCGAGGACATTCTCAACAGCAAGCGTATCCCCGGACAGCCCGGCGCGTGCATAAGTTGCAAAGGCTCCTATATGTACGACGTTTATTTTAAGGAAAGCGGCTGGGATTATTGCTCCAAGAGTTTCGCCGAAGTCGCCGCGCCGATTAAGGAGGATGAGTGGTTCGGTTGCTCGACCTGCCACGACCCCGATACCATGAAGTTGCGCGTTTACAATCAGGGCTTCGTCGAGTCTATGGCGGAGCTTGGCGTTGATGTCAATGCGGCGTCGCATAACGAGATGCGGGCTTACGTCTGCGGGCAATGCCATAACGAGTACTACTTCAAGAAAGCTGAGGGCGGCAAGCTCCATATGCCGTTCGCCAACGGTCTCGACCCCGAAGCCGAATTTAAATACTATCATGACGGTCACGACCCGAAATTTCCTTACGATTGGGTTCACCCCGACAGCGGTGCTCCGATGTTGAAAGTTCAGCACCCCGACTTTGAGGTTTGGACTGATTCGGTTCACGCGCTCAACGGCGTCACCTGCGTCGATTGCCATATGCCTTACATGCGCAAGGACGGGCAAAAGTATACTTCGCATTGGATGACCAATCCGCTTAAGCATTACGATTCGGCTTGCGCCAAGTGCCACGACGAATCCTACGAAACCATGTTGCACCGTGCGCAGACGATTAACGACAACACGTTTAAGATTTTGCGTATAGCCGGGCAAACGACGGCTCGCGCCCACAAGGTCATTAAGGCGGCGCACCTTGCCGGAGCCACTGACGAACAGCTTGCCGAGGCGCGTCAGCTTGTCCGCGAGGCGCAATGGTATTGGGATTGGGTATCCGCCGAAAGCTCGATGGGCTTCCATAATCCCGATAAGTGCATGAGGTCGCTCGGACTTTCGATTGACGCGGCGCACAGAGCGATAGAGAGCGCGACGGCAGTCACACGCGGCACCTACACGCTTGAGCCGTTGCCGACCGAACCTTTCACGACGAAAGAATTCCCCGACGCGATTAAGCCGGGTATGGCTCCCGCTCCTGCGCCCGCGCCTATGCCCGAACCTCAAGCCGAACCCGCGCAGTAAACTTAAATCGACAAAAAAAATTATCCCCCGTTGAATGGCGGGGGATTTTTTTTATGACTGCTTCCCTAATTCCCTAGAATTTGAATTGCCCGACGGCGTCTTGCATATCGCCCGCCATATTCGACAGGG